>CAJKMA010000004.1 GCA_905200905.1 uncultured Bacillota bacterium
TGGACCGTTGCGTATCTAAACGAATTGTGGCAGAGGAAATCATCAAAACCTATTCCTAAACAAAAAAAGAACATTTCAAAGAATCAATCAAGGAAATCTCTGATTTATTCTGATGAAATGTTCTTTTCTTTTTATAATCTCCTAAAATCATTAAACATGACAAACACCATTAAAAGCATCAGCAGCATAAATCCTGCAAAATGTATCATCCCCTCCACATTGGGATTTAAGCGCTTCTTTCTCACTGCTTCAATGAGAAGAAATACTAATCTTCCTCCATCCAAAGCAGGAATCGGCAGAAGATTCATAACGCCCAGGTTGGCAGACAATAGAATCGCCCAGTATAACATTTGCATCCACACCATGACTGCTCCTTCTTCTTTCGCCTCTTCATAAGAATCCCCAATAACGTCTATGATACCCACTGGTCCGGATAAATCATTCACAGAAAACTGTCCTTTTACAAACATTATCAAACTTTCTATGGTGCTGGAAATCCAATACCGTACTTCCACAGCGCTGTATTTCATCACACCTAGAAAATTCGTCTTTTCCCTGTAAATATTGTAAACAAATCCTGAATCCACGGTCTTAGTCATTTGCGGCGTTGCAACAATGGTTTCAACTTTTCCATCCCGCTCCATACCAAGAGTGACTTCTGACCCATTCAGCGGATGCTCGGCAAGATATTCTTGAAGCCCTTCAGCATCTGCCACAGCTACACCGTTAATTTCTCGAATAATATCCCCTGGCATGACACCAGCCTCAGCCATAGAGCTTCCAATCATCACCTGAGTTATCTGTGGTTCTCCCTCTGACATATAATAAAAGCCTAACATATAACGTTCTTCACTGTCTGCTGTATAGGCAATATTATATTTTTTTCCATCCCGTTTATAAGTCAAGGAAATCTCCTCATCCTGCAGACCATGGAGATTCATGTAGGAATCCAAGTCTCGCCCAATGGAAATGTGTCTTCCCTGAAATTCTGTAATCACATCTCCTTCTTGAAGCCCTGCTTCTGCTGCCGGAGAACCTTCTGTCACCTGTAAAACCTTGGCCGGATCATAACCAACCACACTGGTAATAATCATGGCAAACACAAAGGCTAAAATAAAGTTAAAAATTGGCCCTGCTGCAACTACAGATATTCTGGCCCAGACAGATGCATTGTTAAAAGAACCTTCTGTGGTATTATCGTCATCTTCCCCAACCATCATACAGGAACCTCCAATTGGAAACAGCTTCAGGGAATATCTGGTTCCCCCTTTTTCTGTGGAGAGAAGTCTTGGTCCCATTCCCAGAGAAAACTCTGTCACTGCAATATTATTTCTTTTAGCCAAAAGAAAATGTCCAAGCTCATGAAACAATATAATTACAGAAAATACCAGTAGTGCAATTATAATTTTCAATTTACCACCTACTTTCAATCCTCTCGTATATTTCTTGCTCAATCCTTAAAATTTCTTCCACGGTAGGATTGGAAACTACCTCATGTCTTTCCATAGCATCTTCAATAATTGTATAAATATCCAGGAAACGAATTTTTCTCTGGAGAAAAAGGGCTACTGCTTTTTCGTTTGCCGCATTAAATACTGTAGGCAGGGAACCGCCCACCTTGGCAGCTTCCATAGCCAGCGGCAATCCTTTAAAGGTTTCTATATCTGGATTTTCAAAGGTAATAGAACCTAATTTTGCAAAATCCAGTCTTTCTCCATCCAGATATTTTCTGGTTCCCCCATAAAGAGCATACTGAATGGGCAGACGCATATCCGGCGTACCAAGCTGAGCAATAATGCTTCCATCTGTAAACTGCACCATAGAATGAATCACACTTTGAGGCTGCACTACCACCTGAATCTGATTCAAATCCACGCCGAAAAGCCATTTTGCTTCCATGACTTCCAACCCTTTATTTACCAAGGTCGCAGAATCAATGGTAATTTTTTGTCCCATAGCCCAGTTTGGATGCTTCAAAGCATCTTCCACTTGTATGTGTTCCAAATCCTTTGTCTTTCTTCCCCTAAAAGGACCTCCAGACGCCGTAATAAGAAGTTTATCAATACTCTTATGTTCTTCTCCATTTAATGCCTGAAAAATAGCGCTATGTTCACTGTCTACTGGCAGGATTTTCGCCCCATATTCTTTTGCAAGGGGCATAATCAAATGCCCTGCCGTCACCAGGGTTTCTTTATTTGCCAGAGCAATATCCTTGCCTGCTTTTATCCCTTCAATGGTAGGACGAATACCAATCATTCCCACAATAGCGGTCACCAGAATCTGAGATTCTTCCATAGCAGCTAACTCCAGAAGTCCATCCATACCTCCTACTACTTTACAGTTCGTATCTTTAACGCGTACACTCAATTCTTCTGCTTTCTTTTCGTCACCCACAGCAGCCAGCTTTGGATGAAATTCCCGAATCTGTTCTTCCAGCATGGCAATATTGCTTCCGGCAGCAATTCCCACCACTTCTAAATCTTTATTTTTCCGTACAATATCCAGAGTCTGGGTTCCAATAGAACCTGTAGAGCCTAAAATTGCAATTTTTATCATAGCTTTCTCCTTAAATCAATACCGTTGCCAAAAAGTAAATAAACGGTGCTGTAAAAATCACACTGTCAAATCGGTCTAAAATCCCTCCATGTCCTGGAATTAAAGTACCATAATCCTTAATTTCTTTGTTTCTTTTAATAGCAGAAGCAGCTAAATCTCCTATCATGGAAATTAATGCACCTACTGCACAAATAATTCCATACATAAGAGGTGTGTGTCCAGATGCCGGATTTACTCCAGAAATAGCAACGGCATAGAAACCTCCTAAAAGTGCTGCTCCTAAAACACCTCCAACGCCGCCTTCCACGGATTTTTTCGGACTTAGAACCGGTGCCATTTTATGTTTGCCAAAAAGCATTCCTACACAATATGCACAGGTATCGCTGCCCCAAGAGCTTAAGAAAATAAGGCCCACCAGCCATGCCCCGCCTTCCATATTCCTGGTTTTAAAGATGTACGAAAGCATAACAGCCACATAGATAACTCCAAATAAAGCCGCCATAATCTGTTCTGCCTGATATTTTGGATAAGAAAATACATAAACACTCATAATCAGTACCAATGCAAACAGAACTGCCATCATAGAATAACTATGCAATGGAATCCACAATAGAGTCAGATAATAAAGCACCGTTCCAATATAGCCTGCCATTTCCAAAGGAGTAAATCCTTTTTGATGTACTCCCATGGCCTTATACAGCTCATAAACTCCTATGAGAGAAATAGCCAGCAATACGCCGAATAATACCGGACCTCCTGCTGCAATGGATGCAACAGCAATAATTACAAGAACAATCCCACTTAAAAGTCTTGTTTTAAACATGTTACTCCTCCTTTACTCCCCCAAACCTGCGATCTCTTCCATTATATTTTTCTATAGCTCTTACAAATTCTTCTTTATCAAAATCTGGCCAAGGCACATCTGTAAAATAAAACTCTGTATAAGCAAGCTGCCACAAAAGATAATTGGAGAGTCTCTCTTCCCCACTAGTACGAATCAACAAATCTGGGTCTGGAAGTCCTTTGGTATCAAGATAATCCGAAATCTTTTCTTCTGTAATCTCTTCTGGATTCAATACACCACTTTTCACATCTCTTGCCATATCCTGTACTGCTCTACGTATTTCATCCCTGCTACCATAGTTTAATGCAATCTGAAAATGCAGTTCATCAAACTGGCTGGAAAATTCTTCAAGTTCTTTGATTTTCTGCTGCAAATCTTCATCAAAAGCCCTTGGATCACCAATGACACGCACACGCATTTTATTCTCTGCAGAAATCTTCAGGCATTTTTTCATATAGTTGCGGAACAGCTTCATCAGCCCGTCAACCTCTTCTCTGGAGCGTTTCCAGTTCTCTGTAGAAAAAGCATAGACTGTCAGATATTTTACTCCAAGCTCTTTTGCCATACTACAGATTTTTTCCAGGTTTTCGCATCCTTTAATATGACCATAAGTCCTGGGCATCCCCTTGGACTTTGCCCAACGCCCATTGCCATCTAAAATAATGGCCACATGATTTGGAATCTTCATTTTTTCCTCCTACGCATAAAAGAGGCACAATACCAAATTCTGTACGTGCCCCTTCCCTTTCTTTACAGTATATTATACAGTAAGAATTTCTTTTGATTTATCTTCCACTGCCTTCTCAATTTCCTTTATAAATTTGTCTGTCAGCTTCTGTACTTTTTCTTCTAATTCTTTAATTTCGTCCTCGGAAACATCCTGTTTTGACAATTTCTTAAAAGCATCATTGGCATCTCTGCGGATATTTCTTACAGCTACTTTAGCAGCCTCTCCTTTTTTCTTCACATCTTTTACCAGCTCTTTTCTGCGCTCTTCTGTTAGTTCCGGTAATACCAGACGAATAATTTTTCCATCTGTATTTGGGTTCAATCCCAAATCAGATGCAAGAATCGCCTTGCTAATTTCCTTAATTAAAGATGCTTCCCAAGGCTGAATCTGAATCATGCGGGCTTCCGGTACGGTAATATTTGCCACCTGCTGAAGCGGAGTCTGTGTTCCGTAATAGTCTACGGTTAATTTATCCAGAATATGCGGATTTGCACGGCCTGCACGGATGGTTAAATATTCTTTTCTCAGTCCCTCTAAGGTCTTTGTCATTTTGCTTTCATATACTTCTAATCTTTCATCTGCCATGATTTCTTCCTCTACTTTCTTCACTTTTCTGTTTTATACCAGCACCTTTGTGCCTGTAAACTTTCCGTGTGCAGTATTCACAATACTATTTTCTTCGTTTAATCCAAATACCAACATAGGCATTTTGTTTTCCATGCACAAAATAGATGCAGTCATATCTACGACTGCCAGCTTCTGATCAATAACTTCCTGGATGCTCACTTCATCATATTTCTTTGCCTCTGGATTCACCTTTGGATCACTATCATAAACACCATCTACAGCTTTTGCCAGGAAAATGGTTTCTGCTTCAATTTCAATGGCTCTTAACACCGTTGCTGTATCGGTTGAAAAATATGGATGACCTGTACCTCCAGCCATAAATACCACAGTACCTCTTTCCAGATATTTCACTGCCCTATCCTTAGAGAACAGCTTGGTAAAGGAACCACACTCAAAAGGAGTGAGAACGCTGGTATTCATTCCTGCTGCTCTGAAAATCTCTGAAACATAAATACAGTTCATTACAGTAGCCAACATTCCAATCTGGTCTGCCTTTGTCCGGTCTATATTCTCACTGGTACGTCCTCTCCAGAAGTTTCCTCCTCCGATTACAATACCTACCTGAATTCCTTCCTCCACAAGAACCTTCACCTGTTTTGCCACTTCCATAACCGTTGCTTCGTCAAATCCTGTTTTCTTTGGTCCTGCCAAGGCTTCTCCGCTTAATTTCAGTAATATTCTCTTCATGCTCTAAAGCTCCTTTATCTTTCATTATCTTTAGTCACTGTATTAAGTATACCCATAATATGCCTTGATTTCAAGAAATATTTCAGAAAAAAAGAACTGTTGCATGAAAATGTCTCTTTGGAGGGTAAATACCGTTCCTGATTGTCATACCATGCCACAGTTCCTATTAAATTTTATAAGCTCTTAAACAAACTTACATATCCCTGTACAAAAATATAAAGGACAATAAGCGGAAGAATGAAGGTGAGATATACCTTGATTTTTTCGGGGAAAGATACGCCTTCCCCTGTATTGGCCTCTTTTAAGAAATTCTTCCATCCCCAACCGTACCGTGTTACACAGAACAGCAAATAAACAAGAGAACCAAGCGGCAGCATATTGTTGCTTACCAGGAAATCCTCAAAGTCTAAAATACTCTTTCCTAAAATACTGAAATCACTCCAAATAGTCATACCAAAAATACATGGTAATGACAGTATAGCAATAGCAATTCCATTAATGAGTACTGCTTTTTTCAGACTCCAGTTCCACAAGTCCTGTGCAAAAGAAATAATGTTCTGGAATACCGCAATAATAGTAGACAGCGCTGCAAAAGTCATAAACAGGAAAAACAGACTTCCCCAAAGTCTTCCTCCCTTCATGTTGTTAAACACATTAGGAAGGGTTACAAAAACCAATCCAGGACCCTCTCCTGGGTCTACGCCAAAAGCAGAACATGCCGGAAAAATAATTAAGCCAGCAGTAAGAGCTACAAAAGTATCAAGCACCAAAATGTTAACCGCTTCTCCAGTGAGCTTTCGCTCTTTTCCAATATAGCTTCCAAAAATAGCCAAGGCGCCAATTCCAAGACTTAGCGTAAAGAACGCCTGTCCCATAGCAGCAAAAATAACCTCTGATAAACCATATTCTGTCAGTTTTTTAAAATCTGGTTTCAGATAAAATTCCAATCCTTCTGATGCTCCAGGAAGAATACAGGAATTCACAGCCAGAATAATCATAAGAAACAGTAAGATTACCATCATGCCCTTGGTAATTCGTTCCACACCACTTTGTAACCCTAGGGAACAAATAACAAACCCAATCACTACCACCAGAAGCATCCAGAACAACATGGTTCCCAAATCTGTAGTAAGACTGCCAAATGCCTGTTCCACACCAGAAGCATCCAGGCCCTTAAAGTCACCCTTTACCATTTTCACAAAATACGCCAGCATCCAGCCTCCAATGGTAGTATAGAACATCATAAGCAAATAATTACCTGCCATACCGAAATACCGGTAAATATGCCACTTACTTCCCTTCTTTTCCAGCACATTAAAGGATGTTGCAATACTTTTCTGACTGGCGCGCCCTACTGCAAACTCCATAACCATGATGGGAAGCCCCATTACAATCAGGAAAAACAAGTAAATCAGAACAAAGGCTGCTCCGCCATACTTACCTGTTATGTAGGGAAAACGCCACACATTTCCAAGCCCAATGGCACATCCCGCTGAAATAAGAATAAAGCCAAGGCGTGAAGAAAATTTTTCTCTTTCCATTTTCATTACCTCTTCTATTTCTTCTCTTCGTCTCTAATAAATCAGCGCTTCAATTCGTTAATACATAAGCACTTCAAACAGACGCTACGTCGGGATTATACCATGAATCTGTCTTAATCTCAAGGCTGATTTTTATATTTATCCCCTTTAACGGCTTTCAATGCTGCCAATATTCTTAATCAACACAGAGATTGTCCCATCTGGGTTTGTAATAAATTCAATCCTGTCCTTATTGTTATACTCTTCCATAGGAATTTTCAGTTCAATTCCTGTATCAGTCATTAAATGTTGTTTGGTAAATTTTTTTGTAGTATTGGGATTCTGAGGCTCTACAGTAGCTTCTTTCAAATTATATTTTTCCAGTTTCTCCTGTACTTCCTCTTTCATTTCCGGATGTTCCCGAAAAATCTTATCAATTACCACTGGCACCTCAAAACCACCTTGTTGAGTAAATTCCTCATTGAGAATACTTTTCGTTTCCATGCGCACTTCAAACTGTTCAGACTCATTGAAATATTTTTTCTGAACCTGCTCTACTGCTTTATTCACAATAGCCAGTTTTGTCTTAGAAGATAAAGAACCACTGCATTTTAAAAACAACTTAGAAAAATAGTTGGTCTTTACGCCATTCACATCATATTTTTTTTCTACCAGGCGCACATACTGAGGAGCCTCTAAGTCAATCAGAGCCGCCTCTGAAAGCTTCTGTGTCTCTCCAGGTAAAATTGCCTTCTGCATAATAATATCATTATTATTCCCCCATGGGTCTGAGTTTGTCATATGGGTATAAGAAGTTTTATAATTCATTTTCAGAAGCGCCAGGTATTTATGCTTCTCTACCCTGTACTCCACTGCCAGCAAATCTGCTGCTGGAATATCAATATTCTGGTTCATAATGGTGTATAATTCCCCTGCAATTTTCTGGGTAACCTCAATAAATCTTTCTGAATCCCATTCTTCTACCAAATGAAAGACCAAAGACTCCTCCTGGAAAGTACAGCTTCTGATTTCATCACTGGAATCCACCTTAAAAATATGGGCCTTCAAAAAATCAGAAAAATCAGAACCACAGTCCAGCACCACATCCGACAGTACCGGCATTCCAAGGGCTGAATCCAAAATATGTACCACTGCCTGTTCAATTCTAATTTCATCCTTTGTTCCTAACATCACAACCTCCTACATTTCTCTTCCATTCATCATGCCCTGGCAGGCGATAATAATGAAAATAGACACTGCAAAGTTCAACACCAGGGTAATGATGGAAACTGCCATCACAATCATATTCAAATCTCTGAAAATAAAATAGCAAAGAACTCCCAAAACACCGGAAGGAATGGCACACACCAAAATAATCAGCATCCGCAGGAGATTTTCCATCAACGCATTGGTACGGCTTTTTAAAAGACGCATAGATAATATGGTTCCCGCCAGAAAAACCATGGCATATCCCAAAAGCATACAGGTATACTGTATAATATCAAGAGCCGGCATACGATTTAAAACTCCAGCGAATATAATCGCAGTTCCCAGAATGATTCCGATTTTCAAGTAGGCAGGAATCACGGCATATACCAGCTTTTTCAGTGGCTTCTCCGGAATCAGGTAAATCTGATAATTTTTCAAATCTCCCAAAAGTTCTGCATCATTCATAAGCCCAAACATCCAAATCATCATCATATAACAAAACATATAAAACCGGTTACTGGGCATACAAATATAGCTAATGACAAAATATAACACAATCACAAAAATATCCTGCTTACGTAAAAAGTTTCCTGTTTTCCGCATCATCAGCATATTTTTGTAAAAAATGGCCTTTGCTCCCTCTGGAAATTCCCCTTTGATGCGTTTGACTTTTCTGGTATCCATAATGGAATTTCCTTTGTTTGCCCGAACCTTGCGCATATAGTCGCTGACAGACTGGGCATCTTCCACTGCCTGCTCTACAATATCCTTCTGAAAATGTAAAAATAAAATCCCAAGAATTAGATTGCTTCCCACAAGCAGGACAAGTGCCAAAAACATGGACAGATAATCTCCCTGACTAAAGGCGTTCATCACCCATTTTCCCCAGCCAAAAAAAGGCACCATGTAGAATTCTTTACTCATGGCAAAATCCAGATAACCATTTTTCAAATCATAGCCTGTGCGCTGCACGGACAAAAAGAACACAGCAGCAGCAGAAAAGACTACCAGCAGCACCACAATATAATTCCAGATTTCATGTTTCTTTTTTACTAAGGACCAGAGGTAAATGTAATCCGTAAGGGTCAGAAAAAAGGCCATAATCATCCAATACACTACAAAAGAAAACAACAGCAGGGACACTGTAAAACCACTGCCAAAAGACATCATGGCTGTGACATAGGAACAAATCAGGCCGTATATGGCTGACTGGAACCAGGTCTGCACCAAAATAAAACCATTTACCTGTTTTCTGGTATAAGGTCCTGCAAAGAGATAAAAGGCATCTGTATCATAAACCAAAGCCTTCCTTTTATTCATCAAGACCGTAACACATAAAAGGGCCAGCACACCAAGTCCCATAAGCACAGCCGTGTTAAACTGCATGTTCATGACTTCAGATACGGCATCTGAAGGAATCAAAAACACTGCTAAAAAAAGCCCTCCATATAAAAGTATCATAAAAATCGTGAGAATACCGGAACTAATGCTGCGGAATTGATTCCGAATCGTTCCTTTCCATTTTGTTATGGATAAATAAAATAATGATTTCATACAGATTCCTCCGTTGTGGTTTCAAAGAATATCTGTTTCAAGGTTTCACTTCCCTCTTCTCCTCTTCGGATACTTCTTACGATTTCTCCCTTATTCATAATGTGAGCGCAGTCCCAGATTTCATTCACCACATCTATAATATGAGTACTGATTAAAATTGACGTTCCCTGCTGCTTTAAGGTTACAAACAGCTGAAGCAGTTCTTCTATACTGGCAGGGTCCAGCCCTACCATAGGCTCATCCACCAGAAGCGCTTTCGGTTGAATCAAAAGAGCCAGAATCATACTGAGTTTTTGCCTCATTCCCTTACTTAACTCTTTTGCCAGCTTTCCCCTTTGCTCCAAAAGCTGGAACAACTCCAGATAATGCTCTCCCACTTCTTTGTAATTCGCAAGCCGGTAAGCCTTTCCAATAAACTCTATGGTTTCATCCACGGTAAGCAAATCATAAAGCATAGGAACTTCTGGAACATAGCCAAAGCATTTCTTTGCCTCAATAGAATCATTAGGATAACCACAGATGAGTATCTTTCCATTATAATTCAGAAGATTTACAATACTTTTAATGGTTGTGGATTTTCCAGCTCCATTTGGTCCCAGTAAAATCGTAATTTCCCCAGGCTGGGCACAAAAAGATACATTTTTTACTGCTGGAGATAAAATACCGCTGTAATATTTTGTCAAGTTCTTCACTTCAATCATAGAAAATCCTCCTAATATTCTCTGATAGTTATAAATTTTACTTGCAATCACATAAAATTTTAATCTTTTCTCCTTAGTATAACAGGAAATTTTAACCCGGTAAAGAAAATCCTATGGATATCTTCACGAATCTACGATTTATTCTTGCGTATGGAAGTTTGAGGTGTTATACTTGTCCTGATTAAGTATAATTTTATGAAAAATAGATATGGAGGTTCTTTATGCCAAAGAGAAGTGATATTAACAAAATTCTTATTATCGGTTCCGGTCCTATCATCATAGGTCAGGCTTGCGAATTTGACTACTCCGGTACACAGGCATGTAAAGCCTTGAGAAACCTTGGTTATGAAATCGTATTGGTAAACTCAAATCCGGCTACTATCATGACCGACCCTTCCACAGCAGATGTAACTTATATTGAACCCTTAAATGTAGAACGTCTTACCGAGATCATCGAAAAAGAAAGACCCGATGCCCTTCTTCCAAACTTGGGAGGACAGTCAGGTCTTAATCTCTGTGAAGAACTGTATCACGCAGGGGTATTAGACAAATATCATGTAGAAGTTATTGGTGTTCAAGTAGATGCCATCAGCCGCGGTGAAGACCGTATTGAATTCAAAAAAGCCATGGACGAATTAGGCGTTGAAATGGCAAGAAGCGCTCCTGCTTATTCTGTTGAAGAAGCAGTAAACATTGCCAAAGACCTGGGTTACCCTTGTGTTATCCGTCCTGCTTATACCATGGGCGGTACTGGTGGCGGACTTGTTTATAATGAAGAAGAATTAAAGAAAGTTGCTGCAAGAGGTATTGCTGCTTCTATGATTAACCAGGTTCTGGTAGAAGAATCCATTCTTGGATGGGAAGAACTGGAAGTAGAAGTAGTGCGTGATGCCAAAGGAAACAAAGTATCTGTCTGCTTCATTGAAAACATTGACCCTGTTGGTATCCATACTGGTGACTCTTTCTGTTCTGCTCCTATGCTTACCATTTCACAGGAACTGCAGGATCGTCTGGAAAAACAGGCACATGCTATTGTGGAATCTGTAGGTGTTATTGGTGGTACAAACGTACAGTTTGCCCATGACCCTGTATCAGACCGTGTGGTAATCATTGAAATCAACCCAAGAACATCCCGTTCCTCTGCTCTTGCAAGTAAGGCTACTGGCTTCCCAATTGCCTATGTATCCGCCCTTCTTGCTGCTGGACTTACTCTGGATGAAATTCCATATTGGAAAGAAGGAACTCTTGATAAATATAAACCATCCGGCGACTATGTAGTGATTAAATTTGCACGCTGGGCATTTGAAAAATTCAAAGGTTCTCAGGACAAACTTGGCACACAGATGAAAGCTGTAGGCGAGGTTATGTCCATTGGTAAAAACTACAAGGAAGCCCTTCAGAAAGCAATCCGTTCTCTGGAAAAAGGCTGCTATGGCCTTGGTTTTATGAAAGACCTTCATGAGCTAACTTTAGACGAATTGTATACAAAATTGGCTGAACCAACCAGCGAGAGACAGTTCATTTTATATGAAGCTATCCGCAAAGGTGCTCCTCTGGAAGAACTTCACAAAATGACTTACATCAAAATGTGGTTCTTAGAACAAATGAAAGAATTGGTAGATGAAGAAGAAAAAATCCTTTCCTACAAAGGTCAGGAGCTTCCTGATGAACTACTGATTCAGGCAAAAAAAGATGGTTTCTCTGATAAATATCTGGCACAGCTTCTGGAAACAGATGAATGGGAATTATTCAAACGTAGGGAGGCTCTTGGGATGCAGGAGCGCTGGGATGCAGTGCCGGTAAGCGGTGTGAAGGACCCAACTGCTTACTACTACTCTACTTATATTGGAGAAGACAAAACACCTGTATCAAATGGCAGAAAAGTTATGGTTCTTGGCGGTGGTCCAAACCGTATTGGACAGGGTATTGAGTTTGACTACTGCTGTGTACATGCAGCTCTTACTTTAAGAGAACTGGGCTTTGAAACCATTATGGTAAACTGTAACCCTGAAACCGTTTCTACAGACTATGATACCTCTGATAAGCTGTATTTTGAGCCTTTGACTGTAGAAGACGTTATGTCCATTTACAATAAAGAAAAACCACTTGGTATTATTGTTCAGTTTGGTGGGCAGACTCCTCTGAACATTGCAGCTGAATTAGAAAGACGAGGCGCTCATATTCTGGGTACATCTCCTGCTGTTATTGACATGGCAGAAGACCGTGACTTATTCAATGCAATGATGCATAAACTGGAGATTCCTATGCCGGAATCAGGAATGGCTGTAAATGTGGAGGAAGCTCTGGAAATCGCACACCGTATTGGTTATCCTATGATGGTTCGTCCTTCTTATGTATTAGGCGGACGTGGCATGGAAGTTGTATATGATGACGATATGCTGAAAAACTATATGGCTGCTGCCATTGATGTGACACCAGAACGACCAATCCTCATGGACAAATTCCTTCAAAATGCGCTGGAATGTGAGACTGATGCCATTTCTGACGGTACTCATGCCTTTGTTCCTACGGTTATGCAGCATATTGAGCAGGCTGGTATTCATTCCGGTGACTCTGCTTGTGTAATTCCTTCCGTAGAAATTTCAGAAGAAAATAAGGCTTTAATCCGTAAATATACAACTGCCATCGCATGTGAAATGGGTGTTGTAGGTCTTATGAACATGCAGTATGCTATTTGCGAAGGCAAGGTTTATGTTCTGGAAGCCAATCCACGTGCTTCCCGTACGGTACCTCTGGTATCTAAAGTTTGCAACATCAACATGGCAAACATCGCTACCAAACTTATGGCTTACGAATTAACTGGAGAACGTCCTGATGTAACAACCTTTACAGAACAGGCTCACCCATACTATGGCGTAAAAGAAGCGGTATTCCCATTCAACATGTTCCCTGAAGTTGACCCTCTTCTGGGACCGGAAATGCGTTCTACTGGTGAGGTTTTGGGACTTAGCGAATCCTTTGGAATGGCTTACTATAAAGCTCAGGAAGCAACCGGTTCTAAATTGCCTCTTGGAGGAACTGCTTTAGTCAGTGTAAATAAAAATGACCGTGCAGACGCTCTGGAAGTTGCAAAACAGCTTCACGAACTTGGATTCAAGATTGTTTCTACTTCTGGATGCTCACAGTATTTCAATGAAAACGGAGTACCTTGTGAAACCTTGAAAAAAATGCAGGAAGGACGTCCAAATATTCACGATGCTATGATTAATGGAAAAATTGACTTAATCGTCAACACTCCATCAGGAAAGCAGAGTAAATATGATGACTCTTATCTGAGAAAAACTGCAATTAACAAAAAAATTCCTTATATTACTACCATGTCAGCTGCTCTGGCAAGTGTAAAAGGAATCCATGCAGTACAGAACAAGACAGTTTCCAACCTGAAATCCTTACAGGAATATCACAAAACTCTGGAAACAGAAGCATAAAAAAGATTCATAAAAAATGGGGACTGCTGCAATTTGCGGCAGTCCTTCTTTAGAAGGAGAAATAATATGACTGCAAAACAATCCAAAAATTCTCTGCTGCTTTTTATTGCAGCTATTATCTGGGGTGTGGCTTTTGTTGCTCAGAGTGCAGGAATGGATTATGTAGGACCTTTTACTTTTAATGCTGTACGTTCTCTTTTGGGCGGAGTCGTTCTTATTCCGTGTATTTTTTTATTGAACCGCACCAATAAAAAAGAAACTGGCACATCTGCAAATGAAAATACACCGAAAGATGCCCCAAAAGACTTAATCATCGGAGGACTGGCCTGTGGCTTCCTCATGTTTGTCTTTACCAGTCTCCAGCAGGTGGGAATCATGTACACCACCGTTGCAAAGGCTGGTTTCATAACAGCATTATATATCATTATGGTTCCGATCCTTGGTATTTTCTTAAAAAGAAAAGCAGGTTTAAAAATCTGGATCAGCGTTTCGATTTCTGTTGTGGGACTTTATTTATTATGCATGAAAGGAAGTTTTTCTATCAGCAAAGGAGACTTTCTCATTCTCTTATGTTCTCTTACCTTTGCCATGCATATCATGGTAGTTGATCATTTCACAGTAAAGGTCAGCGGAACAAAATTGTCCTGTATCCAGTTCCTGTTTGCCGGATGCCTTTCCTGTGTGTTGATGTTCCTTTTTGAAGAACCTCACTGGTCTTCTATTTTTGCAGCCTGGCTGCCCATTGCTTATGCTGGTATTCTTTCCTGCGGTGTTGCTTACACTTTCCAGATTATTGGACAGAGGGGAACGGATCCTACCATTACTTCCCTGATTCTCAGCCTGGAATCTGTTATTTCTGTATTGGCAGGCTGGGTGCTTTTAGGTCAGAAATTATCTTCCCGTGAAATGACAGGTTGTATCCTGATGTTCGTAGCAATCATTCTGGCACAGGTAAATCCCGCTGCCTTAAAAAGAAAAAGACCGATCTGTTAATGAATTGAACATTTAAAAAGCAGAAAGCAAAATGCCATTTTTATGGTTTTTGCTCTCTGCTTTTTCTAGTTTCTTACTCCATATCTATTAATACCGGGCGTACCGGAGAACCGTCTACATCTTCCCATTTTAATGGCTGTGCCGCCAGAAAATACTTCCCTGGTTTCACTTCTTTTAACACTAGCCCTTCCAGAATCACTACCTCTGCTCCCAGCAGAATCTGATGCACCAGCATCTGCCCGTCTCCCTCTCCTACTGTCTGGCTTTCTACTCCTACTAAATGGATTTTTTTATCCGCCATCACCTGTGCTGCCTGTGGGGTCAGCAGGATTTCCCCCTTCAATAGCAGCTTTTCTGTTCCGTCTTCAAGAAGGTTTTCCATGATTCTGCCTGTTACTTCCCCATTGATTTCTGCAACTTTACAGATACCCAGGCATTTCTCAAGAGGAATGGTGTCCACTCCTCCTTTTCCTTCACAGAAATGCTTCGGTGCATCCAAATGAGTGCCATTATGACTTCCCATGGTGATTACTGTAAGATTACATCCATCACCCTGCTTAATCTGAAAAAATGGTCTTCTCTGCGGTACCGGATCTCCTGGATAAACAGGCGTAGAAAACAGTTCTTTTCCAATGTCATAATATTTCATATTGCATCATTTTCCTTCTAAAATTTCTTCAATCTCTTCCACAGTTTCAGCAATTTTCCATGCACCTGCCTGTGTCAGTTCCTCCTGGTTTCCGTATCCATAGGTAACACCAATACAGGAGATTCCTACCTGATTTGCTCCTTCCACATCATGGCTCCGATCTCCAACCATCACTGCTTTTTCCTTTTGATCTTTGTAGACGAGTTCTTCCAGAACCAGTTCAATCACCTGTGCTTTTGTCATTTTGGGCCTGTTAATATCACTGCCCCAAATAACATCAAAATATTGTTCCAGATGAAAATGTTCCAAAACAATATGTACCATATGATCTGGTTTTGAGGAAGCCACACAGAGAAGATATCCCTTTTCTTTCAATCTTTTCAGCAGTTCTTCCACTCCTGGATAGGGATGGTTTTCAAAAATACCGGTAACCGTATAGCGTTCTCTATAGTACTTCACTGCCAGTTCTGCCTCATCTTCTGTGATATCACAAAAAGTCATGAACTGTTTCAGAAGAGGCGGCCCGATAAATACTTCCAGAGCCTTCAAATCTTTTCCCATCTCCTCTTTTCCCATCTTATTCAGGGCGTACTGGACAGACTTTGTAATACCTTCCCCAGAAGCGGTAAGAGTTCCGTCTAGATCAAATAACACAACCTCATACTTTCTCATTTTTTCTTTCTCCTTTTCTTTTTCAAAGTCAAAATTATATAGTTTTTTATCAATTTATCAGAAGATTTTTCTTCTTTTTTCTACTATAATTGCATATAGCAAATTATCATGTATGTTAGGAGGTTTATGAAATGCAAACTTCATATTCAGCCGAAAATGCCTCTTTTTCAAGAAATCTTCTGCGTCTGGCTGTTCCAATTGTTTTGCAAAATCTGGTGACTACTGCTGTAAGTTCTGCAGATGTCATTATGCTTGGCTTTGTCAGCCAAGATGCTCTGGCAGCCGGCTCTCTGGCGAGCCAGATTATGTTTATCCTGAATCTTGTTTATTCTGGAATTTCTTCTGGTGTCATTATGCTTGCAGCCCAATATTGGGGAAAGCAGGACACCCTTACCATTGAACGGATCATGGGAATCGGAATGCGGATTTCCATTTTGATTTCTACCGTATTTTTTATACTGGCATTCTTTTTTCCGGCTCTTTTGATGCGGATTTTTACCAATGATATGCAGCTTGTTTCTACTGGCATTCCTTATCTTAAGATTGTAAGTTTTTCTTATTTGTTTATGAGTATCTCCCAGGTTTATCTGTGCACCATGCGTACCATTGAACGGGTTATTTTTGCTACCGCAGCAAACGCTTCTGCTTTGCTTTTAAATATTTTGCTGAATGCGGTGTTTATTTTTGGCCTGCTGGGTGCTCCCAAAATGGGAATTGCCGGTGTTGCTCTTGCAACCACCATTGCCAGAGGCATTGAGTTTGTAATCTGTATGCTGGATGCTTTGAAATTTAAAACCATCCGCTTCCGCCCTTCAACCATATTTGAAAGACATAAACTTTTGTTCGCAGATTTTATGAAATACTCTCTTCCCGCATTCGGAAACGAAGTATCCTGGGGACTGGCATTTTCTATGTATTCTGTGATCATGGGGCATCTTGGCAGTGATATTGTTGCTGCCAATGCTGTTGTGGTGGTCGCCAGAAATTTAGGTACTGTGTCATGCTTTGGTATTGCCAATGCCGGTGCTATTCTGCTTGGTAAATCCATCGGTGCAGGCCGCATGGAAACTGTAAAAGCTGATGCTTCCAAATTCTGTAAAATCACCTTTATCAGTGGCATGATAGGAGGAATCTTTATCTTTCTTCTCCGCCCTCTCTTTATGAACATGGCAGACTTAACTGCTACAGCACAGGGATATCTCAATATCATGCTGTTTATTAACATGTATTATGTGCTTGGACAGGCTATGAATACTGCCGTGATCTGTGGTGTATTCCGGTCTGGTGGAGACTCTAAATGGGGATTCATCTGCGACACCATCGATATGTGGGGTTATGCAGTCCCTATGGGATTTTTCACAGCTTTTGTGCTGAAGCTGCCTCCTATGTGGGTATATTTTATTATCTGCACGGATGAATTTGTAAAAATACCATTCGTATATAAACACTATAAAAGCTATAAATGGCTAAAAAACATCACCAGGGAATTCTAATAACCCTGGTGTTTTTTCTGTTCTCATTATAACAGTTTTCTCTTCTTATCACAACTAAAATCACAGCACAAACAGATGCAAAATTTGTCTATCTGTGTTATGATGATATAAAAGACCACTGAATAAAAGGAGTTTTCTCTATGATAAAAGCAATGATTTTTGATATGGACGGAGTTTTATTTGACACAGAGCGGGTTCTAAAAGATTGCTGGATAAAAACAGCAAAAGAAATGAATTTTTTCATTGGTGAAGAAGAATTACAGCAGATGAGAGGTGCTTCCATAGCTTTCTGCAATACCCTGTTCCAGAAATGGTACGAGGGAAAAGTAGATTATAAAAAAGCAAGAGCACGCCGCAGCCAGTATCTGGCAGAATATATTGATCTGCATTCTATTCCTGAGAAAAAAGGGCTGAAAGAACTGCTGAATTATCTGAAACAGCAGAACATCCCATTTGCAATCGCTACTTCAACAGAGCGGAAACGTGCATCTGAATACTGGGAAATGGCAACGATTACGGATCTGATCTCTGCATCTGTCTGCGGTGATGAGGTGACAAACAGCAAACCAGACCCTGAGATTTTTCTCACTGCTGCCAAAAAACTTCATGTTCCCATCCAGGACTGTATGGTAGTAGAAGACAGCATCAATGGCTTAAAAGCAGCCAGAGCCTCTGGAGCTTTTTCCTGCATGGTGCCGGATCTCACCCCTTATTCAGAAGATCTAAAACCCATCTGTGATTTCGTCTGTGAGGACCTGACATCCTGCATCTCACTTTTGGAATCTCTGAATCACACAGCATAGCACCGGCATCACACACAGAAACGAAGTCATGGATGCTTACTTATTTTCCTTTGCCAGCTCCATGATTTCGTTGTATTTCCCCATAATGTATCCATAATTTTTTCTCTTATGAGGTAACATACAATTGCTGCAGTCTTTCACACCATTCTCTGTATATTTAAAATTTCCTCCGCATTTACTTCCCAGAGCATACAAAGGACAGTAGCAAAACAGGCAGTTGAAATTTTCTGGATCTTTTGTCTCATGACAGGGAAAAAATTCACACTCCTTATGACAAAAAAAGGAATACTGTTTTCCCTCCCAATATGGTTTTTCTGTCTGTTTTTCAACTTGTTTTTTTTCTGTATCCATCCTCTTTCTCCTTTCCTGATTTAGTGTTTACATGGTTTATCTTTCTAACTGATACCAAATGATTCCTTCCATTTTTTCAGGATAATATACGGTTCTGGTATCAAAAAATTCCTCCAGCAAATTTAAATTTTCATCCGAATGTTCAATCTCTCTAGCATAAGTATATGCAACCTGTACCATATCCTGAAACTCTAGTTTCTTTCCCTTAGAAAGCCACCGTTCCATCCACAATTCTTCTATCCAAAGGACACTGAACACCGCCAGGACTGCCTTTGTATAAATCATATCATCATATACTGCACCGCAAAAATATGTATAGACAAAAAATACCAAAAGCTGTTCTTCATAAATTTCCCACTGCTTTTTCTGACTGGATGTTTCCTGCACAGATTCCAGAAATTCTTCTCGGAGAGCCTCATAATCTTCCACTCCCCGGGCATAAAGATTTTTTCCAATCTATGAAGTAATTCTGTCCATTCTTCCCGGAGGACTTCCAATTTTTGTAAATCCTTTAGCAGAAGTATTTTGTTTTGAAACACCTTCTCGCCCTGCTTCTGTACACTTGTCTTCCTGCTTTCAGACACCGCCTTTTCAACCTCTGCCCTCAAATCCATTTCCAGCAAAATCCCCTGGTCTAAAGCTTTCTGTGAGAGAAACGATACATGCAGAAGCACAAGCATACGTGCAGAAACAGGCAGGCTTCTGTCTTGTATCACTTCCAGCAATACTTCTCTTGCTTCTTCCAGCCAGTCAAAGAGAATGATATCAAAGTCTTCATATTCTTCTTCTTGTTCTTCCACATCGTCCTCTTCTTCCAGAAAACGAACCTGCTCCTTACATCCCAAAATCATTTCCGCTGCTACCGGACAGGAAAGCGAAAGAGAAAACTCCCTTAAATCTTCATATTCTTCCACATGTCTTGGATACATACGGCAGGTATCGCACAGTCTGTCTGCCCCCAGTTCTCTGTAAAGATCACATAAATTTTCTTGATTCAGGAATGCACAGCGTCTTTGATTCTGCCTGAAAATCCCTTCTTCCCAGTCAATGGATTTCTGAAGGCGTTCTCCAAAGGTTCCTGATATTTTGCCATAATTTTCAAGAGATATGTCATCAATTACAATCTGCCAGCCTGCACAGCAAGTATCAGGACAGCGGTCTGCGATGCAGGTAAAATTGTCATAATATTGTGGTTTTTTATAATGCATTTCCCATATTCCTTTTCTATTATTTCTTTTCGTGCATCTTTCTGATACGCCAGTAATATGCTGCCACCAGAAGAATTGCAGCTCCTAGCCATGCGCCTGTTTCCGCATAATAAATTCCGTCTTTTCCAATAATCATAGGCAGGGTCAGAGCAATGGTAATCCTCATCACCAGTTCTGCGATTCCGGAAAACATAGGAATCACCGTATCCCCCATTCCCTGAAGAGCTGATCTGTATATGTGCAGCAAATATAAGATAACCAGGGTTGCTGCCATCACAGCCAGATAATGATAGGCAATCTCTAATACTGCTTCTGCATGAGCAGCCTCTTTTGAAATAAAAATCTGAAGAATTCCCTTTCCGAACACCAGAAGAATCCCTCCTATGATTACCGCAATGACTACAGAAATAACCGCAGATGCCCGGACTCCTTCTTTGATTCTGCCATACTCCTCCGCACCTAGATTCTGTCCAACAAAAGAAGATGTGGCATAGCCAAAGGACACTGCAGCCAGCTCAAACAATCCGTACAGCTTGTTTGTAGCTGTGAAACCTGCCACATAAAGGAATCCAAAACCATTGATCACATACTGAATGACAATTCCGCCAAAACCAATGATCACGTTCTGAAAAGCAACCGGAAGTCCCAGTGCCAGCAGTCTCTTTACTAGCTCCCAGTCCCATTTCCAGTCTTCTTTTTCTATTTTCCATACCCCATATTTTCCAAGCTGTGCTGTACAGATAGCACCGGAACAGACCTGAGCTGTGACCGTAGCAATGGCCGCTCCTTCCACACCCCAGTGAAAGCCCATGACAAACAAAAGATCCAGTATAATGTTTGTAACCGAGGCAATCACCATGGCACGTAAAGGCGTCTGGCTGTCTCCCATAGCCCTGAGAATGCCGGAAGAAATATTATAAAAGGCTGTCGCTGCAAGTCCAATCAATAAAATAAAAAGATAATGATAAGAATCCTCCCAAATATTATCCGGTACTCTCAAAAGGCTCAGCAGCCTGCCAAGATTTCCTAAAAACAAAGCCATCAAAATCAGTGTGATTCCCACTCCTGACCATACTGACATGGCAATAGTTTTTTTCATCCCTTTTTCGTCTTTTGCCCCAAAATACTGTGCAATAAGCACAGAAAAGCCCTGTGCAATGCCGGTAATTCCACCCATCGCTGTAAAGCTGATCCAGTCCGAAGTCCCCAGTGCTGCCAGTGCTTCTACTCCTACACCTCTTCCCACAATGACGCTGTCCATCACTGTGTACATTTGTTGAAATACATTTCCAAGCATCAGGGGAATGGCAAAGGAAACGATGATTCCTGCCGGTTTCCCCTGGGTCATATCTCTCGTCTTCTGTTTCATAAGTACCCTCAAATTATTATAAACTATTCATACTTACAATTCTATCACGAAGAAATCTGACAAACAAGATGATTTTATAAAATATCAATGTACTCTCCGCTCAAAGCCTTATTCATACTTCTCACTGCACAGAATTTTCCGCACATGGAACAACTGTCTTCCTGTTCCGGAGCTCTGCTGTCACGGATGCTTTTTGCTGTTTCCGGGTCTATGGAACACTCCCACTGTTTTTCCCAGTCAAAGGTACGTCTTGCGTCTGCCATAGCATCGTCCAGATCTCTTGCATGAGGTACCTTTTTTGCAATATCAGCGGCATGGGCTGCTATGCGGGATGCAATAATTCCCTGTTTTACGTCTTCTACATTTGGCAGTGCCAGATGTTCCGCAGGTGTCACATAACACAAAAATGCTGCTCCTGCTGCCGCTGCCATAGCCCCTCCAATAGCTGCCGTAATATGGTCATAGCCTGGTGCAATATCCGTGACAATAGGCCCTAATACATAGAATGGTGCCCCCATACAGATACTCTGCTGAATCTTCATGTTTGCCTCAATCTGATCCATAGGCATATGTCCAGGCCCTTCCACCATAACCTGCACATCTTTTTCCCACGCACGCTTTGTCAGTTCTCCTAAACGCACCAATTCTTCAATCTGGCATACATCACTTCCGTCTGCAAGACAGCCTGGGCGGCATGCATCTCCAAGAGAAATCGTCACATCATATTCCCGGCATATGTCAAGAATCTCATCATAATATTCATAAAACGGATTTTCTTCACCAGTCATGCTCATCCATGCAAAAACAAGAGATCCTCCTCTTGATACAATGTTCATTTTTCTTTTATGTTTCTTAATTTGTTCAATTGTTTTCCGTGTAATTCCACAGTGTAATGTAACAAAATCAACACCGTCTTCTGCATGAAGCCTTACCACATCAATAAAGTCTTTTGCTGTAAGGGTTGCCAAATCTCTCTGATAATGAATCACACTGTCATAAACCGGAACAGTTCCGATCATAGCAGGACATTCTGTAGTCAGTTTTCTCCGGAACGGCTGTGTATCACCATGAGAAGACAAATCCATAATGGCCTCTGCACCCATGTTCACTGCCTCCATAACCTTTTGCATTTCAATATTATAGTCTTTACAATCACGGGAGACCCCAAGATTTACATTGATTTTTGTACGAAGCATGGAACCCACACCGTTTGGTTCAATGCAGGTATGCAATTTGTTGGCACAGATCGCTACCTGCCCTTTTGCCACAAGCTCACGGATTTCTTCTTCTGTACGATATTCTTTTTTTGCAACTGCTTTCATTTCTGGTGTAATGATACCTCTTTTTGCGGCATCCATCTGTGTCGTATAATTTCTCATAAATTTATTCCCTTTCATCCGATTCCTAACTGTTTTTTTACTGCTTCTCGTAATTCTGCTGCTGCCTGTTTTGGATTTTCTGCTTTCATAATTGCAGATACTACACAAATTCCCGCTATGGGAATTCCTTTTAAGACATGGATATTTTCCTTGTTTAACCCTCCTATGGCATTGGCCGGAATAGGAACCGCTTTACAGATTTCCCTTAATGTATCCGTAGAAGTAAGCACAGTCTTTACCTTTGTTGTAGTTGGATAAATGGCACCTACTCCTAAATAATCTGCACCTTGTTCATAGGCTTCTATGGCCTGTGGTACAGTCTTTGCCGTTGCACCGATAATCTTATCTGGTCCAAGAAGCTTTCTTGCGATTTTTACTGGCATGTCACTTTGTCCTACATGAACACCTTCTGCATTGACCGCCATTGCCACATCAATTCTGTCATCAATGATCAGAGGAACCTCATACTTTTTTGTCAGCTGGTGTACTTTTTCTGCCAGTTCTATGTATTCTCTTGTACTCCTGTTTTTTTCCCGAAGCTGTACAAGCGTGACCTTACCCTGCAGTGCCAATTCTACTCTTTTCAGAAATTCTTCTTCTGAAAATCCTGTACTGTCTGTGATAAAATAAAGGTTTAAATCAAGGGTTTTCAAGTTTAATCATCTCCATTTTTATGTATTTTTGTATTTCTTCTTCAGTCAGGGTCGATAATTCATCCATCAAATTTACGAGAAATGTTCCAGAGCCTTTTTCTGTTTCTGCCCGTTCACCGCCAATCCCTAAAATCCCACATGCCATAACAGCCGCAGATATGTCTTCACAAACAGATAAATAGCAAGTACATAAAGCCCCCAGCATACAACCAGTTCCTGTAACTGTAGCCAGCTGCGGCGTTCCATTCTTCATATAAATCAGCTGTTTTCCATCTGTGATAATATCCGTCTCCCCACTAACAAGAACGATGGTATGATATTTTAATGCTAATTCAGCTGTTTCTGCGGCAATGGTGCTTTGATTCAGATTGTTTTCAGCATCTACTCCGGATGCCTGATACTCTTCATGATACAATGCATGTATTTCTGAATAATTCCCCTTGATTACAGATGGTATCGTATCTGCGAGCAACTCCATTACATATTTTCTTCGAAATTTAGAACAGGCAATTCCAACTAAATCTATAAGTATTGGAATATGATTTGTCCTTGCTGTTTTTGCGGCTATTTTCATAGATTGCATTCGCACATCTGTGATATTTCCGAGATTCAGCATCAATGCATCAGCGGTCTTCGTGATTTCCTCTACTTCCTCCGGATGTTCTGCCATAATCGGTCTTCCTCCTATAGCAAGAATTCCATTTGCACACTGGTGAATCGAAATCGGATTCGTAATACAATGAATCAATGGGTGACACTCTTTCACCTTTTCAAGCAGTTGATGAAACATATTATTTCCCTTCTTTATTATTTTGATAGCTTCTTGAAGCCAGCATAATCTGAATGTTATTTAACATCCCGCTTCCTGCTAATTTTCGCAGGAAGAAATATGCAATACTACCACCGATAATAGTCCCACAGAAAAAAGAAGGAACATAAAATAACCAGCTCAAACCTTCTTTTCCCCATAAAAATGTCATAACCGGATAGGATACAATAGCACCGATAATTCCTGTACCAATGACTTCCCCAAGTACTGCACAGATTAAATTTCCTTTGGATATTCTATAAAACACCCCAGATAAAAATGCTCCGAACACCGCCCCTGTTAGGGCTAATGGTGGAATTCCCATGGTCAGCATACGGATAACCCCAATCAACACTGCACAAAGCAGAGAATACCATGGTCCCAAAAAAACAGAGCATACAATATTGATAAAATGTGCCATTGGACACATTCCTTCCACTCGCAACAGTGGCGAAATTACAACTCCGAGTGCAACCAGCATAGAGAGAACTACCATTTTTAATAAACCTTTTGAATTATTCATCTTTCTTTCCTCTTTTCGTATTAATCCGAAGCAGCATCTGCTTCGTGCGGTCGAGAATCTATTTTCTCCTCTCACCCCGAAACACGGGTTCCCATCGCAGAAATACAAGACACAAGGCGCTCCCCTTCTATCCGCCCGAACACACCCGGGATTTCTCTTTCATCACATCCTTTCCTGAAATTCAAACAAAAAAAAGAAGCTTCCTAATTTGGTAACTTCCATCCATAAATACACTTCCATATTTCAGGTATCCCTACGTTGGCATTATCCAAATCAGGTTATCGGTCGAAGGTCATACCTTCCTCTCAGCCTGTCATACAAGCTCCCGTCTGTTCAATTTTTCTTTATCATACACAATTGTTTGACAAATTGCAAGCTATTCCTCTAATTTATTTTTTATTCTGTCCAACAAATCTCCCTGAAGATAAAACATGGTTTCAAAATGTAAAAACTGATTACTGTTTTTATCCCACAAAAGCACCAGCTCCGGCTCAAACTCTTCATCCCCATCCCAAAACTGAAGCAATACTGGAAAAAAAGAAGTGACTGGAATCAGACAGGTAACATCTGCTCTTGCCATGGGTTTTTGCATGATTCCACCGAGTTTTTTGCAGGCTGCTTTTAATTTTTCTGCAGAATTTCGGAACTGTTTTGCATATTTTTTTGTAAACATTCCTGTCCCTGGGCTGCTTCCCACCGCAAAATTCCCAATAGTCTGCCACTCCCCGCATAAGGTAGGTGCTGTCTCATTTTTTGCATAACACAGCAGATCATAAATTGTCATGACGGTATCGTAGGAACGGCATTCCAGCCATCTATTGTTATTCTGGCATGCTTCTATTGTTCCATCTGTTCGGCTGATTCTGTAAGGGGTATTTAGATAATCCAGAAAAATCCATTGATGGTCTGAAAGGAGATGGAATTTTCGGATAATCTTATCCTGATCATACTCCATGAAAATCCTTCTTCCAATATCCACCTGCCTGTCATAATTCGATATAACCGTTTCTTTTTCCACTGCTATCACCTTCTTATTTTTACTTCCACGATTGGATTAATCCAATGATTTCCGTCTCATAATCACCGGAAATATCCTCGTGTCTTCCAATGTTTCTTACATTGGTCTCTGCTCCCCAGATTCCATCTTCGCAAAATTCCCACACATGATATACCACGCCCCGGTATTCAAAATTCACACTTCCGCAGCCGTCTTCTTCCACATAGGTAAACGGAAATCCCTTCTCTTTCAGTACCTTCTGTACTTTCTCCAAACGCACTATAATCACTCCTAATCCTGTATTTTCTTCTTTAATTTCTGGAACATTTCTCTGCATCAATTGCCAATACCAGCATCACCACATACAAGCTGTCTTGCGGCAGTCCAATATCTAAAACATAGGTGTCCGTAAAACGAAAAACGTCTTTGCTGACAATCGCAACCGTAAGACCATTCTGATTCTGAATCTCATAATCCCACTCCATTATGTTTCCAGAGACATCCCAGCCATTAAAATCAATTCTGTACCTGGGCCTGAAAAACGTTATTTCCTTCTGTATGCATCCCTGGTATTGTTCTCCCTCATATAGTTCAAATTTCGGCATAAATGTAAGAATTTTTTCCTTCACTGTTCCCACATATTGTCCTGTGCTGTCAAGAATATGGAGACAATGTCCGAAACTCAATTCGCCTTTCACTGTAAATACAACATTGCCCTGCTCATCATAAATATCATAACTGTCCAGCCAGGAAAAAAGTCTCTGTTTAAAGATTAATTTCATTCCCATGCCCTCTCTTTGCTTTTTTTCATTGTAACACAGATGCTGTTCCGTGAAAATAAAAAAGGCAGGAAATCTCACATTCCTGCACTTTTTTAATCATTAATGGCATTTACTCCATCCACAATTTTTACAGATATTACATCCTTCTTCAAAATTCAATGGCTCTCCGCATTCCGGACAATAGGTTTTGATTTCCGAACTTTCTGTTACAGGAACCGCCTTTGGTTTTGGAGCTTTTTTCACCTTTACCGTCTCGTTTGCCTGCTGCTTCTGGGCTAATTCAGCCTGCATCTCTTTGTACATATCCATCAGGGCATTTCCAACTGCCATTGGACAGCATGCACCTTTGCTGGTGTCTTTTCTCGTTACTTTTCTGGCTGTATAAGAAGGACAGGAACCGCTGGAATTCAACTGATCCACAATCGTTTCTATGGAAATTCCGCCTCTGGCACTAATGGAGATCATTCTGGAAAGTCCTACCATGAAGTTGTTGCATCCTCCTGTAGAACCTTTGCTTAAATAGGTTTCCAACAGTGCTCCTGTATGTGGATCAAACAATGCAACACAGTGAAGACTGCCGCATCCTGTGATCAATTTGCGTTTTTTACCAATGACATCATCGGTTACCAGAAGGATTTCCCCTCTCTTGAGCCCGTCGCCTGCTGTTACTGTTTTGGTTTCTTTTGTATTCAAAATTCCAACTCGTTTGCACCCGTCACGGAAGATGGTGATTCCCTTTAGTCCCTGCTCAAAGGCATAGGTATAAAGGCTTTCTGTTTCCTCCACAGTAAAGCTGTTTGGAACATTTACCGTAGAACTGATGGATGCATCAATATGGGTCTGCCATACAGCCTGCATGTCGATTCTCTGACGGTAATCCAAAGTCATTGCAGTGACAAAATAGTCTGGAAGTTCCTTGTCACTGGTAAGTCCAAAACGCTTCATATAGTCTTCCACAATTTTGGTGTACACCTTGTAATACACATCTGTCCCGTGCAGAGATTCTGTCTTACGCTCATAATAATTGGCATATATAGGCTCGATTCCACCGGAAATTCCCAGCATGGTAGACAGGGTTCCTGTAGGTGCAATGGTTAAAAGCTGTGAATTCCGAAGTCCGTATTTTCTTACTAATTCTCTTGTCATTTCTGTGGTGTTTGCCAAGAAATACGGAGTACTCATAATCTCTTCTGTATTACATTTTGGAAAAGCTCCTAGTTGTTTTGCCAGCTTTGCAGAAGCAGCAATTGCTGTGTCTGCCATGGCAAATCCTATCTTGTCACACATATGGACAGCATCTTCTTCCCCATAGGTCAATCCCAATTTCAGAAGCGCATCTGCTAATCCCATGATTCCTAAGCCAATCTGTCTCCACTGCTGTACGCTTTCTCTCTGTTCTGGAAGCGGATGCAATGGCAAACCTTCCTCCAAAACTTCATTTAAAGCTTTTACGGAAGCCTGTACACATTGTTTAAATTCATCAAAATCAAAATACGCCTCATCCGTAAAAGGATTTTTTACAAAAGCAGAAAGATTCATACTTCCAAGAAGACAGCTTCCTCCTGCCGGAAGAGGCTCCTCTGCACAAGGATTCACTCCTGCATAGGAAAATTCTTTTGTATTACTTAAAAGGTTCCAGCTCTCCACACGGTCCCAGAATAACGCACCCGGCTCTGCATAATCCCAGTTGGTCTCTGTAATTCTACGGAATAACTCTCTGGCATTCACCTTTTTCTCAATGACTTCCCCTGTAGTCTCCCTTGTGTAGTGAAGAAGGTAATCTTCATTTTTCTTCACTGCCTCCATGAAATCTTCATGAATACGGATAGAAATGTTCGCCTTTGTCACTTTCTCCAAGTCTGTTTTCAATTCAATAAATTCTGTCACATCCGGATGGGAACAGTCAATAGAAATCATCAGCGCTCCACGTCTGCCATTCTGTCCGATCAATGCTGTTACCAGAGAATACAGCTCCATAAAGGACACTGCCCCACTGGTCTCTTTTGCTGCATTATTAATCTTGGCTCCTCTTGGACTCAGCTTGGAAATATCAATTCCACAGCCCCCTCCATAACTATAAGTACGTGCTAATTTCTTTGCACACTCAAAAATATCTTCAATTTCATCTTCTGGAGGTGCAATCACATAACAGTTGGAATAAGTAACCTTTCTTCCTTGTCTGTTTAATCCACGATTGGATAAAATCCTGCCTCCAAATAAAAATTTTTTCTCTTTTATATATTTTCCGATTTCTTCATTTCCGCCGCTGACTCTCTGCACCCAGGCTTCAAAATCTTCGCCCTCATTACAATATTTTTTCGTCCATATATCTGTGCCTAGCTGGTTTTCTTTCCCTAGCCATTCCTCAACTGTCATAGTTCTTCCTCCTCAACATTTAGTGAACAGTTATGATATTAACACAATATATTGTTTGTTTCAAGGGTTATTTTCTTTTTTATTTGCACTCTCACTCTATTTGTGCTAGATTAGAGATAATTGGAAAATTTTGTCAATTTTTGAGGTATGAATTTATGAAACGAGAATATTCTCAACAAAATGTCTATGATGCTCTCCAGGATCGTCTGAAATTTATTTTTGAGGAATTTGACAACATTTATCTCTCTTTTTCAGGGGGAAAAGACAGCGGTTTATTGTTAAATCTGGTTCTGGATTACCAACAGAAAAATTATCCTTCCAAAAAAATCGGTGTTTTCCATCAGGATTTTGAAGCCCAGTACACGGTTACAACCGAATACATTACCAGGACTTTTCAGCGGATTAAAGACCAGGTAGAGCCTTACTGGGTCTGCCTTCCTATGGCTACCAGAACAGCTCTTAGCAGCTATGAGATGTATTGGTATCCCTGGGATGACAAGAAAAAGGAAAGCTGGGTACGCGAGATGCCAGACATGGATTATGTCATTAATTTGGAAAATAATCCCATGACCACCTATCATTACCGAATGCATCAGGAAGATTTGGCAAAACAATTTGGCCGGTGGTACCGTATGTCTCATGATATGAAGAAAACTGTGTGTCTTCTGGGCATTCGTGCAGACGAATCTCTACAACGATACAGCGGATTTCTGAACAAAAAAAAGGGATATAAGGGTGAATGTTGGATTACAAAACATTTTAAAGACGTGTGGTGTGCTTCTCCACTGTATGACTGGAGTACAAAGGATGTTTGGCATGCAAACTACCTTTTCCAGTATGATTACAATCATTTGTATGATTTATATTATAAGGCTGGTTTAAAAGTTTCACAGATGCGAGTAGCTTCCCCATTTAATGATTATTCTAAGGATTCTTTGAATATGTACCGAGTGATTGACCCCGCCATCTGGACCAAGCTGGTGGGCCGTGTACAAGGAGCAAATTTTGCCTGTATTTATGGACGAACCAAAGCCATGGGCTATCGGAATGTAACTCTGCCAGAGGGTTATACCTGGAAAGAATTCACCCAGTTCTTATTAAGCACACTTCCCCCAAGACTTAGGAATAATTACGAAAAAAAATTCAGTACATCCATTCAATTCTGGCATGAAACGGGAGGGGGGCTAGATGATGAAGCCATTCATGAGTTACAGATGAAGGGTTACTCTGTAAGACGAAATGGTGTCTCCAACTACACCAGAAACAAAAAATCCAGGGTAGTTTTTATTGGAAAAATCCCAGATGATACGGATGATATTAAATCTACCAAGGATATCCCAAGTTGGAAACGGATGTGTTACTGTATCCTGAAAAATGACCACACTTGTCGTTTTATGGGATTTGGTATTACCCGTGAACAGCAACACCGCATTGATTTAATTCGGGACAAATATAAAAGTATTGAGGAGATGGACTACGATGTTTAAAAGCCCTGTTTATAATGTAATTCCTGTACCTATTGAAAAAATAAAACCAAACACTTACAATCCTAATGCCGTGGCACCTCCGGAAATGAAGCTACTCTATGACAGTATTAAGGCAGACGGCTATACCATGCCCATTGTCTGTTATTATGACAAGGAGGACGATCTTTACATCATTGTAGATGGTTTTCACCGTTATCGTATCATGTTGGAAAATCAGGATATTTATGACCGAGAACAAGGTATGTTGCCAGTATCTGTCATTAACAAATCCCTGGATCAGCGCATGGCCAGTACCATCCGGCACAATCGAGCCAGAGGAAATCATGATGTGGATTTAATGAGTAATATTGTAAAAGAACTTCACGAATTAGGACGTTCTGATGCCTGGATTTCCAGACACTTAGGTATGGATAAGGATGAAATCCTTCGTTTGAAACAGATTACTGGCCTGGCAGCCCTATTTAAAGACGTAAACTTTGGACAGGCCTGGCAGCCTGTAGAAGAAGAGGAGGAGGAGCCTGCTTTTCCAACTCCCTGGGGTGCGTAAATTTCCTTGTATTTACCCCAGTCTCATGCTACACTATAGCTATGAAATCTGAAATCTGAGGTACACCTTATGGAAAAAAAATTAAAGACTCTGGTGGATAAACTGGAAGCCCGACATACCCTTTCGCGGGACGAATGGATCTCTTTAATTCGCTGGCGGACACCCCTGCTTTCCGATTATATTTTTCAAAAAGCACGGGCTGTTCGCCAGCGTTTTTATGGTACAGATGTTTACATTCGTGGCCTCATTGAATTTACGAATTACTGTAAAAATGATTGTTATTACTGCGGTATCCGCCGAAGCAACCTGGAGGCACATCGCTATCGTCTTTCCAAAGAACAGATTCTAAACTGCTGCACTCAGGGATATGATCTGGGATTTCGTACCTTTGTTCTACAGGGTGGTGAAGACGGCTATTTTACGGATGAACGCTTGGCCCAAATTGTTAGCAGCATTCGCAAAAATTTCCCCGATTGCGCCATTACCTTGTCTGTGGGAGAACGTTCCTATGACAGCTATAAAACTCTGTTTGAAGCAGGTGCAGACCGCTATCTACTGCGTCATGAAACTTGGGATGCAGTACATTACAGCCGTCTTCATCCACCGCAACTTTCGGCATCCATCCGGCAGCAATGCCTTTGGAATTTAAAGGAAATTGGTTATCAGGTGGGCACTGGCTATATGGTAGGCTCTCCCTATCAGACCCCAGAAAATTTAGCAGATGACATGCTATTTCTGGAAAAACTGAATCCCCAGATGGTAGGAATCGGTCCCTTTATTCCCCATTGCAAAACGCCTTTTAAAAACCACTCAGCAGGAACTCTAGAACTTACTCTATACTTACTGGGGCTTATCCGCCTGCTGCTTCCAAAAGTTTTACTCCCTGCTACCACCGCCCTTGGAACCATTGACCCAAAGGGACGGGAACTTGGCATTTTAGCAGGAGCTAATGTAGTAATGCCCAATCTTTCTCCGGCAAATGTCCGAAAAGATTATCTGCTGTATGATAATAAAATTTGTACGGGAAGTGAAGCAGCAGAATGTAGAGCTGATCTGGAAAGACGAATGCACGCGATTGGCTATCAGGTGGTCACTCACAGAGGTGATTCTTTAAATAAAAATAATTAGGAAAGGAAAAATCGTTATGTATGATGTAGCATCCAAACACGCTGAAGAATTTATTAACCATGAAGAAATATTAGAAACCTTGGCTTATGCCGACGAAAACAAAGACAACCTTCCACTCATTGACTCTATCATCGAAAAGGCAAAAAAAAGAAAAGGTCTGACTCACAGAGAAGCCTCTATTCTTCTAGCCTGTACCAATGAAGAAAAGAATCAGGAAATCTACAAGCTGGCTGAGCAGATTAAAAAAGATTTCTATGGAAATCGTATTGTCATGTTTGCTCCTTTATACCTCTCTAATTATTGTGTCAACGGATGTACTTACTGCCCTTATCACCTGAAAAACAAACACATTGCCAGAAAGCAGCTTTCTCAGGAAGAAATCCGCCGAGAAGTCATTGCACTTCAGGATATGGGACATAAACGTCTGGCTCTGGAAGCCGGTGAAGATCCAGTCCGCAATACCATGGAATATTATCTGGAAAGCATCAAAACCATTTACAGCATCAAGCATAAAAACGGTGCTATCCGCCGTGTAAATATTAATATTGCAGCCACTACCGTAGACAATTACCGTCTCTTAAAAGAGGCTGGAATCGGTACTTATATCCTGTTCCAGGAAACCTATCACAAAGAGAGTTACCTGCAGCTTCATCCTACTGGACCAAAGCACAATTATGACTACCACACAGAAGCCATGGACCGTGCCATGGAAGGTGGAATTGACGATGTAGGTATTGGTGTTCTCTTTGGCCTGGACAAATACCGCTATGAATTTGCTGGTCTTCTGATGCATGCAGAGCATCTGGAATCAGCTTTTGGCGTAGGCCCTCATACCATCAGTGTACCTCGTCTTCGTCATGCAGATGACATTGATGCAGATGCTTTCGACAATGGTATTGACGATGACACTTTTGCAAAAATTGTTGCCTGTATCCGAATTGCAGTTCCTTATACCGGCATGATTATCTCCACCAGAGAGAGCAAACAGTGCAGAGAACGGGTGCTTCATCTTGGTGTTTCCCAGATTAGCGGTGGCTCCCGTACCAGTGTGGGTGGTTACTGTGAACCAGAGCCGGAAGATGCAAAATCTGAGCAGTTTGATGTCAGCGACCGCCGTACTTTAGATGAAGTTGTTTACTGGCTCATGGAGATGGGGTATATCCCAAGCTTCTGTACTGCATGTTATCGTGCCGGCCGCACAGGAGACCGTTTCATGTCTCTTTGTAAGAGCGGGCAGATTCAGAACTGCTGCCATCCAAATGCATTAATGACCCTGAAAGAATACTTAATGGACTACGCTTCCCCTGCTACCAAAGCACTCGGTGACAAACTGATCGAACAGGAAGTTTTCAATGTTCCCAATGAAAAAGCCCGTGCAGTAGTATTAGAAAATCTCCGTCTCATTGAACAGGATAACCGGAGAGATTTCAGATTCTAAACCAGGAGGAACACCTATGAGTTTAAATGCAGTCCCCGCTTCTGAACGTATCCATATTGGTATTTTCGGCAGAAGAAATGCAGGGAAATCAAGCCTCATCAATGCCATAACCGGACAAGATCTCGCCATTGTATCAGATGTAAAAGGCACTACCACAGACCCTGTTCTAAAATCCATGGAACTGCTCCCCCTTGGCCCTGTGGTCATCATAGACACACCTGGCCTGGATGATCTCGGTGAACTGGGTTCTCTGCGGATACAGAAAGCCCAGCAGATGCTGAACAAAACAGATTTGGCCTTGTTGGTTCTTGACGGAACTTCCCCTGTGCAGAAAGAAGATTTAGAAGTTTTCCGTCTAATCAAAGCAAAAAAAATTCCCTGCATCCTTGTCATCAATAAATGCGACTTAATGCCATCTTCTGAGATTCTTCTGCCGGATGAAATGAAAATAGAGCAGGTTTTGTATGTAAGTGCCATGGAGAAAAAAAACATCCAGGAATTAAAAGAACGAATGGGAAGGCTGGCAGAATCAAAAAAAGAAAACATCCATCTGGTGTCTGACCTGATAAATCCAACAGACTTTGTTATTCTGGTCATTCCCATTGACAAGGCTGCTCCCAAAGGCCGTTTGATCCTGCCACAGCAGCAGACCATACGAGACATCCTGGAAAAAGGAGGCATCCCGGTACTTACCAGAGATGCTGAACTGGAAACTACTCTGAAAAAACTGGATTTGGCAGGCACAAAACCTGCCCTTGTTATCACCGACAGCCAGATATTCGCCCAGGTTTCTGCTCTTGTTCCAAAGGAGATACCACTTACCTCTTTTTCCATCTTATTTGCACGATATAAAGGCAGCCTTGATTATGCTGTTGCCGGTGCAAAAGCTCTGGATTCCTTACAAGATGGAGATTGTGTTTTAATCTCGGAAGGATGTACCCACCACCGGCAGTGCGGTGATATCGGCACTCAGAAGCTGCCCGATATGCTGAAAAAGCATACAGGAAAAGACCTGGTGTTTGCTTTTACAAGCGGTACAGAATTCCCTCTGGATCTGTCTCCTTACCAGGTGATTATCCATTGTGGCGGATGTATGCTCAATGACCGGGAAATGAAATTCCGGCAGACCTGTGCCAAAGATCAGCAGGTTCCCATGACCAATTATGGAATCGCAATTGCCCATATGAAGGGGATTTTAGACAGAAGCATTGCCTGTCTATCATAAAAAACAGAAGGAAGAGATGCCACAAAGGCTATCCTCTTCCTTCTGTTTTTTTCGTATAGTGATGTCCTGCAAACATGGTCAAAAGTTCGGCGGCAGGAAAAGCAAGCCAAATCCCATAAACTCCTAGAAACAGTGGCAGTACATACACAAATACCAGCACCAGAATACATCCTCTAAGCAGGCATAACAACAGTGCATAGCTGTTTTTCACAATGGCCTGGAAATAACAAATATACACCATGTTCACTGCCATAAACAAAAACCCGATGAAATAAATCCGTACAGCATCTCCTGACATGGCTAAGATATTCTTGTCCGGATTCAGGAAAATATAGGTAAAGAAATCCGGTATCACAACGCCAATGAGCACAATCACACCACAGACAATCAGCGATGTAATCATGGTAAGTTTTTGCACTTCTCCTGTTCTTTTCTTCAAGCCTGCCCCGTAGTTAATGGATAAGATTGGCTGTGCCGCCTGATTGACTCCTTTGCTGAGACATGTAACTACAATGGCTGTATTGCAGATGATGCCGTACACAGTCACACCTGTGTTTCCCACATAACGTAAAAGCTGCAGATTAAACACAAAAATTGTAATTCCCGATGCAATTTCTATGAGAAAACTGGCGGTTCCATTTAGAATGATCTCTTTTAAGTAGCTTCGTTTTATTCCTCTGAAATTCCATTTTAGCTGGTTTTTCTTTGTAAAAAAATGTGCTGCCAGCATAAAAACCGTGAGACAGGAACCAATTACTGTGGCAATCGCTGCACCGGCCATGCCCATATCCATAGGAAACATAAACACATAATCCAGAATAATATTAGTAACACCGCCTGCAATCACGGCATTCATAGCCAGATTTGGCGCACCGTCATTTCGTACAAATGTCTGTAGAAAAGATGAGAAAAAATAAGCTCCCATACCCCAGATGATATATGGAATATACTCCATGATATAAGGCATGGTCTCCTCTGTTCCTCCTAAAATCCAGGCAAGATCTTCCATAAACAGGACACAAAAAATCAGCAGAATAAGCCATACTGCCAGGTTCATGAGAAAAGCTGCCGTAAAATATGCGTCTGCCTTTTCTTTCTCTCCTCTGCCCCGGTAAATGGACATCAACACCGAACCGCCCACCCCGAATAGCAGACCAAGTCCAAAGAAAATATTGTAAATGGGAAGTGCGATATTTAATGCCGCCATAGCCACACTTCCCAGTCCTTTTCCAATCATAATGGTATCTGCCAGAACATAAATGGATGTCACCATGGTTCCCATAATCGAGGGAATCAAATATCGGAAAAACAAACCATTTACCGGTTTTTCCATAAATTCTTTTGTTTCCATAATAACCTCTTATAATACTAATTCTGAACCGCAGCACAGATATTCCATACCCGGCACTCTTTCTGAAAGAAATGTAAAAGCTTTCTCTCCAGTACAATGGCAGGTATAAAACAGGGAATCATACTGTTTCAGTCCCTGTGCGACCCTTTCTAATAGTTCTTCCTCCACGGTAACACCCGTGGTAGGATTAAACAGATGAAAGCCTCCGATACACACTTTTGGATGATAAGGTTCAGACTTTTTCAAAATATTCAGCACACCCGTATGACCACATCCCAGCACTAAAACGGTCTGCTCTCCTTCTGTCAGAATCAGATTCTGTTCATGAAGAAAATCATCTTTTTCCTCTCCTTTGTACAGCACATCATTGGCACTGGAATAGCATCTGGAACGGTCTGTCACCACAAATAAGCGAAGCTCCTCATCTATGACAAAATCACCCTCTAAAAGCTGAATCTGGGGATAGTCCTCTGGATTCACAGACAGGCTGATGTCTTTTTTCCTGCCATAATTATGGGAATAATATTTCTCAAATGCCGCTTTTTGTACGTAAATATCTGCTTTCTGATTTAATTTCAAAAAAGCTTCCAGTCCACCTCCATGGTCATAATGTCCATGAGAAAGAATCACGGTATCCACCTGTGCCAGATCAATTCCGAGACGTTCTGCATTCTCCAGAAGGGTTTCATCCGGTCCCAGATCAAAGAGCATTTTGTGCTGTTTTGTCTCAATATAAAGAGAAAGCCCATGCCTGGGCGTAAAATCGCCTTTGGCATGGTTCTCAACTAAACAAGTTATGTTCATGGTCTGTTTATCCTTCTTTCTCTGCCTGTCCTAAAGTTCGGAAACTTCCTCTTCTGTAAGCATGCGGATATTATTTTTATTTAAAATCTTCTTGGCTTTGATACGGTCTTCCACTTTGATGATCATACACGCCAGGTTCCCACTCTGGGCAAAAAATGCATATGCATAATCAAGGCTGATTCCTTCTGCTGCCACATTTAAACCCATACGCTTCATAAAGTCCTCTTGCAACAGCAGTATTTCCTAACATTAATTGTTTCATTTTACCTCTTCCATTCTTTCTTCCTTCTCTTTCTTTTCTTTATCAAATATTTCCCTCATGGCATTTTCTCCATAATTCAGCATCCGATTAACTCTGCTGATAGTTGCACTACTAGCCCTAGTTTTATTTCCAATTTCTGTATAGACCTTTCCTTCATACAGCATCTTAGCTACCGCATAACGCTGCTCCATGGCAGTCAGTTCTGTCATGCTGCACAAATCCTGAAAAAAACGGCGGCACTGCTCTAAATTTTCTAAACGTAGAATACTTTCATACATCTCTGTACAATAATCACTATCTTTTTCCTTTGCCATCTAAAACTCCCCTTTTCTGCTTTTTATTTTTCAGTAATACACTTGTTTTTTATTTTATCACACTTTTACCCTTTAAGCAATTAAAGAATTTTAAATTTGACATTTCTAAAAAACTTCGTATAATTCACTTTAACACTAAAAGAGAAAAATATTTCCTTATATGGGAAAGGGGAATTACTTAGAATGTATTTAATGAAAAAGCCAATCGTTTTGCCAATATGATTTTGGATCGTGGCATTAAAAAGTGGGATAAGGCTGGTATTGATTATCCCAGTACCTCGCCCTGTATTTCTGTAGATAATGAAGAAGATAATGCGGTAATCTATTTTTCTTCTGGAACCACAGGATTCCCCAATTGAAGCCGCTACCCTAGGTATCTGCGCATAAAAAAAACAGCTATACCATTTACTTGTCAGCAGCCTATGCTGTACAGTCTTCGCAATTGGTATAGCTATTTCTCAGTTATTCAAAAGCCAGCGTGCATTCTTCTAAAGCACTATCTCTTTTACAAAGATTGCTACACTCTTAATATTCCTTATACCCATTCTTCCGCAAATCGGTCATGCACAGCGCGCATAGCAATTTCTGCCTCATCTTCTCTTACGACTGCTGTGATACGAATTTCAGAAGTTGTAATCATATCTGTGTTAACCCCTGCTCCTGAAAGTGCTTCAAACATCTTAGCAGCAACGCCTGCATTGGCGCTGACTCCTGCACCTACCACCGATACTTTTGCCACATCCTCCTGACAGGCAATCTCTACATTACCTAACACTTCCTTGTGGTCTTCTAACAATTTCATAGTTACTAGCATATCTGCCCTGGCAACTGTAAATGTCAGTGTTTTTGTTCCGTTATGATCCAGAGATTGAATCATAACGTCAATATTCAGATTATTTCCTGCCATAAGATTCAACAACTTAAAGGTACTTTCCGGCTCATTTTTCATTCCTGACACTGAAATCTTAGCAATATTTTTATCGGTTGCTACGCCACTAATTAACATTTTTTCCATTTTTGTACACTCCTTTACAACGGTTCCTTCTCCTGGTGCCATGCTGGATTTTACTACCAACTTTACATTGTATCTTCGCGCCATTTCCACACAACGATTGTGTAAAACCTTAGCTCCTAAAGACGCCAACTCCAGCATTTCTTCATAGGTTACTTCCTGTTTTTTTCTGGCATTTGGCACAATTCTTGGATCTGCAGTATAGACACCATCCACATCTGTATATATCTCACAAACATCTGCATGAAGAGCTGCTGCCAAGGCCACTGCTGTAGTATCAGAACCACCTCTTCCCAAGGTGGTAACATCCTCATATTTATTCACGCCCTGGAAGCCTGTGACTACTACAATTTTATTAGAATCTAATTCTTTTTGGATACGTTCTGTATCAATCCGTTTCAGTTTTGCATTCTGATAGGCTGAAGAAGTATACATAGGCACCTGCCATGCATTAAGGGAAATTGCAGTCACACCCATCTGAATCATAGTCATTGCCATAAGCGAAACTGACACCTGTTCTCCTGTAGCAAGAAGCATATCCATCTCCCTTCTAGAAGGCATACTGCTAATATGAGCTGCCTGACTCAGAAGATGGTCTGTTGTCTTTCCCATAGCTGAGAGAACCACGACTACTTGATTTCCCTCTTTCCATTTTTTGATACACTGTTCTGCTACATTCCTGATTTTATCCAGGTCAGCCACAGAACTTCCGCCGAATTTCATCACTGCAAGCATATTTTTTCTGTGTCCCTTTCTGTTAATTTATGCGTTTTCTATTTCCTGGACATTTTACCACATACCCTAAAAATATCCAAGTATTTTTGTAATTCCCTAAATGTCTCCTAAAAGGCCCATGATTTGCTTCACTTTATTACTAAATTGTGATAAGATAAATATTAAAATTCTTAAATACAAAAGGAGTTATATCAATATGGATGTTTTAATTATCATGTGTCTTGGGATTTTAGCAGGACGATTTTTGTTATCACCGCGCATAAAAAAAATGAGCGAAACAATATCTGTTGTATGTACTTTTCTTTTAATTTTTTCTATGGGAGTTGTATTAGGAAACAATGAAAATTTTTTTAAAGATTTATCTTCCTTGGGATTCTCAAGTTTGCTATTTTTCTTGATTCCAACAGCATTTTCTATTTTGATCGTTTTTATTTTAACACGAAAAATGATGGTCAAAAATAACACAAAAAAAGGAAAAGAGGAACAGTCATGATTGTCTTGTGTATGATTTCCGCATTGGCTTTCGGATTACTTTATGGCCTGTCAGGCATAGAAATAACGCTCGTAGAACTCATAAGCAAAAATACTGATATCATTTTGTATGTTTTGATGTTTTTCATTGGAATCAGTATCGGAATGCAAAAAGATATTTTTTTTAAAATAAAAGAATACCATATCAAGATATTTATTATTCCCATAGGAACTATTATCGGCTCTTTTCTTGGAGGAATTATCTGCTCACTAATTCTGAAAATACCTATTGGTTACGGTACTGCTATAACCAGCGGTTTAGGCTGGTACAGCCTGGCAGGGGTTACCATCAGCAGCCTTGCAAATGCACAAATTGGAAGTATCGCTTTTTTAAGCAATCTTATGAGAGAAATTATTTCCTTCCTTATTATTCCATTTCTCGCCACTCATTTTAATTATTTTACTTGCATTGCTTCAGCAGGAGCTACTAGTGAAGATACGACATTGCCAATTATTTTAAAATACACCAACGAAGAAACTGTAGTGATGTCTGTTTTTAATGGCATTATTTGTTCACTAATGGTACCATTTTTAATTTCTTTTTGTCTAAAAATGGTATAAATTCAACCATATACAAATATATCATATAATATCATCCTACAAATCTGGTAGAAGGCAGCTAGCTTATCCAATCAAATCTTTCAAAGCCGCTACTGCCTGATCTACCTCTTCCTCTGTATTATAATGAGAAAAGCTAAACCGGACAGCCCCTTGCTCCACCGTACCAAGAGCCTGATGCATCAACGGCGCACAGTGAGCCCCTGGACGAGTCGCAATGCCATATTCCCCTGCCAGAAAGTCACTCACTTCTGAAGAATCATACCCTGCTACATTTAGAGAAACAATGGGACAACGCTCCTGATTTTCAAAATCTCCATACAGGGTAATCCCCGGAATTTCTACCACTTTTTGGTAAAAATCCCACATAAGTTTTTGCTCTTTTTCCCGAATAACAGAAATTCCTGTTTCTTTTAAATAGTCCAGCGCCGCGTGTAAACCAGACAGTCCATGTGCATTTAAAGTTCCTGCTTCCAATGCAGTAGGCATCTTCTCAGGATGGGTTCTTTTATAGGTTTGCACTCCGCTTCCTCCTGATTTCAATGGTCGGATTCTCAACCCTTTTTGCACATACATTCCACCCGTTCCCTGGGGTGCTAAAAGCCCTTTATGTCCGGTAAAACACAAAACATCAATCTTCATTTCCTGCACATCTATAGGAAAAAAACCTGCCGTCTGGGAAGCATCTACCAGAAACAACAGCCCATGTTTTTTTGCAATGGCTCCTACTCTTTTTATATCCAATAAATTCCCTGTAACATTGGATCCATGAGTGCATACAATGGCTTTTGTATTCTCTTGCATGTGTTTTTCAAAATCTTCATACGAAATACATCCTTTTGCATCACTTTCCAAAATGGTAAGCTCCAAACCCTTCTCTTCCAGCTCAAAGAGAGGCCGTAATACAGAATTGTGTTCCAATTGGGTAGTAAGAATATGATCTCCTGGAGAAAAAAGTCCCTTAATTGCTGTGTTCAGACTTTCCGTAGCATTGGCAGTAAAAACTACCTGCGCCGGGTCCTCTCCATGGAACAACTCTGCTACCTTTCTCCTGGTATCATAAATCATTCTAGAGGCATCCAAAGAAGAAACATGTGCTCCTCTTCCTGCATTTCCCATGGAAGAAAGCGCCTTTGTTACTGCCTCCACCACTTCCTTGGGTTTCTGCATAGTTGTGGCCGCATTATCAAAATAAATCATTCCAAAATCCCTCTCTTACCTCACGATCATAGCCCCTGTCATGGCTGCGCCAAGGGCTGCCTCTTCTGTGTGTTCTGCCAACTGAAAATCCATGGAAAATCTCTGGCTCATAAGCTGCTGAAGGAAAGGATTTCTTCGGAGTCCATTGCCCGAGCCAAGGATTTTTGTTTTGGGGCTTTTCAGTCCTTTTTCTATTTCCTGATACATCTCATACAATTCTTCTGTCATGCCTTCCAGCACACCCAAAACTAAAGAAGCTGGTGTAAAATTATCAATTCCTATGTTTTGGATACTTCCCCTTTTGTCTGGATATTCCCTAGTTCCAGAGAATCTAGTATCTATCCTCCATTTTTCCTCCATGCTATTTCTAGCATAGAGCAAACGCTCCATCACTGCATAATGATTCATCTCCACAATTCCCATGGCTTCTGCGTACTGACGGAAAAAGTTTTCAAGCAAAGCATAAGCTCTTCCTCCGCATAAGGAGGAACCAACTAAAAGGTACTGATTTCCCAAATATGGCCTGGCCTCAATTTCTCCTGCCTCATAAAAATCTTTGGAGCATACAGAAACTTGTCCACCTGTTCCCATGTTCAACAAAATGGTGTTTTCTGGATTCTTTACAGAACCTAAAAAGCTGGCTTGGTTATCACCAATAGCTACACAGACCGGAATTTTCTTATAAGTTCCCAGGATGGAAATCTCCTGGGTAATCTTAGGCAGCATGGTACTCTCTATTCCCATCTGTTCCAGGATTTTCTCATAAAAACAGCCTTTTTTTACATCAAAAAGCCCAAATCCAGCTGCATTACTAGCATGTACCAGAGGTTCTTTTTGTCCCGTCAATACCATCCCTAAATAATCCATGATTGTGCAGAAGCCAACTGCCTGTTTTGGTATCTTTCCTGTCTGATGCTGGTACAGATGGGTAACCAAACCATAGCCTGTATATGCTCTTTTTCCATAGGTTTCCTGCAAAATCTGGCAAATACTTTTCCCTTCTAAAAGAGGTTGATTTCCTCTTCCATCCTGCCAGGTATACAGAGGACTTACATGTTTTCCCTGTGCATCCACATAAAGGATTCCATGCATCTGTCCTGTAAGACCAATGGCTTTGATATCTGGATATTCTTTTAAAATTTTCTCCAGAAGTGTTCTAGTTTTCTCAAGGATATGCTGTAGATCCTGCACCTTTTCCCAAGCAGCGTTTGATTTTAAAAAGCTCTGATTTTCCACTGTATAAGCCTTCTCTACACTTCCATTTTGACTGTCTGCCACAACTGCACTAATGGTGGTTGTTCCTATGTCAATTCCCAATGTTCTCATAAATTCCTCCCCATTTATCCATCTTTTGTCACCCATTTTATCACAAAATTCTCCTCTGCACCAGAATGCATCCCACTCTCAGGAAAAAGTCAAAATACTATAGTTTTTTCTTGGATTATTAGGAGAATTTCCCATTTTTTTATACTATAATAGAGATACTTTGAAAAATCATGTATTGATAAAGGAGGATTTATTTATGGGAATGAATGAATATAAACTGGAATCTCATCCCCTTTGCAACCAAGCAGCTGTAGTACAAGGGGACACCTATCGCATTACGGTTTTGACACCTGCCCTAATCCGCTTGGAATACCACCCCCATGGAAGGTTTGAGGATCGGGCCACACAATCTGTTTTAAACCGAGATTTCCCTGTTCCAAATTTTCAGATTCAGAAACAAAAGGGAGAGCTGATCTTGTACACAGATGAATTGGAATTACACTATGATGAGAAGCCTTTTTCCAAGCATGGTCTTATGATAAAAGCCACTGGCGGAAATGGATGGGGGCGTACATGGCGCTACGGTGAAGTTCCTGATACTCTTTTGGGAACAGCTAGGACCTTGGATATGTGCGATGGAGCTAATGTTCTGCAAGGAGGGGCTTACAGTGACAGCCTGGCTCCAACGAAAGATTCTGTCATAGGAAAGGTGCCTATGGAACATGGTGTACTCTCCCAACATGGCATCTCTCTCATTGATGACAGCCATTCCATGGTTCTTACGGAAGATGGATGGATTTCCCCAAGAGATGAGGAGGTCATTGATCTATACTTCTTTGGATATGGACACCGCTACTTAGACTGTCTCAAAGACTTTTACCATCTTTGTGGCAAAACACCTCTTTTGCCAAGGTATGCTCTGGGAAACTGGTGGAGTCGGTATCACCGCTATACAGAAAATGAGTATAAAGAATTGGTAGAGCGTTTTGAAAAAGAAGAACTGCCTTTTTCTGTTGCTGTTATTGATATGGACTGGCATCTGGTGGATGATGTGGATCCCAAGTATGGCAGTGGATGGACTGGATATACCTGGAACAAAAACTTTTTCCCAGACCCAAAGGAATTTATGTCCTGGCTCCACGAACATCACATGAAAGTTACTTTAAATGTACATCCTGCAGATGGTATTCGAGCTTATGAGGAGCTCTATCCCCGTGTAGCAGAAAAAATGGGCATAGACCCAGAAAGTGGACATCCTGTTTTGTTTGACCCTGCTGACCCTCATTTTATGGAGGTTTATCTAAAAGAACTGCATCACTCTCTGGAGGAGCAAGGTGTAGATTTCTGGTGGCTGGATTGGCAGCAGGGCGGCATAACCAAAATACCTGGTTTGGATCCTCTGTGGATGTTAAATCACTATCATTTTCTGGACAGCAGTTGGAAAGGAACACGTCCTATGACCTTTTCCCGTTATGCCGGTGTTGGAAGCCACCGTTATCCCATTGGATTTTCCGGAGATACGGTAATTTCCTGGGACAGTCTGGCTTTTCAGCCTTATTTCACCAGCACAGCCAGCAACATTGGCTATGGATGGTGGAGCCATGATATCGGAGGACATATGATGGGTGTCCGAGATGATGAACTTATGGCCCGTTGGATACAATACGGAGTTTTCTCACCCATTAACCGCTTACACAGTACTGATAATCCCTTTAATGGAAAAGAACCCTGGAAGTTTAACCGGACTACCTGTCATGTTATGGAAACTTATTTAAGACTGCGCCACAGCCTGATTCCTTATCTTTATACCATGAACCGAAGAGCAAGCCGAGAAAGTCTTCCTCTGGTACAGCCTATGTATTACCTGGAACCTGATCAGGGAGAAACTTATGAAGTGAAAAATGAATATTATTTTGGCTCTGAGCTGCTGGTATCTCCTATTACGGAAAAACAGGACCCACAAGCCAAAGTGGGGAAAGCAAAAACTTGGCTTCCAAAAGGACTTTGGGTAGATTTCTTTACTGGTCTAATCTACCAGGGCGGACGTATGTTGAATCTCTTTCGGAGTGTGGAGCACATTCCGGTTCTTATGAAAGCAGGAGCCATTGTTCCCATGCAAAATATGGAAGCCTTCAACAACAGCGTAGAAAATCCTTCTGCCATGGAAGTACACATTTTCCCTGCAAAAGACGGTTCCTTTACCCTTTGGGAAGATGATGGAGACTCACCAGAGGATAAAGATGCAAACTGGGCTTGTACCAAACTTACATTTTGTAAGGAAGCAACACCCAAGTTTCAGATTGGAAAAGCCAAGGGAAATCTGGAAATCCTTCCAAAATTCAGATCCTGGAAACTGGTATTTGCAGCTGTGAAACCAACTGCTGTCATAGTAACCGCAGACAAAGCACCCTTACAAGCAACGGTTACCTACGAGAAAACTACTTCCAGCCTCATAGTAGAGCTCCCAGAAACAGCCATCGAAAAAGAAATTTCCGTTTTATTCCCACAGGGACTCAGCCTGACAGAAAATCATTTGGCCGAACGCTGCTATGAGCTGTTAGAGCCAGCCCAGATAGGATACGACTTAAAATCAAAAATCTACGGTCTGGTAAAAGAGCAGGGGGCAAACTGCATAGGTAGTCTTGCTGCACTTTCTTTCAATGAAGCTTTATTTGGGGCACTATGTGAAATTTTAACTGCATAAATAAACGTGTATAGTCTCTTCTCCTCTTAGAATGCGAAGCCCTCCAAGTGCCAGGGCTTCCATTTCTTTTTCTCCAGGCATGACAATGACAGGTGCCAGAAAGCCCACGTATTCTTCTACTTGTTTTGTGAGGATTTTAGAATAGGCCAGACCGCCGGTAAGAATAATGGCATCACACCTTCCTTTCAATACAATGGAAAGCTGACCAATCCCTTTTGCAATCTGATAGGCCTGGGCTTTGAATACCTGTTCTGCGTAAGCATCTCCCTCCAAAATCCTCTCTTCAATTTCTCTTGCATCACTGGTCCCTAGGTGTGCATACATTCCACCCATACCTCTGATTTTTTTCTTCATTTCACTGGCCGTATATTTTCCGGAATAGCACAGTTTAATGAGTTCCAGGGCCGGCACGCTTCCAGAACGTTCCGGAGAAAACTGTCCCTCATCATCTCCTATGGTATCTAAAATCGCCCCATGTTCATGAACGCTCACTGAGATACCTCCGCCTAAATGGGCTACCAACAACCGCAGATCTTGATAATTTAATCCCTGCTTTTTCGCATACTCTATAGCCATGGCCCTACTGTTCAGCACATGGCAGAAGCTTTATCCACTACATAGCCCCCGTTCTGAAGTCCTGGAACCAAACCACATCTTCCTGTATCATTTTCTCTTCCCCTTGAAACAATGCCAGTTTCGTGCTGGTAGAGCCAGGATTAATGATTAATTGTACTTCTCTTCCTCGTTCCATGTATGTTTTGCCCACCTTCTTTTTGGTTTACCATTTGTTTTAAACAGGCTTGTGCAAACTTATCCGGCGCTCCTTTGCAAAAATCAAAAAGCCATCTATCCTGGACAGAAATCTCTTCCAGATAGCACCCCTTTCCCTTTTGTTCCACCACCTTTTCCATGTGCTGAAATTCCTTTTGAAATCCCCCTGCATACTGATTCCAAATTTCCACAGCATAGATTTCAAAGCCGAAAAAATCTGCCAAATAGGTTAGCCTATCAAAATCGGAAAACTTCATCTCTTTTTTTCCTAACAGCAATTCCCTATCTTCTTCTTTACATAAATATAAGAAAGCAAAACGCTCCAGGTCTTTTCGTTCCATACACTTCTCCTTTTTGTCTCACTTTTACAATCAATTTTATACTCTATGAAAAGGAAACGCAAGGAAAAGTGCAAAAAACGAGACAAATCTATGGACTTTTTACTTACGTTTATAGATCGTTTTACCTTCTTTTATGGTTTCCAAAACCTTCACGTTTTTTACCTCTTCCACTGGAACTTCCAATGGATTTTTATCCAAAATAATCAAATCTGCAACATACCCTTCTTTTATCATTCCCTTGCTCTGTTCTTCTCCATACTGGTATGCTCCATGAATGGTCATGGCTTTTAATCCATCATAAACACTGATTTTTTCGTTTTCTTCTAGCTGAACACCTGCTTTTGTCACACGGCTGGCTGCACACCAAATGGTTTCCAATACATTTGGCATTAAAACCGGACTGTCTTGGTGAAAGGTAAATGGCAGATGAAATCTTAATGCTGTTCCAGCCGGAGAAATTCTTTTGGCACGTGCCTTTCCAAAATTCTGGATATGAATATCTCCCCAATAATATACATGGGCAACAAAAAAGCTAGGCATCATAGAAATTTCTTTCATCCGCTTTAATTGCTCCTCTTGCACCAGCTGTGCATGAATCATAACTGGACGGTTTGTAGTATATTGGGGATGTTCCTTTGCTACTTTTTCAAAAACCCGAATATACTGCTCTGCTGCTGCATCCCCGTTACAATGTGCCAGAAGCTGCTGTCCATCCTCTAAGGCTGCCAAAACCAACGCTTCCAATTTTTCATCGCTGTGTATAGGGTACCCACAATATCCATCTTCTGCTTGCTCATAGGGTTCCAGCATCCATGCAGTTCTTCCCTGAGGGGAACCATCTAGAAATACCTTATATCCTCCTATGCGGAAATGATTGGTATACTGGTGCAGCAATTCCTGACGCTGTGTCAATAAGGTCCGGCAATGCTCCAAGTCCAGATATCCCACCAAATCTAAATATAACTCCTGCTTCTTGCAGGCATATTCCAGAATCTGAAACAACTGCTCTGTCACCATGCCTTCTTGTATAGTAGTAATACCGTAAGATGCATAAATTTCCTGAGCCTGTTTGAAATTCTCCATCATGTCTTCAATTCCAGGCATGGGCATCTGGTTCCTGCATGCTACAAAAGCATTTTCCTCCATATAGCCATTTAATTCTCTGCTCCCCTGTATACGCCCATAACATCCGCCTTCAGGGTCCTTAGTATTCTCTGTAAGTCCCTGAATTTCAAGTCCCAGAGAATTACATACCCCCATATGAGAGGATGCATGTACTACCATAATGGGATACTCTTTGGAAATCTCATCCAACACCATTTTATCTGGGTGGCGTTTCTCTTGTAGAAAATTATGGTCATAGTTGGTTCCTACTACCCATTGTCCTTTTGGAATATTTCTTTTCTCAATAAACGCTTTCATGGATGTTACAATATCCTGAAAATTTTCTGTTCTGGACAAATCACATTGGGATAGGGCGGACGCCAACCCTGAAAAATGGCTGTGTCCGTCTATAAAGCCTGGAAGCAGGGTTTTGCCCTGTAAATCAACTAAAACCGTATCTTGTGTTTTACAGGAAAGGACCTCCTCCTGTGTTCCGCATTTTACAATTTTTCCATTTTCTATAAGCACGGCTTCTACCTTAGGACAAGAATCATCCATGGTAAGAATCGTACCGTTTACAAATACATAATTCATATATTTTAACCTCTCTTCTTTTTATCATTACTCATGCAGCTCCAAGGGCAGCCCATCTGGGTCATGGAAAAAAGTCATCTTTTCCCCTGTAAAGAAATCAATCCGAACAGGTTCTGTCTCAATTCCCAGTGCATTTAATTCCTTCACTGTTTCTTCTACTGACTTCACATGAAAAGCCAGATGCCTGAGCCCATAGGCTTCCGGATAACTAGGTCTTTTGGGGCATTCTTTCATAATAAATAGTTCTAACTCCATATCCCCTAACTGTAAATCAATTTTATAATCCTGACGTTCTTCCCTATAGTGTTCCCGAATGATCTGAAATCCCAGAAGGTCCACATAAAAATGTTTTGATGCTTCATAATCACTGCCAATGATAGCAATATGGTGTACTTTGTTTAAATCCATAGCATGCACCCTTTCTATATTTCCATCTTATTTCTTTGTCCGTTTCTATTTTACCCTATTTTTCCTCTTTTGACTATCTAGGAATTAGAAAAGCCATTCCACAAAAACACCGCCAGAACTTTTGGCAGCCTTTCATGGAATGGCTTTTAATTTTTTCTATTTTATTTTCTTAACAATGGTTTCTTTGCATCTTCTGCACTGGCAAAAGGTCCTGGAACAACCTGGATTCCTCTGTGTCCTCCAAAATAGTCTGATTCAAACAAAATCGCAGTTCCATCTGGATTCTCAAATTTCTGTTCTGGCTCAAATGCCTGTCCCAGAATGTCTGTATGAATCATTCTGCCTGTAAAATCTTTGAGTACCTCATACAGATTGGTGTCCAGATAATAAGTTCCGTCTTTTTCCACCAGCTCTACTTTCACTTCATCACTGGAAACAAAACCGTTTACTTCATTCTTACATGTCTTCGCACCACTAAGATAAGCATTTCCTTCTGTCCAAACAGGAAGGTGACCAAAATGAGCCGGTTCCAGTTTTTTCATATCTGCTGGTTTGCTGAAATCAAACTGTGCGCTCCACTCATCATAAGTAGGATATTCATCAAACATCCAGGTTCCTGCTTTTCTATTCTCTGTGTCAAATCCATCATCAGAATCATGAGGAATCACCACATCTTTTGAAGGCCATTTCTGAACAAAAATATTGTTGTAGAATCTGTCATCTCCATGGAGGAAGGTCATGAATCCCATGACTTCTGTACGGTGAGGAATGTGGTAAGGAGTATATCTCCAGCCAGTACCTTCTCCCACACAAGTAAGGGCACCGCAAATCAAGTTATGTACCATAGCAAGTCCCTGGGTTGAAAAACGTAAACTTGCCTCAGACAACATAATATTGTTATCAATTAAAGTCGGTCCGTGGCTAACCTCCACAAAAATATCCTGGGACGTCATGCCGCCTTTTAAAGTTTTCGCAAAGGCAGGTTTCTGATTGTCATGAAGCAGGTTCTGGGAAAGTCTTGTGCCCTGTGCCTCCCAGTCGCACCAGATTCCCATGGTACAGTGATGGATATGGTTTCTTCGCATAGTAACGTCAATAGCAGCGTGCATCTTAATTCCTGCAATTTCTGCTCCACCCTGTTCCATCATGTTATTAATATGGTGAATATGGTTATCTTCAATTAGACTGAACACACCGCCCATACGTCCAATAATACCGCCCTGTTCACAGTGGTGAATGTTATTTCGGCGGATAATATGACTTCCTACCTTTTCTTTTAACCATCCATGATACTGCCCTTTACATACAGCATCTCGTTCCATCTGTGTTGGGCTCTTTACATATTTATAGGTAAAATAATGGTCATTATCTGGGTCCAGATATTTTCCTACAGAAATTCCTGCACATTTACTGTTGGAAATATCGCAATCCTCAATAATCCATCCTTTACTCCAGTGAGGTCCAATCATACCATCCTGAAAAGCTGCCGGAGGTGCCCAGGTAGTAGCTGCTTTGCAAATGGTAAATCCACTTACCGTAATATAGTTTCTTCCTGTCTCAGAAGGCATGAAACATTCTCGTCTTACATTGATTTCCACATTTTCTTCATTAGGATTTTTCCCTTGGAAATTGGCATAAAGAATCGTCTCATCTTTTTCCTCATCCTGTGTGGTATACCACTTATATACAGATTCTTCTGGCACCCAGCTACATTCGTAGACTTCTCCTTTGATACATTCTTCCAGCGTTGCTGTCTCATAAAGGGCTCTGTCATTGAGATAAACACAGCCTGTATGTTTGTCTGCTTTTGCAAAATACCAGTCTCCATATACAAATGTAGTGTAAGGATTATAAGTTCCAAAAAGGCTGTTTGGAATCCTGCTTACCCATACATTCCCTTCATATAATTCCCAGTTTTTCACAGATTCCGCTCCAGTAATCACCGCTTGTAAAGGCTCTGTACTACGGTAAGTAATACGTGCATCCTCAGCTCCTGCATGAACTGGATTTACGTATTCACGGTAAACTCCCGGCGCTACTAAAACTTCATCGCCTGGCTGTGCGATTTTTGCTGCATCATTGATACGGCGAAAAGGCATCTGCTGAGTTCCGTTTCCATCATGTCCTGCATGAACATCTACATAAATTTTCATTGCAATCCCATCCTTTTCTTTTAAATTGATACTGTTATTTTAACTCTTTTTCCAAGAAAAAGATTGCACAAATCAGGATTATTTTAGCACTTATCGGATATTTTTCAAAAAATTTCTACTTGACAGGCTGTTTGCAAAGCCTTACAATGAACATTGTTCATTTAGAATACTATGAGATAATTTATTGAGAAAGGAACTTAAAAAATGAAAAAAATATGGAATGCTTCTATGCTCTACCTTCTTCTTGCCATGGCAGGCGGTGTCTTTTACCGAGAATTCAGCAAATTCCATGGCTACACTGGAAAGACAACTCTGGCATATGTACACGTGCACTTTCTAGTACTTGGTATGTTTTTATTTCTTTTAACTGCACTGTTTGCCAGTCAGAAGCCTGAACTTTTACATAACAAACTTTTCCAAAGATTCTTTGCTTTGTACAACATTGCCCTTCCTTTTATGGTTACCACCATGCTGGTAAGAGGTACCTTACAAGTTTTACAAACAGAACTTACCAAGGCATCCAATGCTATGATTTCTGGCTTTGCAGGTATCTCCCACATCCTCATGGCAGTCTCACTGGTAATGTATTTACTTGCTCTGAAAAAAACTTATATAGCAGATAAAAAATAAAAATATCAGGATATCACAGAAAAAGGAAATTTGTGACATCCTGATATTTTATTTTCATGATATTCTGTCTCCTCCATTGAGTTCTTCCATAATACCCTCTTCCAAAATACTTTTTCCTGCCCATTCCATGGCAAGAATACAAATGATAAGATTCAGAACCAACATTACAACCACAGGCATTACCGACACCCATGCTACTGGATGCAGATAGAGGTACACTCGAACCATAACATAATAAAGAATCTTTTGCATCGGAACATACAGTGCAAACATCAGTAGATTGGCATAAATGCCATAGCGGATTCCTTCTTTAAACAACATTCGACGAAAGCCTCCATCTGTAATTCCCATGGCGCGCAAAATACCAAATTCATGTTTTCGTGCCGCCACCAGATATTGCATACTATTGATAATATGCAGAATACTAATACCAAGCAGGACAAAAGCAACACCATAGAAAAAGAGCATCTTTTGTTCTATAAAAGCATTTTCAGTTTTAATCGCCTGGGTATAATCCTTTACCATACATTTTGACACACTTTTGGTGAGTTGTCTTATTTCGCTGGAAACAGCTGCCCCATCTACGCCTTCCTTCAGCGTAATCCCCATATTATGATATCCGGTCACACCAAAATATTTTTCCATCTGCTCTTCTGTCATAATAATGTCCACCGTAGACGATTCCTCGTCTCCAATAAAAGCATCTGTTTTGGCAAGTGGTCTGGATGCAAGGGCTGCTACCTCAAGTTTCTGCTCTGTATAGAAGGAATCCTCTTCCTGAAATTTCAGCACCTCTGCTGGTACTTCTGTATTTTTGGGAGTTTTCAATGTGACGAAATCACCTGTTTTCATGTCAATACCATCATACGTTCCCTGACCGCCCATAATGGTTTTAAAAATAACCGTATCTTCCTTGCGCATGGTATCTGGATCAATACTTCCTTCCAGTAAATAGTCTGAAAGCTCCAAAAGCATCTCATCATCATATCCATAGACATTGACCTTCAATTTATAATCGTCATCGCCCTCAATGGTTGCCATACCATGATACTTTTCCATTAACACCGGATCCGGTTTTAGGTCGTCCGAAGGGTCTGTTTCTGCAAAATAAGAAGTCCAAATCAGCTTCCCATCATAAAGAGGAATTTCCCCCAACATGTAATTCATGGTATTCACAGACTCAACATCAGGAAGCTTTCGGATTTCCTCAGCTATATACGCTGGAATCATATGGCCTAAATCATCTGAGTCCTCGAATACCTGAATATCAGAGCCAAGCCCATCATCTGCTTTAAAAGTCAGTTCATTATGAATTTTTGTATTCTCAGTCACATAAGTGGCTCCCAAAAAAATAATACCACCAATAGAAAGGGAAAACAAAATGCCGAAAAAGCTACTTATTTTTCCAAACATAAACTTCTTTGTAAGAATATCAGAGAGATTTTCCCTGTGAAGGCAATAAATTTTCCGGTTTTTCTTTCTTTTTCCAGATTCCTTTCGTATCATCTGTCCCCAGGAATAGCTCCGCATTTTTCGCACCAAATGAAAGCTCATCACAGCTAAAACCACCACAAAGAAAATCAGGCTGCACCAAATCAGCTTTTCATCTATGTAAAACCTGCCTGCCTCTCCGATATTTGCCGCTGAAATTCCGGCTAGCTCCTGCTTCCCCCCAATATGTCGTAATCCCTTGTTCTGTACACCTACAAAAATCTGACCGATTTTTCCATACAGCAAGGCAGCAACACTATTTCCCAACAGACAGCCCAGCGGAAATCCTGCTGCAAAAATCAACAAAAGTTCTCCCAACAGACTTCCAAAAGTATATCCCTCTGCCATTCCAAGGGTCTGCATAATACTGTACTGTGACATACGCTTTCGCACAGACACTTGAAAAAGACTGTAGAGAATAAAAACGCCAAACACACCAAGAGCTATGAGTATTACTTTATTTGTCAACTGTCCGCCTTCATTGTAATAAGCATAAAGATAGGGAATACCGGTTCCTTCTTCCGTAAAACTTACTTTTAAAACTTCCCAATAGGCAGAAGGCGCTGTTCCTTTGAAATATCCATCAAGTTCACTGTTTCTGCGGATGCTTTCCTTTTCTACATCAAACTCTTTGCAAAAAGCAGCCAACTGTTTATAAAGCGGACGGTTTTCCATAAATTTGAAGTAAAAAAACACACCGTTTTGCCCATAATCTATACTTTCATGGACAAATACCTGCATGTAGTCCTCTGTGCCTTCCACAGACTCACTCAAGATACCGCTTAGCAGAAATCGTTCTCCATCCAGAACCACTTCACTTCCGATTTTCTCCGGAATTCCAAGATTTCGCAATACATAAGTGTCCATGGCAACTTCATTTGCAGCTTTTGGATAACTGCCCTTTAAGAGTGTGCGGTTCATCATATGCCGATAAGATTCATCCCCATAAGCTAACATAATTTTGTAAGGCTCTTCCATAACTTTCCGAATGGTAATGGTACCGGACGCCTCTATTTCATATCCGTTTCCGTTCTTTTTTTCCAGAAGGCGCTGTGCCTCCTTGGCATCACTCTGGAAGTAATAATGCCAATCCCCATACTCCTGCCTGACTTTTTCTATGTTCTGCTGCTTCCCGCTATAGAGAAGAGAACCTACTCCACTAAGAAGTGCTGCGGAAAGAAGAACTCCGAGAAACAAAGAGAACGTCTGCTTTTTATAATAACGAAGATATGCAAAAGATAATTTCAACACGCCTTTCATGACTGCTCACCACCTTTTGCCTGAAAGCTTCTTTTCCCTGTAAGAATCTCTCCGTCCTCAATATGAATCACCCTGTCACAGGTCTGCGCAATGGCTTCATTATGTGTCACCATAAGAATGGTCTGCTTATATTTTCTACAGCTGGATTTTAATAACCCCATAACCTCAATGGTTGTGGCAGAATCCAGATTTCCCGTAGGTTCGTCACAAAGTAAAATGGCAGGCTTATTTACCAGGGCTCTGGCAATGGCGACTCTTTGCTGCTGACCTCCGGATAATTCATTGGGATATTTCTTCCGCTTTTCCCAAAGACCAAGCTCCCGCAGCAATTCTTCGATATATTTATGGTTGATATGTTTTCCTCTGTCAAAGGTAATGGGCAATGCCACATTATCATAGACATTCAACACTGGCATCAAGCTGTAATTTTGAAACACAAAGCCAATATTTCTTCTTCTGAAAATGGTCAGTTCCTTTCTGGATAAAGAACCAATCTCCCTGTTTTTTATAAAGATTTTTCCCTGCGTGGGGTTGTCCAGACCGCCAATTAAATTTAAAAGTGTGGACTTGCCGCTGCCGGAAGTACCTACAATGGCAACAAATTCCCCTTCTTCTACCTGCATGTTTACATTTTGCAGGGCTTTGACCTGGTTTTCTTTTTCCCCATATATTTTTCTCACATTTTGCAATTCTAGTATACTCATCCTTTATGTCTCCTTTTTTTGATACGTTTAGTATACCTGTTATATCTTGCAATTTCTTTACAAAGAGAGCATTAGTTCTTACAGTTTTGTAAGAATACGGAGAAACAACTGCCTTTTCCATACTCTGAAAGAACTGTAATATATCCTTTTTCCTTTTCCAGAATCAGATTCGCCAAATACAGTCCAATGCCGGATCCTTCCATGTTTTCCACCTCCGGACTTCTGTAAAAACGTTTAAAAATATCGGTTAATTCTTCCTGTCGGATTCCCCGTCCATTATCGGAAATTTGAATTTCTGTATAAAGTTCATATGCTTTTACCCGAATAGAAATGGAGCCTCCTTTCTCTGTATATTTCATTGCATTTTCCAGAAGATTTACAAACACTTCCACTGTCCATTTCCGATTATGATATAAAAATCGATCTTCAAAAGGCTCCATATCCAAATGGATTTCTTTTTTCTCCAATTTCTCATAAACAGTATCCACAGCATCTAAAATCGTCTGACGTATCTTCGTATTTTTCACTTCAAAATCATCCAGGTTTTGTTCCAATTTGACCATTTTAGAAAGAGATTCCACCATCCAGCTTAGCTTCTCAATCTGCCTTTGCATTTTGGAAAAAAACTCATTTTTTTGTTCTGGTGAAATCTCACTTTTCCCCAGAATCTCTGCATAAAGAGAAAGATTTGCCAGAGGTGTTTTCAACTGATGAGACATATTAGACACCAGACTTTTCACCTGCTCTTTTTCTATTTCTGCACTTCTGGCATGGTTTTCAAGTACTTCCTGTATCTTTTTTATTTTACTTACAAGAGCAGAATATTCCCCTTCTTTTATATCAGAATCTACAATTACTTCCTGATTTAATACACGCTCCAGCAATTCGTCTATCCGACGATAGGTGCTTCTCTTTTCATAGATACTCCACCCAACTACCAAAAACAATAGTATCACTATAATCATAAGGCTCCACATATCTTTATTCCTTCCAGATATATCCAATTCCATGTACCGTTTTAATTCTGGTAGGTTTGGATGCATCCTCTTCAATTTTTGTCCGCAGTCTGCTAATATTCACAGACACCGTATTGTTGTCCACGTATTTTCCGTCACAGTCCCATATTTTCTCTAAGATTTGTTCCTTTGAAAGAATGTGGTTTTTATTCTCAATGAGATATCGTAATAGACGATATTCTAATTTGCTCAGTTGAATTTCTTCCCCATGTTTCCACACTTTACAGGTGTTCTGATCAATGGTAAGGGATCCAGTAACAATCCTAGCTGTCTCTGTTTTCTCTTGCAAAATCCGCTTGACCCTGGCTTTTAATACACCCAGGGAAAACGGCTTGGACATGTAGTCATTCACTCCCAGTTCTAATGCCTGGATTTCGTCTAATTCGGTATCTCTGGCCGTAAGCATTACAATTGGAAGATTGCTGAAACTACGTACCTCTCTGCATAATTCAAAGCCGGTTCCATCTGGCAAGTTACAGTCTAGAAGAACCATACGGTAAACATTTTTCTTGATTTCCCGCAGTCCCTCTGCCTTTGTTGCCACTTCTGTCACCTCATAACCGTCTGAGGAAAAAGAAAAGGACAGACCTTCCCTTAAATCTGTATCATCTTCTATGATTAGTAAGCGATTGTTATTCATCTTATAAATTCCTTTGCAAATACATTTTTACTTCTTGTATGCTGCTTTCACAATGTTTCTGTCTGTTCCAATAGATAATTTTCCGTATCTCTTTCTCTGTGGCATCAAAGCCAGCCTTTTTAATTGCATCAGCAACCCTATCTTTCATTTGCTGCCACCAACGCAGTCCTCATATATTGTGCATTATCTTTAAACAAATCACTGTCCACATAGAATCCCTTACTTTCAATAAATTGACTGCAAAATGTTATGATTGTACGTGTATTTCCTTCGCGATACGGATGTACACGCCAAAGCTTTGCTAAATACTCTGAAAATATTCTGGAAGCTTCTGCAACAGACAATGTCTTCCATAAAACCTTATTCATATCATCTAAAATATTGGTAACATCCTTTTCAATATTAATAACCCTGATTTCCCCTGCCCATTCGTAAACATCTTGAAAAATATAGCGATGCATATCACAAAGTGACAGGAAATTAAAATGACTTGCAGATTCTTTTGTCACAAGTTCCGCAAGTCGTAAACTGGTATATTCAGCCTCCATACAAGATAATTCTTCTTCATCTTGTATATTGGCTAAATTTTTTAAAATATTTGTATGTGGATACACATATGGATCTCTCATTACCCCACCTACTTCTTCATTTTATATTTTTTATCTAAAACTTTTCTCATATCATCTGTAGTCATCTCACCGCGTTTTTCTTTTGCAATCAAATTTTTAAACTCTGGAGACGGTTCCAGTCCATCCACTTTAATGATTCCAAGAGCATAATCCCATTTTTGGTCTGCACTTACCAACATAATACCGTTCCCCTTTCTACTATTTTTTATCATTGTACCATGTTTTGAAAGCAATATCCACACAATTCACTACAACTTTATTTTGTCTCATTTTTACAACCTTTCAAACGCTCAATCCCATGTAAAATAAACAGCGCAAAAATGAGACTGTTTTGTTTATACTATTTTCAGGAGGGATGAAAGATATGCCGAAACCCGGGAGTTTGACAGTTGAATATTGAAAAAAATGCTTGCAGGCCTCATAATACCTGCTTTTTTTGTGTCAAATTTTCTGTTCTATTTTATAGTATTATCTAGCAATATTATGTAGTGTATGATATACTATATCCAGGAGGAATTTGCCATGAAAGTAACTACGTCAAAATCAAAAAATTCTGAATCCTTTTATATCGCCAAAAGTTACATTAACAATAAAGGAAAAAGTACTTCTGTTAATGTACGAAAGCTTGGAACACTCAAAGAACTTTTAATCGAGCATGGACCGACTCGTGATGACGTTATGAAATGGGCAAAAGAAGAGGCACGTTTGGAAACTATAAAATATAAAAAAGAACAACAAGCAAAAGCTGTTCCTATCACTTTCCACTCTGATCAGAAACTTGATTACAACCAACAGGTTCTTTATCGTGGTGGGTATCTTTTCCCACAAGCCTATTATTATCGACTTCAGCTTGATAAGACATGCCGGAAATTAAGAGATAAATATAAATTCAAATACGACATTAATGCAATCCTTTCAGATCTTATTTATGCAAGGATACTTGATCCAACCAGTAAACGTTCTTCTTACAAGATCGCTTCTGAGTTTTTAGAAAAACCTTCTTATCAATTGCACGACCTATATCGTTCCTTAGATGTTCTTGGAAATGAAGCTGATTTTATCCAATCAGAAGTATATAAAAACAGCCATCTTCTAGGAAAAAGAAATGATAAGATCCTCTACTATGATTGTACGAATTACTATTTTGAGATTGAACAGGAAGACGGTGACAAGAAGTACGGAAAAAGCAAAGAACATCGCCCAAATCCAATCATCCAAATGGGAATGTTCATGGATGGAGATGGTATTCCACTTGCTTTTTCACTATTCCAAGGAAACGCAAATGAACAAACTTCCCTGAGACCATTAGAGACAAAAGTACTTCAGGATTTCGGATGTACCAAATTTATTTATTGTAGTGATGCAGGTCTTGGTTCAGAAGCAATCAAACGAATAAACCATGCAGGGGAGCGGGCTTTTATCGTCACGCAGTCTATTAAAAAGTTAAATAAAGAGGATAAGAAGTGGGCTTTAGATAAAAACGGATTTAAGCGCGTGTCGGATGACACCCCTGTCAATCTTTCAGAAATCCCAGATGATGATAACGGATTGTATTATAAAGATGAACCTTACACACCTCATACCTTGCATCAACGGCTCATCGTAACCTATTCACCGAAATATGCACGGTATCAGAAATCTATAAGAGAAGCCCAGGTAGAACGTGCCGAAAAAATGCTTCAGACCGGAAATATAAAAAAAGAGCGTAAAAATCCAAACGACCCTGCCCGCTTTATTGGAAAAGTTGCGGCAACTGAGGATGGAGAAATCGCAAAGATCCATAACTATCTGGATACAGAAAAGATTGAGCTGGAAGCATTGTATGACGGAATATATGCTGTAACTACGGATCTGTTAGATGACGATGTGAAGGACATTTTAAAAGTCAGCGAAGGCCGTTGGGAAATCGAGGAATGCTTCCGTATCATGAAAAACGATTTTGAGGCAAGACCTGTATTCCTTCATGATGATATACGCATAAAAGCACATTTTCTTATCTGCTTCCTCGCATTAGTAATCTATCGTTATCTTGAAAAAGACTTAGGAGATGTCTTCAGTTGTGAGACAATCTTAGATAAATTAAGAACTATGAATTTCGCCGATATACAAGAACAAGGTTTTATTCCACTTTACAAACGGGATAAGCTGACAGATGCATTACATGATGCTTGTGGTTTTGAAACGGATTATAAATTCATCACAAAGAGTCAGATGAAAAATATTCAGAAAAAAAGTAAGGGTCGAGAATAAAATACTATAGTTTAAAACGACGCAAAAAATCGCTGAACCCCAATGAAACCAAGGGATACAGCGATTTTTTCATTTCTCAACTGTCAAAGATAGGATTATAATACAATAAACTTTTTGAAATGTCAACACTTTTTTGTAAAAAAATATAGAATAAAAAATGATTGACAACTAGAACATATGTTCTGTATAATAAGAGAAAAGAAGAAAAGGTTTGAAAATATCAAGGAAATGAGATATGATACAGGAGACCTTAACCTTATAAGGGGTGTTTGCTGATAAAGTAAGAAAGGGTGAACAAGATGGAGTGGGAATTTATTGTTTTAGATTGGTTTCAAAGTATCCAGAATCCTGTACTTACGAAAATATTAGGATTTGTAACTATGTTGGGAGAAGCAGGATGGTTTTGGATTTTACTAGGTGTATTGCTTTTTATTTCTAAGAAATACAGGACTTGCGGAGTGGCCCTGCTGGCAGCTCTTTTATTAGACCTTGTTTTAGCAAACATGATTTTGAAACCCCTGGTAGCAAGACCAAGACCCTGCTGGATTCGTGATACAGTAGAGCTGTTGGTGCGAGTACCTGGGGATTATTCGTTCCCTTCGGGACATACCATGGCTTCTTTTGCAGCAGCAGGAGCTTTATATTTTACAAAGCGAGTCTGGGGATATTGGGCAATGGTCCTGGCTTTTTTTATGGGAATTTCCCGTTTGTATTTTTATGTACATTTCCCTACCGATGTGCTGGCTGGATTGGTTTTGGGGCTGCTCTGTGGATGTTTAGGAGCACTCTTTATGAAAAAAGCAAGGAATACAAAATTTGGAAAGTTATATAAGGAAGGATTGGAACATGGCGAAGAAAAATGTCTATGATGCCAGCAGTATTACAGTGCTGGAGGGTCTAGAAGCAGTGAGAAAGCGTCCGGGGATGTATATTGGAAGTGTTTCACGCAAAGGACTGAATCATTTGATTTATGAGATTGTGGATAATGCAGTGGATGAGCATTTGGCTGGTTTCTGCAAGAATATAAGAGTAACGCTGGAAAAAGACGGTTCGGCAACCATAGAAGATGATGGAAGAGGAATTCCTGTGGGAATGCATGAAAAAGGAGTGTCTGCAGAACGTCTGGTTTTCACCACCCTTCATGCAGGAGGGAAGTTTGATGATTCTGTGTATAAGACCAGTGGAGGTCTCCATGGAGTAGGATCTTCGGTAGTAAATGCATTGTCTTCTTATCTGGATATTAAAATCAGCACAGGAGGATATGTACATCATGATCATTATGAAAGAGGAAACCCAACCATAGAATTAGAGGAGGGACTCTTGCCTAAGCTGGGAAGAACTAAGACTACAGGGACCTTGGTGAATTTTCTTCCAGATCCAGAGATTTTTGAAAAAACCTGGTTTTCTTCTACTGAAATAAAAAGTCGACTTCATGAAACCTCTTATCTGAATCCAGAACTTACCATTCTTTTTGAGGATAAGAGACAACCAGAGGAAGAACGGATTGTTTTTCAGGAGCCAGAGGGAATTGTGGGCTTTATCAAAGATCTGAATAAAAAAAGTGAAGCAGTTCACGATCCAGTGTATTTTAAAGGGGAATGCGATGGTATTACTGTGGAAGCAGCGTTTCAATATGTTAGTGAATTTCGGGAAAATGTTCTGGGATTTTGCAATAATATTTATAACTCAGAAGGTGGAACTCATCTTACTGGATTTAAAACCACCTTTACTTCTGTGATGAATACTTATGCAAGAGAACTGGGAATCTTAAAAGAAAAGGATACGAACTTTACTGGAGCAGATGTGCGTAACGGTATGACTGCAGTGGTTTCTATTAAACATCCAGCGCCTCGATTTGAGGGGCAGACTAAGACGAAACTGGATAACCAGGATGCAGCTAAGGCAGTAGGAAAAGTGACAGGAGAAGAGATTGTCCTTTATTTTGACCGAAATCTGGAAGTTTTGAAAAACGTTTTGGCCTGTGCGGAAAAATCTGCCAAAATCAGAAAAACAGAAGAAAAGGCGAAAACGAATCTTTTAACAAAACAAAAGTACTCTTTTGATTCCAATGGTAAGTTGGCAAACTGTGAGAAACGAGACCCTTCCTTGTGTGAGATTTTTATTGTAGAGGGAGATTCTGCAGGGGGAAGCGCAAAAACAGCCAGAGACAGAAGTTTTCAGGCAATTTTACCCATTAGGGGTAAAATCTTGAATGTAGAAAAAGCCAGTATTGATAAAGTGTTGGCAAATGCGGAAATCAAAACCATGATTAATGCCTTTGGATGTGGTTTCTCTGAAGGATATGGAAATGATTTTGATATTACGAAACTTCGATATCACAAGATTATTATTATGGCAGATGCAGATGTGGATGGTGCCCATATTTCTACCTTACTTCTTACACTGTTTTACCGGTTTATGCCAGAGCTTATTTATGAAGGACATGTGTATATTGCCATGCCGCCGCTGTATAAAGCTATGCCTTCTAAGGGCAAAGAAGAGTATCTCTATGATGATAAAGCTCTGGAACGCTACAGAAAAGAACACAAAGGTTCGTTTACTCTCCAAAGATATAAAGGTTTAGGTGAGATGGATGCAGAACAGTTGTGGGAAACTACTTTAAATCCGGAAACTAGAATGCTGCGGCTGGGGGAAATCGAGGATGCCAGAATGGCGTCTGAGGTAACCGAGATTCTCATGGGAACGGAAGTTCCTCCAAGAAAAGCATTTATTTATGAACATGCACAAGATGCAGAATTAGATATATAAGAGGTGCAGTATGGCAGAAATACAAGATCATATTATTAGAACAGAATATTCGGAAATTATGCAGAAATCCTATATTGATTATGCCATGAGCGTGATTGTCGCCCGTGCGCTTCCAGATGTTCGGGACGGTTTAAAACCTGTTCAGAGAAGGACTCTGTATGATATGTATGAATTGGGAATTCGTTATGACAGGCCTTATCGTAAATGTGCTCGTATTGTAGGTGATACCATGGGTAAATATCATCCTCATGGTGACAGTTCTATCTATGATGCCCTAGTGGTTATGGCTCAAGAGTTTAAGAAAGGACAGCCACTCATAGATGGACATGGTAATTTTGGATCCATTGAAGGGGATGGTGCAGCCGCCATGAGATACACAGAAGCCAGGCTGCAGAAGATTACCCAGGAAGTTTATTTAAGTGACATGGATAAAAATGTGGTAGATTTTATGCCTAATTTTGATGAGACAGAAAAGGAACCAGAAGTGCTTCCTGTAAGGATTCCGAATCTTTTGGTGAATGGTGCAGATGGTATTGCGGTGGGAATGGCTACAAGCATTCCACCTCATAATCTGGGGGAAGTCATTGATAGTGTGATTGCTTATATGAAAAATAATGACATTACCGTTCAGGAACTCATGGAAGTAATCAAAGGACCGGATTTTCCAACTGGTGGTTTGGTGGTAAATAAAGACGAGCTGCTTTCTATTTATGAATCCGGAGTTGGAAAAATCAGACTTCGGGGAAAAGTGGAAATTGAAAAAGGGAAGAATGGAAAAAATCTTTTAGTAATTACAGAAATTCCTTATACCATGATTGGGGCTAATATCGGAAAATTTTTAAATGATGTTGCCGCTTTAATAGAAACCAAGAAAACCACAGATATTGTAGATATTTCCAATCAGTCATCAAAAGAGGGGATTCGGATTGTCCTGGAATTGAAAAAGGGCGCAGATGTGGAAAATCTCAAGAATATGTTGTATAAAAAAACTAGGTTGGAAGATACTTTTGGTGTGAACATGCTGGCTGTTGCAGATGGAAGACCTGAGACATTGGGATTGAAACAGATTATTGAACATCATGTGGATTTTCAGTTTGATGTTACTACCAGAAAATATAATAGTTTGCTGAAGAAAGAACGGGAAAATCGAGAAATCCAGGAGGGGCTTATTAAGGCTTGTGATGTCATTGATTTGATTATTGAAATTTTAAGAGGTAGTAAAAATCGGGAGCAGGTAAAAAACTGTCTGATACAAGGTGACACAGAAGGAATTCGTTTTAAAACAAAAACAAGTCAACGTCAGGCACAAAAGCTACATTTTACAGAACGCCAGGCATCTGCAATTTTAGATATGCGTCTGTATAAACTTATTGGACTGGAAATTGAGACCTTAATGCAGGAGCATGAAGAAACAATGAAGCGTATTGCCAGATACGAAGATATCTTGGCAAATTACGATTCTATGGCAGCTGTTATTATAGAAGAACTACAGAAGATAAAAAGAGAATACGCAAGACCAAGACAAACGGTTATAGAGAATGCAGCGGAAGCAGTTTATGAAGAGAAGAAAATAGAAGAGATGGAAGTTGTATTCCTGATGGATCGTTTTGGTTATGCTAGAACCATTGATAAAAATACATATGAAAGAAATAAAGAAGCTGCAGATAGTGAGAATAAATATGTATTTTCTTGTATGAATACAGATAAAATATGTATTTTTACAGACTTGGGGAGAATGCACTATGTGAAGGTACTAGATTTACCTTTTGGGAAACTTAGGGATAAAGGAACACCTGTGGATAATGTGAGTAATTATGACAGCGGGCAGGAGCAGATGATTTATGTGGGTTGTCTGGCAGGTATGAAAAATGGAAAGTTATGTTTTGTTACAGCCAAGGGCATGGTGAAACTGGTGAATGGCAGTGAATTTGATGTGTCAAAAAGAACCATATCAGCTACTAAATTAGGGGAAGAGGATAGGGTGATTATGGTACAGAATGCAGAACCTATGGAACACCTGGTTATTCAGACAAAAGATGGATATTTTCTCAAGTTTTTGAAGGAGGAGATACCAGAGAAGAAGAAGAATGCTTTGGGAGTAAGAGCCATACGAATGGGAGAAAAAGATTTGGCAGAGCATGCTTATATGTTAGAAAATCGGACAGAATATGAAATTGATTACAAAAATAAAAAAGTGATTTTAAATAAGCTGAAACTGGCCAAACGAGATACCAAAGGAACGAAAATCCGCGTTTGATCAGGTGAGAAAGGCAGGGGATGGTATGAAAGCTAGAAGAAAGATAAGAAACAGCCTTCTGGGCTTTTTTCTGCTTCTAAGTCTGTGTGGATGCAGTATAGAAAATATCCAAAGAATGGGTACTTTCGCTACATCAAAGACAGAGAAAGAAGTTACAGAAGAGCAGGAAGCTTTTTACTATGGATATCAGACCTTGTCGGAAGAAGAACAAAAGGTTTACAGACAGCTCATAGCTGGATTGGAGGCTTTTGAGAAGGAAATTACATTAAGCCCCATCACACAGGACAGGTTGAAGGTTGTGGCAGATATGGTAATGGTAGACCATCCGGAATACTTCTGGACAGAAGGGGGTTTTCAATATTATGAAGAAATCTGGCCAGGAGGAGCTGCTGCCTGTATAAAAGTGCAACCAGATTATCTTATGGAGAGTGAGGAAGCCCAGAAAATCAAGAAAGAGATAGAAGCCACGGCCAAGGAGTGGCTTATGGGTTTACCTTCACAGGCAGATACGTATGAAAAAATTAAGTATGTATATGAAACACTGATTCGTCAGGTGCGTTATGATGAAAGCAGCCCTAATCATCAGAATATTCAGAGCGTTTTTTTGGATAAAAGCACAGTCTGTATGGGATATGCTAAGGCGACCCAGTATCTTTTGAACCAGATGGGGATATTCTGTACTTTGGTAACAGGAACGGTCGCAGATGGCAGTGATTCTGGACATGCATGGAATCTGGTGAAAATTCAGGATTCCTATTATTATGTAGATACTACCTGGGGAAATCCTGGCTATGCAGATGCAGGTGATTCTGGAATAGATGTGATTTACAGTTATTTATGTTGTAGTGATTCTATGTTGAGGCCCACGCACAAGGCTGACGGAACTATTCCTCTTCCCGCTTGTGAGGATGACAGCTATAATTATTACAAAAGAAAAGGATGTTGGTATGAGACATATGACAGAACCAAAATCTATGGAATTCTTTCACAGACAATAAATGGAAAACCACATATGACAGAGTTTTGTTTTGCTTCTTGGGAAGCCTACAACCAGGCAGTAGCAGATATGGTGGATGGAACTTTGCTGCAGGATGTGATTCAGAATATAGGAAGTTTATCTCCAGGGCAGCAGGTATCTTGGAAGATTTATTATGGCGGATGGGATAAATTACTGGTTATTGTGTGGAATTAGAAGAGAAACAGAGAAAAAGGGGCTTGCATGTTTTATAGATTAGTGCTATCCTTAAAGAGAACTTGATAATTACGATAGCATAAGAGTGGGCCTAGCGGTCCACTCTTATCGTTTGTGTACCCTTTCTCAAGGAGGGCAATTTTTAGAAAGAAGGTGAGAGCATGAGTAAAAAGGAAACTTATGAACAGAAAGCAGAAGCATTGATTCTACCGATTGTGGAGGCACAAGGATTTGAATTGGTGGATGTGGAGTATGTAAAAGAAGGAAGTAATTATTATCTGAGAGCTTATATTGATAAGCCCCAGGGAATTACAGTAGATGATTGTGAAGTTGTCAGCAGGGCTTTTTCCCAGAAACTGGATGAAGAGGACTTTATTGAGGAAGCATATATCATGGAAGTGAGCTCACCGGGACTTGGCAGACCTTTGAAGAAAGAAAAGGACTACAAAAGAAGCATGGGCAAGGAACTGGAAATCCGTACCTACCGCGCGGTGAATCGAGAAAAGGAATTTTATGGTATTTTAACTGCATATGATGAAAACAGTGTGACAATTGATTGTGAGGGAGAAGAAAAGACCTTCCAGAAGTCTGATATTGCGCTGATTCGTCTTGCATTTGATTTTTAAGAACCTTTAGGCGAATGTATATTTAGGAGGAAAGTGAAACATGAATACAGAATTATTAGAAGCGCTGAATATTCTGGAAAAAGAAAAATCTATCAGCAAGGATACACTGCTTGAGGCTATTGAGCAATCTTTGATTCAGGCATGCAAGAATCATTTTGGAAAAGCAGATAACATTAAGGTGAATATTAATCCTGAGACCTGTGATTTCAGCGTATTTGCAGAGAAAACCGTTGTAGAAGAAGTGCAGGATCCAGTGACAGAAATCAGTCTTGCAGATGCTAGAATGATGCATTCCCAATATGCACTGGGAGATGTGGTAAATGTAGAAGTGAAATCCAAACAATTTGGACGTATTGCTACACAGAATGCGAAAAATGTGATTCTTCAGAAAATCCGTGAGGAAGAGCGGAAAGTGATTTTCAATCAGTATTACGGAAAAGAGAGAGACATTGTAACAGGTATTGTTCAGAGAAGCATGGGAAGAAACTACAGCATTAATCTTGGAAAGGCAGATGCTGTGCTTACAGAAAACGAGCAGGTAAAAACCGAGGTGTTCCAGCCTACAGAGAGAATTAAATTGTATATTCTGGAAGTAAAAGATACACCAAAGGGTCCGAAGATTCTGGTTTCCAGAACTCATCCAGAGTTGGTAAAACGTCTTTTTGAGGCAGAGGTTACAGAAGTGAAGGACGGAACGGTAGAAATTAAAAGCATTGCCAGAGAAGCAGGTTCCCGTACTAAAATTGCTGTATGGAGCAACGATCCGGATGTGGATCCAGTAGGAGCTTGTGTTGGTATGAATGGTGCCAGAGTAAATTCTATTGTAGAAGAGCTTAGAGGAGAAAAAATTGATATTATCAATTGGAGTGATAATCCGGCACTTCTCATTGAGAATGCTTTAAGTCCTGCAAAAGTTATTTCTGTTTTGGCTGATCCAGATGAAAAGAGTGCTATGGTAATTGTACCGGATTTCCAACTGTCTCTTGCAATTGGTAAAGAAGGACAGAATGCAAGACTGGCCGCCAGACTGACAGGATATAAAATTGATATTAAGAGTGAATCACAGGCCAGAGAAGCAGGAGAACTGGAGCTGTATGAAGAAGAAAATGTAGAGCAACAAGAAGAACAGGTAGAGGAACAAGTGGAAGAGTAAGGTGGACATATGGGTACAGTTCGTAAAATTCCAATGCGCAAATGCGTAGGATGTGGAGAAATGAAAAGCAAAAAAGAGATGATGCGGGTGCTGAAAACCACAGAGGACGAAATTGTTCTGGATACTACGGGCAGAAAAAATGGAAGAGGTGCCTATTTGTGTTTTCAAAAATCCTGTCTTTTACAGGCAATAAAAAATAAAGGACTGGAGCGTTCCCTGAAAATGGCCATTCCAAAGTCTGTATATGAAAACCTGGAAAAGGAGTTTGAGAATCTTGAACATTCGTAAAGAGTTATCCCTACTTGGGCTGGCAACAAAGGCAGGGAAAGTTGTTAGCGGCGAATTTGCTACGGAAAAAGCAGTGAAGGGAAAAATGGCATTTTTGGTTTTGATTGCAGAAGATGCATCAGAAAATACTAGAAAAAAATTTTGTGATATGTGTACGTATTATAGAGTGCCTTTTTATATCATTGGTTCAAAGGAGGAATTGGGAACAGCCATAGGAAAAGAATATCGTGCCTGTATAGCAGTGACACAGGAACAGTTCGCTGTGGCGATGAAAAAGAAGCTGGATGATATGAGACATCAGGACAAAAAGGAGGGCAATATATGTCAACAATCAGAGTTTATGAACTCGCAAAAGAAGTAAATAAAACAAACAAAGAGGTTTTAGATTTCTTAAAATCTCAGCACATAGAGTTAACGAGCCATATGAGCAATGTAGAAAATGCCCATGCGGATATGGTAAGAGCAAATTTCAAAAAAAGCGCTTCCACAGCTCAGGAAGAAAGTGGAAAAAATGGGGATGGGGAAAAGCCTAAGAAGAAATTAATTCAAGTATTCCGTCCTCAAAATGCAAGCCATGCTCCGGAGCGTAAGCAGAAGCCGCAGCGTCAAGCAAATGCCAATACAGAACAGAAAAATGAAGAAAAACGCCAGGGAAACCGTCAGGGCGAAAATAGAGGTACGCAAGATTCCATGAGACAAGAAAATAAAAATAATCGTTCTAATAATAACCGTCCAAACAACGGAAACACAGAAAACCGTCAACAGCGTCAGCAAGGCCGTTCTAATAATAATGGAGAGAATCGTCAAGGTGGCCGCTATAATAACAACGGAGAGAACCGTCAGCAAGGCCGCTATAATAATAACGGAGAGAACCGTCAAGGTGGTCGCTATAATAACAATGGGGAGAACCGTCAGGGAAACCGTTATAATAACAACAATGGAGAAAATCGCCAGCAGCGTCAGCAGGGCGGTCGTCCGGGAAGCCGTTTTGGCAATAATAATGGAGAAGGACGTCAGACAGAGCGCTCTAATAATCGCTTCCAGGGAAATAATGGAGAACGTCCTAACAATCGTTTTGGAGGTAGAAACGAAGGAAGAACAGGAGATTCCAGAAGAGAACAGGCAGGAAAATTTGATGCACCAAATCTGGAGTTTGTAGAAAAAGACAGCCGCAAAGCAAACAGAGAAAATAAGAAAAAAGATAACAGAAGAGATGAGTACCAAAATCAGGGCAAACGCCCAAACCAGGGTGGACGTCGTCAGGCACAGAAAATTCCAAAAGCTATGCAGCTTCAGAAGCCTGTTACACATCCAAAGGAAGAAAAGAAGGAAGAAGTAAAGGAAATTACACTTCCAGAAAAAATGACTATTCGCGAATTGGCAGATAAAATGAAGATGCAGCCATCTGTGATTGTGAAGAAATTATTTATGGAAGGTGTCATGGTTACAGTAAACCATGAAATTGACTTTGAAAAAGCTCAGGAAATTGCTATGGATTATGACATCATTGCTGAACAGGAAGAAAAGGTGGATGTCATTGAAGAACTGTTAAGAGAAGAAGAAGAACCGGAAGATACTTTAGTAACCAGACCCCCAGTTGTCTGTGTTATGGGCCATGTTGACCACGGAAAAACTTCTCTTTTGGACTATATCAGAAAAAGCCATGTAACAGACCGAGAAGCAGGTGGTATTACACAGCACATCGGTGCTTATATGGTAAATGTAGATGGACAGAAGATTACTTTCCTGGATACACCAGGACATGAGGCATTTACTGCTATGCGTATGCGTGGTGCCAATGCTACTGACATTGCTATTTTGGTTGTAGCAGCAGATGATGGTGTGATGCCACAGACTGTGGAGGCTATTAACCATGCCAAGGCGGCAGGAGTAGAAATCATTGTTGCTATTAACAAAATTGATAAACCGAGTGCAAACATTGAGAGAGTAAAACAGGAATTATCAGAATATGAACTGATTCCAGAAGACTGGGGTGGAAGCACTGTCTTTGCACCAGTTTCTGCTCACACAGGAGAAGGAATTGATAACCTTCTGGAAATGATTCTTCTGACAGCCGAAGTATCCGAACTCAAGGCAAACCCAAACAGAAAAGCAAGAGGTCTGGTAATCGAGGCAGAGCTGGACAAAGGAAAAGGTCCAGTTGCTACTATTTTAGTACAGAAAGGTACACTGAAAGTCGGAGACTTTATCGCTGCAGGAGCATGTTCCGGAAGAGTTCGTGCTATGATTGATGATAAGGGAAGAAGGGTCAAAGAAGCAGGTCCGTCTACTCCAGTAGAAATCCTGGGCTTAAATGATGTGCCAAATGCAGGAGAAATTCTAGTAGTAACAGACAATGATAAGGAAGCGAAAAACTTTGCAGCCACTTTTGTTTCTGAGAATAAGAACCGTCTGTTGGAAGAAACAAAAGCAAAAATGTCTCTGGATGATTTGTTCAGCCAGATTCAGGCAGGAAATCTGAAGGAACTGCCACTGATTGTCAAAGCCGATGTTCAGGGGTCTGTGGAAGCAGTAAAACAGAGTCTTGTGAAGTTGTCTAATGAAGAAGTCGTAGTAAAAGTAATTCATGGAGGCGTAGGTGCAATTAATGAATCTGATGTTACACTGGCAAGTGCATCTAATGCCATTATCATTGGATTTAATGTACGCCCAGATGCTACTGCAAAATCTGTAGCAGAGCAGGAAGGGGTAGATTTACGTCTTTACAGAGTTATTTATCAGGCAATCGAAGATGTGGAAGCAGCTATGAAAGGTATGTTGGATCCAGTGTTTGAAGAAAAGGTTCTGGGTCATGCAGAAGTACGTCAGATTTTCAAGGCTTCTGGAGTAGGAAATATTGCTGGATCCTATGTTCTGGATGGTGTATTCCAGAGAAATTGTCAGGTTCGTATCACTAGAGATGGAGAGCAGATTTTTGAAGGAGTTCTGGCTTCTCTGAAGCGTTTTAAAGATGATGTAAAAGAAGTAAAAGCAGGATATGAATGTGGTCTTGTATTTGAAGATTTCAATGATATCAAAGAAGAAGACCGTGTAGAAGCATATACCATGGTAGAAGTTCCAAGATAGGAACAGACAGAGAGGGATAGTATGAGAAAAAATAGCATTAAGAATACCCGGGTTAATGCAGAAGTTCAGCATGAACTAGCAAATCTCATTCGGGAAGGCATAAAAGATCCCCGCATTCATCCCATGACCTCTGTAACAGGTGTGGAGGTTGCGCCGGATTTAAAAACTTGCAGAGCGTATATCAGTGTTTTAGGGGATGATGAAGCGAAAAAGAACACCATTGCAGGATTAAAAAATGCAGAGGGATATATTCGCAGACAGCTTGCAAAAAGCATTAACCTAAGAAACACTCCGGAAATTCGTTTTATACTGGACGAATCCATTGAGTATGGCGTCACCATGTCAAAACTCATTGACCAGGTCACCAGAAAAGAGGAGGTGCAGGAAGATGGAGAAGATAGCAAATGAATTAGCGGAAGTAAATACAGTTGCCATTGCCGGACATGTGCGTCCGGATGGCGACTGTGTTGGTTCCTGTATGGGATTGTATCTTTATTTAAAAGAAAATTATCCAGAAATTGCAACCGATGTATATCTGGAATTGCCAGGAGAGCAATTTTCTTTTCTTTCATGTTTTGAGGAAATCAAAACAGCTTATGAACCAGGAAAGGTGTATGACTTGCTGATTACTCTGGATGTCAGTGATAAGAACCGGATTGGGGTAGCTCTGGAAGGGTATGAAACTGCCAAAAAGAGAGTTTGTATTGACCATCATATTAGTAATCGTGGACTGGGAGATGTAAATGAAATACGTCCTAATGCTAGTTCAACCTGTGAGGTTTTATACACGCTTTTAGAGGAAGAGAAAGTTTCAAAAGTGGTAGCAGAGGCTCTTTATACTGGAATGGTCCATGATACAGGCGTATTTCAATATTCCTGTACATCGCCGGAAACCATGCGTATTGCGGCAAAACTCATGGAAAAGGACATTCCTTTTACAAAAATTGTAGAAGAATCCTTTTATGAGAAAACTTATGTGCAGAATCAGATTCTAGGCAGATGTCTCATGGAGAGCATTCTGATTATGGATGGAAAATGTGTCATTGGAGTAGTGAAAAAGAAGATGATGGATTTCTATCATGTAGAGCCTAAGGATTTAGATGGCATTGTTCAACAGCTTCGTGTGATTAAGGGTGTAGAGGTGGCCATTTTCATTTATGAAGTAAAGCCTCAGGAATTCAAAGTAAGTCTTCGTTCAAAAGGGAAGGTCAATGTCAATGAAGTGGCTTCCTATTTTGGAGGAGGCGGTCATGTTTTGGCAGCTGGCTGCACGTTTCATGGGTCAGTGTATGATGTCATGAATAATCTGCTGGAAATTATAGAAAAACAATTACCAAAAGAGTGAGAGGCATCCATGATAAACGGAATCATCAATGTATATAAAGAAAAAGGTTATACATCTCACGATGTGGTGGCAAAGCTGCGTGGGATTTTAAAACAAAAGAAAATTGGTCATACAGGAACCTTGGATCCAGATGCAGAAGGAGTGCTTCCAGTTTGTCTGGGAAAAGGAACCAAGCTTTGTTCCTTGCTGACAGATAAGCATAAAACCTATGAGGCAGTGCTGCATCTTGGGGTGAAAACAGACACCCAGGATCAATCAGGAACAGTTTTGGAAGAAAAGCCAGTTTCCTGTACACCTGAGGAAGTCCAGACTTGTATCCAAAGTTTCCTGGGAGAACAGATGCAGGTTCCGCCCATGTATTCAGCGTTAAAAGTCCAGGGAAAGAAATTATATGAGTTGGCAAGAGAAGGCATAGAAATTGAGCGTAAGCCAAGGCCTGTGACTTTTTATGATATTCAGGTTCAGCAGATTTCCCTGCCGTATATTACATTTTCAGTTACCTGTTCCAAAGGAACCTATATCCGTACCTTGTGTCATGATATTGGAGAAAAATTGGGATGCGGAGGCTGTATGGAAAAGTTGCTAAGGACCAGGGTAGACCAGTTTGTGCTGTCTGATAGTTTGAAACTTTCAGAAATTGAAAAGTTGGTAAAAGAGGGAAAGATTTTAGAACATATAGTTACTGTGGAAGAAATGTTTTCTTATCTGCCTGCTTATGATGCAGAACCAGAACTGGATAAATTACTGGAAAATGGAAACCCTGTTCCTAACAGGAAGCAGCAAATTTTTCAAAAGGTGCGGATGTATACCAGTACCCATGTTTTTGTTGGGATTTATGAATATCAGGGGGAAAAGCGTCAGTATAAGCCGGAACGGATTTTCTGTACACCAGAAGATTTTCGGCATAATAAGGAGAAATTATGATTTATACAACACAGATTCCTCATGTAAAAGCTCCTTGGAAAAGTGCAGTAACTCTGGGAAAATTTGACGGACTTCACAGAGGCCATCAAAAATTGATTGAGTGTATCCGGAAGAATAAAAAGGAACAGTGGCAAACCGTGGTATTTACCTTTGATGTACCTCCCAGAAGTCATATGCTGCATACACCCCCAAAGTTCTTACTGACTTATGAAGAACGAAGAACATTGGCAGAAGAATTTGGTGTAGATATTCTAGCAGAATGTCCATTTACAGATGAACTGATGCATATGGAACCAGAACAGTTTGTAAAGGAGTATCTGGTAGAACGGCTGCAGACTGGGTTTGTGGCAGTTGGTCCGGATTTTAGGTTTGGATATGAACGTAGAGGAAATCCCCAGATGTTAGCTAGGCTTGGAGCGGTTTATGGTTTTGGGGTACAGATTCTAGAGAAGGAAAAAGATGGGGAGAGGGATATTAGCAGTACCTATGTGAGGGAAGAATTGGAAAAAGGAAATATAGAAAAAGTAAATACTTTGCTGGGATATCCTTATTTTACCAGAGGAGAGATTGTCCATGGACGGCAGCTTGGAAGAACCATAGGAGTTCCTACAGCAAATCTCATTCCTCCAGATGTGAAAAAACTTCCCCCAAATGGGGTTTATATTACCCAGTCTCTGATTGGTAACCGACTTTATCAGGGAATTACCAATGTAGGATATAAACCAACCGTGAAAGAAAATTTCTTAGGTGTTGAGACCTATTTGTTTTCCTGTGATGAGGATTTATATGGACAAGAGGCTGAGGTGCGTTTTTATAAGTATTTGAGACCAGAGAAAAAATTTGCATCTTTAGAAGAATTAAAGGAACAGTTACACAAGGATGTAGAAACAGGTCGAAGTTTTTTTGAAAAATAATATGGACAAGCAGAGATACATCCGCTATTCTAAAATAGAGATGGGTGAGAGCCTGTCCGTCTTATTACGAAGGAGAAAAACATGAGTATAGAAAATATATTGTCGCTGGTTGGAGGGCTTGGATTATTTTTATATGGTATGACCGTAATGAGCGACAGCATCGAAAAAGCAGCAGGGGCGAAGATGAGGGGCTTCCTGGCTTTCTTTACCAAAAACAGATTTATTGGAATGTTATTTGGAATGCTGTTTTGTGCCATTGTACAATCTTCCAGTGCAACTACGGTTATGGTGGTTAGTTTTGTAAACGCAGGTCTTATGAATCTGGTTCAGGCAGCTGGAATTATTATGGGGGCCAATGTAGGTACAACCATTACCTCACAGCTTGTGGCGTTTAACCTGTCGCAGGCAGCACCAGTGTTTTTGATTTGTGGTGTTGTGGTTACCATGTTCTGTAAAAATCAGAAAATCAAGCAGATGGGTGAAGTAATTGTAGGCTTTGGTGTGCTTTTCATGGGGCTGTCCTTGATGTCTGGAAGCATGGAAGGAATGAAAGAGTCTCCTTTTGTAGTAAATTTACTGTCTGGGATTAATAATCCCTTTTTAGGGATTTTAATCGGCTTTGTAGTTACTGCAATTATTCAAAGCTCTTCTGTAACGGTAAGTATTGTACTTTTAATGGCACAGCAGGGATTACTTCCTCTGTGGATTTGTTTCTACATTATCCTGGGATGTAACATTGGCTCTTGTACCACAGCGCTTCTGGCAAGTGTCAGTGGCAATAAAGATGCAAAACGTGCAGCCATGATTCATTTTCTATTTAATGTTATAGGAACCATAGTGATTGCTGTGTTGCTTCTGGTTGGTGAAAGCTGGATTGAAGCGGGAATTCGTCAGATTTCTGGTAATAATGTAGGAAGATGTGTGGCAAATGCCCATACCTTCTTTAAGGTCTTCCAGTTGCTTATTTTGTTCCCATTTGCACAGTGGCTTGTGAAGCTTACGTATCTGTTTGTTCCAGAGAAAGGGGCAGAGAAAAAGAAGGAAGGCTTTCAGCTGGAGTACATAGGTCCTTCCAGTGTATTTTCACCGAGTACAGCAGTTGTGGAAGTCACAAAAGAGCTGGACCGCATGGCAAATTTAGCAGCTACCAACCTTACAAGAGCCATGAATGCTTTGATTACCCTAGATGATCAGGAGATTCAGCAGGTCTATGAGACAGAGAAAAACATTAATTATATGAATCATGCCATTACCAACTACCTGGTAAGTATTAATCAGAGCAGCCTGCCAATTGATGATATTAAAAATATCGGTGGACTGTTCCATGTGGTCAATGATATTGAAAGAATCGGAGATCATGCGGAAAATGTGGCGGATTCTGCTGTGACAAGAAAGGAAAAGAACATTCAGTTTAGCAAAGAGGCCCAGAGCGAGCTTTCAAAGATGCTGGATAGTGTCATTCAGATTATGCAGTATTCCATGGATATGTTCTCTAAAAATGACCGGAAGCATTTGCAGGAGATTCTGGAGTTGGAGGATCGCATTGACCAGATGGAGCGAGACATGCAGGAATCTCATGTACAGCGTCTGACACAGAATCAGTGTACACCTGAGGCTGGTATGATTTTTTCTGATTTAATTTCTGGATTAGAAAGAGTGGCAGACCATGCCACGAACATTGCTTTTTCTATTCTGGATGAAGAACCAGAAGATTTTTCTGGTTTCCATACCACAGGAAATACAAAATAATAAAACCATACATCATATACAAAAGATGAGGTTGCTGGTAAAAGTACCCGCTGGAAAATTCGGCGGGTACTGCAGCAGCCTCTTTACGTTTTTTCAACAGGAACATTCAACAAGTTTAAAAAACGGATTTTGTAAAGGAGTATAGGATGCAGAAATTAAAACAGATGCTACAGCAAAAATGGATTTACAGTGTGGGAGGGATTCTAGGAGGAATATTATTTTTTGCAGGAACGGTTCACGGTACACCAACAGACAGGGCAGAAGAATATCAGGTGGCTTATGCAGAGGTTTCCACCTGTCTTAACATCCGAGAAGGTGCAGGAATGGAGTATGATGTTATTGCGCAGCTTCCCAAAAACGGATACTGTGAGGTGAAAAAGGAGCAGGGAGAATGGTGTTATATTGCATCAGAAAATATAGAAGGATATGTATACAAAGGATATCTGGAAGTGGGCATGAACCAGGAGGAATATTTAAGACGTACAGGTAGAGAGAAACCTATTTATGCATATGAATTAGGAACAAGGCAGACAGAAGAGGCAGAAGCGTTGGCACCGGTAAGAACAGGTGGAAAAGGGCAGGAAATTGCAGAATTTGCCTTGCAATTTGTGGGAAATCCCTATGTGTGGGGAGGAACCAGCCTGACAAATGGAGCGGATTGTTCTGGGTTTGTTCAGAGTGTGTATAAAAATTTTGGAATTGCACTGCCAAGAGTTGCAGCGGCTCAGGCGGAGGTAGGAACTAAAGTTTCTTTGGAGCAGCTTGAGACAGGGGATTTAGTTTTTTATGCAGATGGAGGCTCTATTTATCATGTGGTCTTGTATATTGGAAATGGACAGGTGGTTCACGCCAGCAGTGCTGCCACGGGGATTAAAATTTCCCAGGTAAACTGGAGGAATGCAGTCTGGGGTGTGCGATTGATATAAGAAAGGAAAATTAGAAATAGTCTTTACAAGCCATCTTCCATGTGGTATACTCAGAGCTGTTGAGAACAGCCATGATTCAGAAACAGGAATCTCCAACCATTTCTTAATCACCGGCGATTTCCAACAGTTTCGATTATTTTAATGATTAATGGAGGAAACAGACATGATTTCTAAAGAAAAGAAACAGGCTATTATGGCAGAATATGCAAGAACACCAGGTGATACAGGTTCACCAGAAGTACAGGTTGCTGTTTTAACAGCTAGAATTCAGGAGCTGACAGAGCACTTGAAGAACAATCACAAAGATCATCATTCCAGAAGAGGTCTTCTGAAAATGGTAGGTCAGAGACGTGGATTACTTGCATATCTGAAGAAAACTGATATTGAAAGATACCGTGCTTTAATTGAGCGTTTAGGTCTTAGAAAATAATCAGAACCAAGAGACGGGGCGGGAAAATTTCCGCCCTGTTTTTCACGAAGAAGGCATTTGTGGAAAAGCAGGAAAATTCTGGTACCGAGACCACTGAAAAGGGCATTTTGGAGAAAGTGGTTTTTTCAGTTGTTTCGGACAGAAAGAAAAATAATGCTTTTAAGAAGCATGCCATAAGAATGAAAAGGAGAAAAAATATGTACAAGAGTTTTTCAATGAATCTGGCAGGAAGAACCCTGACCGTAGATATCGGACGTGTGGCAAAACAGGCCAACGGTGCAGCATTTATGCATTACGGAGACACGACACTTCTGTGTACCGCAACAGCATCCGATAAACCAAGAGAAGGAATTGATTTCTTCCCATTAAGCGTAGAATACGAAGAAAAAATGTATGCAGTAGGAAAAATTCCTGGAGGATTTAACAAAAGAGAAGGAAAAGCAAGCGAACATGCAATCTTGACTTCTCGTGTTATTGACCGGCCTATGCGTCCTTTATTCCCAAAGGATTATAGAAATGACGTAACCTTAAACAACATGGTTATGGCAGTAGATCCAGAATGTAACCCAGAAGTAGTCGCTATGATTGGTTCTTCTATTGCTACCTGTGTTTCTGATATTCCTTTTGATGGTCCATGCGCTGCCACTCAGATTGGTATGGTAAATGGAGAATTTGTAGTAAATCCATCTTTGGCACAGAAGGAAATCTCTGATTTGCAGCTTACGGTTGCATCTACCAGAGAAAAAGTAATTATGATTGAAGCCGGAGCTAATGAGATTCCAGAAGATAAGATGATTGAGGCTATTTTCAAAGCTCATGAAGTAAATCAGGAAATCATTGCCTTTATTGATACTATTGTTGCAGAATGTGGTAAAGAAAAGCACACTTATGAAAGCTGTGCTGTTCCAGAAGAATTATTTGCAGCAATCAAAGAAATCGTAACACCAGAAGAAATGGAAGAAGCTGTTTTTACAGATGAGAAAC
>CAJKMA010000005.1 GCA_905200905.1 uncultured Bacillota bacterium
TCAAGGTACCAAGTATTCCTCCGGACTCTCCTTTATTTTCTCCGTCACTGATGCTGGCAATATGTTTTCCTACCATCTGAACTGCTGATTTCTGTTCTGGACTGCACTGGACAGATGCACAATTGATAATCTGAAGTTTCTCCAGAATCGTTTCCGGAAAAACATCCTTCTTAATATTTAAACGTGCACAGTTCTTTACCGTCACACCATCTTCTGCCAGCTCCAGCATTTTTTTATCTACAGTAAGCAACGGTGTATTTTTCAACATCTTCCCTTTTACAATCACCAGTTCTTTGTACTCTGCATCCAGACTACGGAATGCTTCCACCTGGCTTCTCAGCAGGGAAACTTCGCCCGACACATAGAGTTGTTCCACTTTTTCCAGCCATGGAGTGCTGTTTTTATCTATGGTAAGGGAACCATCAATATACAATGTTTTTCCATATTTGGTAACCAGTGCTTCATTCAGAACAGCATCTCCCTTCACATACGCATATCCGGCAGGAACGACTTGCAGTTCTGTATTCTCATCAAACATTCCAATCACATCTGGAATCATCTCTTCCCTGGTCAATACGGATTTTGTAATAAAATGGACATTTTTCTTTTTTAAGATTTCCATATCAATCTTAGTGTCCAGAATTTTCACTCTTTTATTTGCAAAATATACTCCATTTTCTTTCGCACGCAGATGAAAATAAGAATCCATCTCAAAATCATCTTTTAATTCAATACAGTCATCGGGAATCATCACCGTTGTTCCGTTCACCTGGATATTATCCAGAAAAGCAGCCATGCTTCTCGGGCATCTGATACTTCCGTTTACCTGAATCGTTTTGTATTGTTTCAACAATTCCTGTGTTCCTTGTCCAATGCGAAGATTTCCATTTACAAGAAGAACTGAATTTTTCTTAACGGCCATATCTCCTGTGATTTCATAATCTCCGTTTACAGTAGAGAACTCCGCATCTTCCTCTACTTCCAGAATGATTTCCACATTTTCCGTAAGAGGCAAACGATGAAACACTTCTTTGCTGTGGTCATTCACCAAGAGTATTTCTGCATTTAGCATAATCTGTTCGTACCCTGCATAATGTTCTTCTTTTATCTTTCTTGCATCACAAATCTCACTGTTGATAATTAAATTTTTCTTCATATTCTCATTTTCCTTTCCGTTTCTATTAACTCCAGGCTTTCCGCAGCCGCTTTCTTGCCGAAGCAAGATGGGAACGCACGGTACTGTCTGGCATTTGAAATAAGTTTCCGATTTCTGCGGAAGTGTAACCTTCCAGATACCGCATAACAAACAAAAGACGTTCTTCATCCGGCAAAAGATCCAGCATCTGAAAACAGTCAATCTCTGTATATTCTCCTGTTTCCTGAGTTATTTCCGGTAAAGTCTCTGCTGCGGTTTCAAAAGCACCGTGACGGACATAATCTACATATAAATTCCGAATGGTCCGATACAGCCAGGCTCTTTGCTGCTTCTGGTTTAAATTTGCAAGTACAGCTTCATGATTCATAGCCCGTACATAGCCTTCCTGAACCAAGTCTTCTGCCAGTTCCTCCTTGCCAGTCATATTCTTACACCAGGCAAGCAGTTCCTTAGAAAACTCTTGATATAAATGTTCAATCACGGTTTCTCCTCCCTTCTGGTTCTATTTTTGTTTCCGGAATTCCTTTTACATAAATAGAACGTATGAGAAGCCTAAAGTGTTGAAAGAAAAACGAATTTTTTTATAAAAGGCAGAAAATAATCACTCAATAAACATCGCATCCCCAAAACTAAAGAACCGATACCGTTCTTTCACTGCTTCTTCATATGCTTTCATAATATGCTCTTTTCCTGCCAATGCAGAAACCAGCATGAGAAGTGTAGATTCCGGCAAGTGGAAATTCGTAATTAAGGCATCAATCATTTTAAATTTATATCCTGGATAAATAAAAATTTCTGTCCATCCGCTTTTTGCCTGGAGAATTCCATTTTCATCGGTGGCAGATTCCAGAGTTCTGCAGCTTGTAGTTCCCACTGAAATGACCCTTCCACCGTTTTTCTTTGTATCATTAATGAGTTTTGCCTGATCTTCTTCCACCACATAAAATTCGGAATGCATATGATGATTTTCTACATCATCTACTTTTACCGGGCGGAAGGTACCAAGTCCAACATGAAGGGTAACGTGAGCAATATTGACCCCCATATCCTGAATCTGCTGCAATAATTCTTTGGTAAAGTGAAGCCCTGCTGTTGGTGCAGCTGCACTTCCCTCGTTTTTAGCATATACAGTCTGATAACGCTCTTTGTCCTGTAATTTGTGAGTAATATAAGGAGGCAGAGGCATTTCCCCTAACTGATCCAGAATTTCCTCAAAAATTCCATCGTAAGTAAACTGAATCAAGCGGTTTCCTTCCTCTACAATGTCCAGAACCTCTCCTATCAACAGTCCATCGCCAAAGCTGATTTTTGTACCTGGTTTTGCTTTCTTTCCTGGTTTTACCAAAGTTTCCCAAATATTGTTTTCTTTTCTTTTTAAAAGCAGGATTTCAATTCCGGCATCTGTACCAATCTTACTTCCGTACAGACGTGCAGGAATCACACGGGTATCATTAATCACCAGGCAGTCTCCCGGCTTTAAATACTTCACAATGTGCTTAAAATCGGTATGCTGAATCTCTCCTGTTTTTTTATCTAAATGCATCAATCTGGAAGAAGAACGGTCCAAAAGCGGATCCTGAGCAATTAATTCTTCCGGTAAATCATAATAAAAATCTGCTGTTCTCATAATTACTTCCCTTCTGTTCTTTCTGATAATGTTTGGTAATATCGATTAAGCTGTTTCTGATTTTTCAGTATGGTTACTTTTTCTGGATAGCGGCGTTTCAATTCTTTTAACTCCTCTTGTTTCTTTTTGGTTCTTCCATTTTTCAGAATCCACAGCACAAACTCCAAATCGATTTTTTCTTTGCACCCTTCTGCCATACTTTCTCTTGTCTGATTCCGATAACAAAAATAACGCTTGAACGCCCTGTACAGACAGGTAAAGCGGTTAAATGCAAGAATGAGGATTCTGTCTGCTGCCTCCATCCGTTCCTGATAAAAGAAATTGGTATAATTCCCATCAATGACCCAGTTTTCCTGCTTCATAAAAGCTCTGACTATACTCCTGGCTTCAACCCTGTTTCGTTCCTGCCAGTTCGCCACAAACTGTACGGTATCCAGATACAAAACCGGAACCTGCTCTATTTCACCGATTCGCCTGGCAAGCGTAGACTTTCCCGAACCACTGTATCCACAAATCGCAGTTTTCATTTGGCCAACTCCTTTCATCCTGTTTTTCGTAAAAGTTCAGAAGAAAAGACTGCACTCCTGCAGCCTTTCCATCTTCTTACTCTTAATAATATACCACATCTTCCTCCAGAAGTATAGCTTTGTTCTCCCGCACTTCTACGATATTGACTCCACAGTTTGGAGGAACTTTTCCGTGCCAGAAGTTTTCTATACTGGCATCTTCATACACATTCTGAAGAAGTGCACGTACTGCACAGCCATGGGAAGCAATAAGGATGGTTTTATCCTGCAATTCTTCCCTGGACGTAATGTCTTCCCAGAATGCCTTTGTTCTGGCACAGATCTGGGAGAGCTCCTCTCCCCCTTCCGGTGCCTGATACCGCTCTGTATGATGGAAGAAATTGTCCAGCATAGACGGCGGAAGCAACGCAGATTCTCTGCCTTCCCAGTCGCCGAAGGAAATCTCCTGGATTCTTTCATCCGGATAAACCGGAATTTCTCTTCCATTTAAAACCAGTCTTGCAGTTTCTCTTGCTCTTTTTAAGGGACTGGTGAAACAGCAGTAAAAGGGAACATCCATGAGTGCTTTCCCTGTCACCTTTGCAAGTGCAACTCCTTTTTCATTCAACTCTGTATCAGAGGCTCCCTGCAACCTACGCTGTACATTCCACTGAGTCTCTCCGTGGCGGATAATATATAACTTCATGAAACCTACTCCTTATGAACGCAGGGTTACCTGTAAGTTTCTGTCCAGATTTTTCAGGATTTTCTTAACAAATCCATCTACTGCATTTGCTGTAAATTCTTCTTCCTTTGGTGTAAATAATACGGTAAATGCCATACTCTTCTGGTTTTCCTGAATCTGTTTTCCTTCATATACGTCAAACAGTTCTACGGATTTTACATATTTACAGGACTCTTTAATACAGTCTTCAATCTGTCCGCAAGTCACTGCTTTATCCATAACAAGTGCCAGGTCACGTTTTTCTTCCTGGAATTTTGGCAGTGGCTCAAATACAGGTGTAATTCCGTACCACCGAGATAAGGTTTCCAGATCTAATTCCATGACATATGCAGATACTCGCATATCTTCGCTGTCCTGGATTTCATAAGAAACTTTTCCTAAATATCCAACCTCTTCTCCGTTACAGTGAACAGATGCTGTCTGATATGGATGCAGGTATGTTTTCTGTGCAGGCTCATAAGTAAAGTTCAGGCAAAGAGCATCTGCTACCGTTTCTGCCAGTCCCTTTAAGGTAAAGAAGGATTCTTCTTTTCCAAATACACCAACGCAAAGAGTCTCTCTCTCATCAGGATATTCTGTCAAAGGAAGTTCTTTTGGAATAAATTTGCTTCCAACTTCAAAGATACGGCCTTCTAAGGTACCTCTCTTCTGGTTTCTTGCCATAGCGTGAATCATACCAGGAGCCAAGGTTGTTCTCATAAGGGACAGGTCTTCGTTAATCGGATTCATAAGACGGATTGCATGTCTTTCTGGTGCATCAGCAGGAAGATTTAACATATCCAAATCTGATGGTGAGAAGAAAGAATAATGGATTCCCTCGTAAGCACCTGCACTACAGAGAGCTTTTTTCACTTTTAAGGTTGTTTTCTGTCTCTTGTTCATTCCACCTGTAGTCACTTTTGCGGATGGCATGAAAGTAGAGATGACATGGTCATATCCATACATACGGATGACTTCTTCCGCAATATCCGGATAAGATTCTACATCTTCTCTGAAAGCCGGAACTTGAATGGTCAGTTCATCTCCCTGGATGGCTGGTGCAAACTGAAGGTTATCCAGAATACGGAGGATGTCTTCGTCTGGAACCTGGATACCAAGTACCTGATTTACTTTTTCTACACTCATTTTCATTTCTACAGGTTCAATGGAGTTTCCTGTATTCACATCCACATGAGTAGAAGAAACTTTTCCGCATCCTAATTCTTCCATTAAATGAAGAGCACGTTTCATTGCCATTACGGTTGTATATTCATCCACGCCTTTTGCAAAACGGGCACTGGAATCAGAAACCTGGCCAAGAGCACGGGAGCTCTTTCTTACATTGTCACGGGCAAATTTTGCTGCTTCAAACATTACCTCTGTTGTGGTATCACGGATTTCAGAATTTAATCCTCCCATAATACCTGCTAATGCTACGGATTTTACACCGTCACAGATAACTAAATTAGATGGGTTTAAAGTAAATTCTTTTTCATCTAACGTAACGATTTTTTCGCCTTCTTCTGCTCTTCTTACATTGATAGCATTTCCTTCCAGATAAGAACAGTCAAATGCATGCATCGGCTGTCCCAGTTCTTTTAATACATAGTTGGTAATGTCTACCACGTTTGAGATGGAGTCCAGACCAACCAGAGCCAGTCTTCTCTTCATCCATGCTGGGGATTCTGTGATTTTTACATCATGTACATAGTGTGCAATATAGCGTGGGCAGATATCCTGTGCCTCTACCTTTGCCTGAAATCCCTCTTTTTTCACTTCTGTTTCTGTGTAATCTAAGGCAGGCTCATGAAGTTCGGTTCCAAGTACGGCAGCTACTTCTCTGGCAATACCGAAAATACTCTGGCAGTCTGGCCTGTTTGCTGTGATGGCAATATCAAAAATCCAGTCATCCAGTCCCAGGATTGGTTTTACATCTGCACCGATTTCGGCATCTTCTGGAAGCACCAAAAGTCCATTGTAACCAGCTCCCGGATACATATCTTCGCTGACACCAAGCTCCACACCGGAACAAAGCATTCCAAAGGATTCATATCCTCTTAATTTTCCTTTTTTGATGGTCATAACACCTTCAATGGTCTTATGATCTTTTGCTGTTGCATAAACCGTTGCCCCAACTAATGCCACCGGATATTTTCCGCCTGCTTTTACATTATCTGCTCCACAGCAAATCTGAAGAAGCTCTTCTTCTCCTACATTCACTTTGCAAAGGCTTAAATGAGTGTCCGGAATTCTTTCGCATTCTTCCACATAACCAACAACAACTTTGCTAATATCTTTTCCAACCTCTGTTAATTCTTCTACTTCAAAACCGCAGGAAAACAGTTTTTTCTCCAGTTCCTTTGGCTCTACATCGATATCTACGTAATCTTTCAACCAGCTTAATGGTACTAACATAACAAACCTCCGTCTTTTTTAATCATCAATCTGTTCTAATACTCGTAAGTCAGATTCAAACAGCAGTTTAATATTATTGATACCGTATTTTAACATTGCTGTACGTTCAATACCGATACCAAATGCCAGACCACTGTATTCCTCGGAATCAATACCACAGTTTTCCAGAACTTTTTTATTTACAATACCTGCACCCAGGACTTCGATCCATCCAGTGCCTTTGCACAGCTTACAGCCTTTTCCGCCACATGCGAAACAACTGCAGTCAACTTCTACAGAAGGCTCTGTAAATGGGAAGTAAGAAGGTCTTAAACGTGTCGTAGTACCTTCCCCATAAATTTTCTGTACGAAAACATCCAGCATACCTTTCAGGTCACAAAGTGTAATACCTTTGTCTACAACCAGACCTTCCATCTGAGTAAACATTGGAGAGTGCGTTGCATCATCATCAGAACGGAATACTTTACCAGGAGATAAAATCTTAATCGGTGGTTTTTTGTTTTCCATTACATGAATCTGTCCTGCTGATGTCTGGGTACGGAGTAAAAACTCAGGAGACAGATAGAAGGTATCCTGCATATCACGTGCCGGATGATCCTGTGGAGTATTTAATGCTGTAAAGTTATAGTAATCGGTTTCGATTTCTGTACCTTCATACACTTCAAATCCCATGGAAGAGAATACATCGATCAACTGATTTCTCACCTGAGTAATCGGGTGAAGATTTCCGGTTTTTTTCTTAGCAGCCGGCATGGTGATATCGATTTTTTCACTTTCGTATCTTTGCTGCAGTTCTTTTGCTTTTAATTTCTCATCCAGTTCTTCAAAACATCCTGTTGCCCATTCTTTCAGTTCATTGACACTTTTTCCGTAGGCAGCTCTGTTTTCTGGAGCAATGTTTCGCATCTCCTTCATTAACTGGCCGATTTTCCCTTTTTTAGAATCCAGGTAGGATTTTTTAAATTCATATACTTCTTTGGAACTTTCTAACTGTTCCATTCCATCCAGAATTTCCTGCTTGATCTGGGCAAGCTTATTGTTCAATTCCTGCATCGTATTCTGCTCCTTTTTATTATAATTGTAGAAAAAGAAAAAGACCCCATCCCCCAAAAAGGGACGAAGTCGATAATCCGTGGTACCACCCTTGTTCCTGCTGCACATATGCTGCAGGCACTCCAATCTGTTTAACGCACAGTCACGTCATCTCTTACTCTTCTTTCAGAAATGCAGCTCCAGTGGGAATCTCAATACTTATCTGAACTGAGGAAAGCTTTCAGCCGGTGGCTCTCCCTCTCTGACAGAAAATAAATATCTACGGACACTTTCTTTGCCTTTTCCTATATCTGTACCTTATTGTAGCCATTTTCCTGGATTCTGTCAAGAAGTTCTTATGGAGATTCCTCGTTTTCTTCCGTATCTTCTTCCCCAAGTTTTAAAAGCTGTTGGTATTCCCGTCGTATGGTCTCTGCTGCGATCTGATGAAGCTTACGGAATTTTTCCTCAAAATAATGATTTACCTGGGCTCCAATCATCACAAACATCATACAAAAATACAACCACAATAGAATTAGCACAATGGTGGTCATGCTTCCGTACATATTGGAAAACCCACTATAAGAATCCACGTATAAGGAAAAGCCAAAAGAAAACGCTGACCAGCACACTGCACATAAAACAGCTCCCGGAAGCTGACTTCTAAAGGTGGCTTTTCTATTGGGAATAAACTTATACATAAGTAGAAAAACCAGGCACAAAGTACTCATGGTAATCACGACTCTCATGCTGATAATCATAGCCACAATCTGATCCATAAAGGGCAGACGCTTACTTAATTCTCTTTGAAGACTATTTCCAAAAACCTGAAGAATCAAGGTAGAAACAATAGCCAAAATAAAAACTAACGTATAAAAAACCGCCCGAATTCTGGTAATAAAATAATTACGGGTTTCTTTTATTTGATAAATAGAATTAAATCCATTGGTCAACGCCTGAATCCCTTTTCCAGCAGACCAAAGAGCCAGTACTGCAGAAACCGGTACCACACCTAGAGATTTCTCATAGACTTCCCAAACAATCCCTTCAATAAACCCCTGAAACTGCTCTGGACACACATGCATAATAGCCCGGATGACTTCTTCCCTAGTAAGTGGCGTATACTTAATAGAAGTCATTAAAAGCAGCATAAAAGGAATAAAAGACAGTATGATAAAATAGGCCGCCTGAGCTGCATATGCAGTTGCATGGCGCCTTCCCATACTGTCTATAAATCCCATAATGGTCTCTGCTGCTTTTTTCAGTCCTTTCATATCTGCTCCTTTTGCTTTTTCCAACAATTTCGGCAATTATATCATGAATTTTACGGATTGACAACATCCTGCACATTTCCAAGCTCTACCTCTTGGTAGAAATAAGACAAAATTTCCTGATAACTTTTCCCAGCCTGAGCCATACCTTTTGCACCATTTTGACTCATTCCCACACCGTGTCCATATCCGCCTCCAACAATTTTATATCCTTGTAAATTGCCATCTCCTCCTCTAGATTCCTCCAAAGTAAAATAAGCACTTGGAAGCAGAGTTCCCCCTTTTACACTGGAACCGTCCTGGCGGATAACAGGGTTTCCAGACGGAGCAAGCAAAGAACGTATATCATATTCACTGCGTATCTCTCTCATTCCCTGATCTGTTTGAAGAGCCAAATTTAAAACTGCATCCCCTTCTCCAGTTTCCTTGATTTCCAGTCCTTGTACTTTAGAAATCTCCTCATACATGTTTTTGGCATTTTCTAAAAGTTTTTCCATAGATATTTCTGTCTGCCATTGAAACCAGGGCTCCGAAGCATCATAAGTACAGGCAACGCTTTTTAAATAGGCGGAGGGCGCCGAAGCCTCCCACACCTCATCTGTACTGGTTTTTCCATGAGAAGTAGAAAAATAATACGCGGTAATCGGCATCCCCTGATTCAATAAAATCTTACCTTCCGTGGCTTTTACAGCTTCGTTACTACTCTCTGCCTCCTGACTATTTCCATACACCTGGAATGAGACACTATCATCTACCTGAGCTCCTAAATCTTTTCTTTTTTGAGCCTGCATCTGCACCACTGCATAGGTTCTGGCACAAACAGCCTGTGCTTTCAAGGCTTCCTTGGGATAAGAAGATGGCATCTCACTGGGAACCACTGCACAAAGATACTGTTCCAATGGAAGTTCATTCACCATACGAAGCCCATTCTCATCCTCATATACAGTAAGACTTCCTCTATAAGCAGGATTACCCTGTCCTCTGGTAAGAGAAAGCACCTTCAAACGGTTCTCTGGATTTTCAGGAAGCAACTTTACGCTGCTGCCTGAAAATTCTGGACTCTCTCTTTGTAGTTTCATAGTTTCCCCATTTTTCAGAATTCCCGTCAAATTTCCCTGGATTTCATAATTTCCCTGTGCCTGCACAATAATCTCTGTATGATAATAACTCTCATATCCATTGGTCATTAGCAACACCTGAATCTTTGGTTGGTCTTCTGTGGTTTCTTCTTTTTCTTGAACCGAAGGCATTTTCTGCACTTCTTTTTCTTGGGGTTCTGATTCAGAAAGCAAACTGGCCCATTCATTTTCCTTAACCGCATGCTCTCTTAAAATCTCTTTGACTGCATGATTCTTCTTTTCTCCTGCCTTTCCTGCACACCAAACCACCAAAATCCCCAGAAGTGCTATCAGTATTACCATGAGTTTCCATTTTATTTTTTGTTTCCAATCCATATATTAATATATGCTGTAATTTCTCGTTCAATACAAATTTAAAGCTGCGGCAAAAACTCTATCTGGAATCTCACCATCTGCTTTTCATGCCACAGCTTTATAAAATCTCTATTACACTTCTACAGAGAACTCATAGATAGTCACTGTATCATAAGTATCCCCCTTTTTCAAAACAGAGGACTGAAAATCTGCCTGATTGCAGGCATCTGGATAATACTGTGTCTCCATGCAGAATCCACTGCGTCTCTCATACACATGCCCACCTTTTCCAGGCTCATTGTCAATAAAGTTTCCAATATAAAATTGCATACCAGGAAGGTCTGTAAACACTCTCATCACAATCCCTGATTCTTTGCATACTACTTTTGCTGCTTCTTTTATCTCACCTTTTTCACGGCAAAGAGCGTAATTATGGTCATAACCTCCACCGAAAACTAACTGTTCAAAATCAGCTTCCACATCCTGTCCAATAGTTTTTGGTTCTGTAAAATCCATAGGTGTTCCTTTTACAGACGCAATCTCCCCTGTAGGAATGGCCTCTGCATCACACACTGGTGTGTATTCCGGTGCATGAATCTGAACCACATGGTTTAACATAGCCTCTGCTCCTGCTTCTTGCCCTGCCAGATTAAAATAAGAATGATTAGTCATATTCACAATAGTATCTGTATCCGCATCTCCCTGATAATGCAGTACCACCTGATTCTCATCTGTTAATTCATAGGTAATAACACCAGTAAAGTTTCCAGGAAAACCTTGATCCCCGTCTGGACTAAAAAGTTCAAAAGTCACACTATTTTTCTCTTGATTTATTTCTTTTACATCCCACATTCTCGTACGATACCAATCTGGACCACTATGAAGATTATTCTGATTGTCATTGACAGATAACTGGTATTCCTTTCCGTCAATGGCAAATCTGGCCTTTCCTATTCGATTTCCATTTCTTCCAATTACAGCTCCAAAATGATTGGTATTGGTATGATATCCTTCCGCACTGTCATATCCTAGTACCACATCTCGTCTTCCTCCTGTTTTATCCGGAACCAACATATGTACCCAGGTAGCACCAAAATCACTTACTGTCAAAGTAACCTGATTTTTATTTGTAATTTCATATAAAGAAACCTCTTGACCATCCATGCTTTTTCCAAATGTGTGTTTTGTAATTCCCATAATCAACTTCTCCTTAAAATAACAAAAGCCCCTGTATCAGGGCTTTCTTTTTTAAGTCCCAAAGTGCCGTTTCCCACCTTCTGACTCCTAGCTTAAGCTAGGTGGGCAACCGCAGCTGCACCTCTGTCTTCCGCTGCGCAATGACGGCTTGACATCAGTTACCGCAATGTAGGAATCCCGTTTAAAGTAATGTAGGTTCAAAATAAATGGGAGTATCGAACACCCCAGGACTTTTCATGTCTTTATTATACTCTAGTATATGGAATATTTCAACAAAAATGCAAAGATTCCTCAAGAAAATTTATCCATTTTAGTTAGCAAAAGAAAAAGCATACCAAATATCCGGTATGCCCTTTCCAATATTTTTTGAAATTATTTCTGTGGACCAGCAGCTACTAATGCTTTTCCAAGTTCATTTCCTTCATATTTTTTGAAGTTCTTAATGAAACGATCTGCTAAATCCTGAGCTTTTGTTTCCCACTCAGAAGCATTAGCATAAGTATCTCTTGGATCTAAGATTTTGCTATCTACGCCTGGAAGTTCTGTTGGCACTTCAAAGTTGAAGTAAGGAATTTTCTTAGTAGGAGCATTTAGGATATCTCCGTTTAAGATCGCATCGATGATACCACGAGTATCTTTAATGGAAATACGTTTTCCTGTTCCGTTCCATCCTGTGTTAACCAGGTAAGCTTTTGCTCCGCTCTGTTTCATTTTTCTAACCAGTTCTTCTGCATATTTTGTTGGGTGCAGTTCCAGGAACGCCTGACCAAAGCATGCAGAGAAGGTTGGTGTAGGTTCTGTAATACCACGTTCTGTACCAGCAAGTTTTGCTGTAAATCCAGATAAGAAGTAGTATTCTGTCTGTTCTGGTGTTAAAACAGATACTGGAGGAAGTACGCCAAATGCATCTGCAGACAGGAAAATTACATTCTTTGCTGCTGGTGCGGAAGATACTGGGCGAACAATGTTTTCAATATGATTAATTGGGTAAGATACACGAGTATTTTCTGTAACACTCTTATCTGTAAAGTCGATTTTTCCTTCTGCATCAAGAGTAACATTCTCAAGAAGAGCGTTGCGTTTGATTGCATTGTAAATATCTGGTTCTGATTCTTTGTCCAAATCAATAACTTTTGCGTAGCATCCGCCTTCAAAGTTGAATACACCATTATCATCCCAACCATGTTCATCATCACCAATGAGAAGTCTCTTTGGATCTGTGGACAGTGTTGTTTTACCTGTTCCGGAAAGACCGAAGAAGATTGCTGTATTTTCACCATTCAGGTCAGTATTTGCAGAGCAATGCATGGAAGCAATGTTCTTTAATGGCAGATAGTAGTTCATCATAGAGAACATACCTTTTTTCATTTCTCCGCCGTACCATGTATTAATGATAACCTGCTCACGGCTTGTAATATTAAATACTACAGCTGTTTCAGAATTTAATCCTAATTCTTTGTAGTTTTCTACTTTTGCTTTGGAAGCATTGTAAACAACAAAATCAGGTACAAAGTTTTCTAATTCTTCTTCTGTTGGCTGAATGAACATGTTAGTTACAAAATGTGCCTGCCATGCAACTTCAACGATAAAACGGATAGCCATACGAGTATCTTTGTTTGCACCACAGAATGCATCTACAACAAATAATCTTTTGTTGGAAAGTTCAGCCTGAGCGATTTTTTTCAATTCAGCCCAGGTAGCTTCTGTTGTAGGATGATTGTCATTTTTGTATTCATCAGAAGTCCACCATACTGTGTCTTTTGAGTTTTCGTCTACAACAATGTATTTATCTTTAGGAGAACGTCCTGTATAAATACCTGTCATAACGTTAACTGCTCCAAGTTCACTTTCTTGTCCGACTTCATATCCTTCCAAACCTGGTTTTGTTTCTTCCTCAAACAATGTTTCATAAGAAGGATTGTGTACGATTTCTGTTGTTCCGGTAATACCATACTGAGTTAAATCAAGTTTTGCCATTTTACGTTTAACCTCTTTTCTTCCATAGTATTTCATTCCCGTATTAAAATACGATGATAACGAATTTTCGTCTTTTATATTATACTCGAAAATCCTTCAAGAATCAATAAATTGTTTGTGAATTTTTTTTCAAATCCCTAAAATATTTCTTACCACTTCTGGCATCTGTTCTACTGCTGCAACACGGTTGTGCAGCACAGGGGCTGTGCGGATTTCTTCAATCGCCTTTGGTACAGGTCTTTTTGCTAATTTTGACAGTTCATCTACCAGTTCAAAATCTCCCATTGACTCATAAGACTCATCAATGGCCTTCATAACGCTTCTAGTAAATTTAAAAGGACTTGCAGTTGAGGCAATCACTGTCTTTGTGGTATCTCCTATTTCTTTTCTATATTTTTCGTATACGGAAGATGCCACTGCTGTGTGAGTATCCATCACATAACCCGTCTTTTCATACATACTCTTAATTGCTTCTGCTGTTTCCTCCTCAGAAGCATAATTTCCATAAAATTCCCCAAGCCCTGCTTTCATCTCTTCTGTAATTTCATAAACACCTTTACCTGCAAGAGCTTCCATAAGTTCCCGATTCTTCTTGGCGTCCTCTCCTGCAATGCGGTAAATAAGCCGCTCCAGATTGCTGGAAATCAAAATATCCATAGAAGGTGAATTGGTCAGTACAAACTCACGATTTCTGTCATAACGTCCTGTGCTAAAAAAGTCATACAATACTCTGTTTTCGTTAGACGCGCAAAGAAACTTTCCAATAGGAACTCCCATTTGTTTCGCATAATAAGCAGCCAAAATGTTTCCGAAGTTACCTGTAGGAACCACTACATTTATAGTTTCCCCATTCTGAATCTGTCCCTGCCGCAACAGACTTCCATATGCATAAACATAGTAAACCACCTGAGGTACCAAACGTCCAATATTAATGGAATTGGCAGAAGAAAACTGAAATCCAGCTTTATCTAACTGCTCTGACAACTCCTTATCATGAAACATTTTCTTCACGCCAGTCTGTGCGTCATCAAAATTTCCTGTAATGCCTACTACATAGGTGTTAGCCCCTTTCTGTGTAAGCATCTGCTTCTCCTGAATGGGACTTACTCCGTTTTTCGGATAAAACACAATAATTCTGGTACCAGGAACGTCCGCAAATCCAGCCATAGCCGCTTTTCCTGTATCTCCGGAAGTAGCGGTAAGAATGACGATTTCTTTTTCCGCATGATTTTTCTTCGCCGCTGTTGTCATAAGATGCGGCAAAATGGACAGCGCCATATCTTTAAAAGCAATGGTCGCTCCATGGAAAAGTTCCAGGTAATAAGCATCTCCCTTTTGAACCAAAGGCGCAATCTCCTTGGTATCAAACTTCTCATCATATGCTTTTGCAATACAATTCTTTAACTCTTCTTCCGTAAAATCTGTAAGAAAACGGCGCATCACTTCATAGGCTACTTCCTGATAGGACTTCTGTGACAGTTCTTCCATGGAAGTTTCCAAAACTGGAATAGACGTAGGTACAAATAGACCTCCATCTTCTGCCAGTCCTTTTAAAATTGCCTGGGATGCTGTTAATTCCTCCCCGTTTCCTCTTGTACTCTTATATAATACCTGCATAGTGTTTTCCTCCTCTTTACGGAGTTGTATAGAAATCATGTTCTCCGTGTCTAAACAAAAACTTCAGTTCCTCTTTAAACCATTTCATATTGCTCTCTTCTGCATAGGTCTCTTCCACAAAATACAAAGCGCCCTTAGAATAATCTTCTCCATCTATAGCTCTGTTCACTGCTTCTTTCGTCTCCTCAGATACTGTCACTGTATAAATTCTGCCATCTGCTGTAGGTGAAAACTGAGGATTTCCTCCAGTCTGCTGCCATATAACATCTGTTACATTGGAGGGAAACTCCGGACTTTTTACCCTGTTGAAAATTACATTTGCCACCAGGATTTTTCCCTTCACATCTTCTCCTCCTGCCTCAGCCTCCACAATTTTCAGCAGATTCTTATAATCCTCGTCTGACATGACAAGCTGACTCTCTGAATACAAAATGGACTGATTTCGTATTTTTTCCAGTTCCTTTTCATCTGGTTCTGAAAAATTTAGCTGTGACTGAAGTTCTCTTCTTTCTGCTCTCTGGCCAACCAGTACGATTTCAAAAGATGTGCCGATTTTATTGATCTGGCTTTCTGTATCCTGGCTTAAAAGGACTCCCTGTATAATAGATTCCAGACCATATACTGCCTGTTCTTCTTCCTCTGCATCTTCACGCTCCAGGTCCATTACTTGATTCTTCCCTTGGGCGTGTACTCCTTGACAAGTAAAAGCAACAGCCGCTACTGCCAGACTTCCAGCCATAAACACGGCTTTTTCTCTCCTGTCCTTTTTTGATATCTTTGCTCGTTTTACCAAAGTTTTGATACTTTGTACAACATACTGCAGACCAGTTAATATAGCACAAATAATATTCATATCTCTTTCCTTTAGCTATGGTATATTTTCCACTCTATGGCTTAGTCTTTTTATCTATTAACGATTGTTAATAGCAGTTACCAGGGCATCAATGGATGCATGAATAATATCAGAATCCACACCTGCACCCCAAGCAAGACTTCCATCTGGTTTCTTAATTCCTACGTAGGCAATTGCTTTGGAGCTGGAGCTTTGTTCCAAAGCATGCTCCTGATAAGTCACTAAGTCAAACTTGAATCCATATGCCTTCTTCAATGCATTGCTCACTGCATCTAAACGACCATTTCCCATACCTTTGGCAGTGAGAACCTTACCATTAAAGGAAGATGTAACTTCTGTGGAAAATCCTCCTTCAGCCTGCTGGAAATGAACCTCTGTTACAGCTAGCGGAGATACCATATGTTCAAAGGTTTTCTTAAACAATTCAAAAATCTCTTCTGGAAGAAGCTCTTTCTGAGTATGGTCTGAAACTGCTTTTGCAGTATACCCCATAGCTTCTCTCATTTTTGCTGGCAGATTCAATCCATATTTTGTCTCTAAAATATATCCAACGCCACCCTTACCTGACTGGCTATTAATGCGGATAACATCTGCATCATAATTTCTCCCTAAATCTGTAGGGTCGATAGGCAAATAAGGAACGGTCCAGTGTTCTGGCTTTCCTTCCTCTAGCCAATGCATTCCTTTGGCAATGGCATCTTGATGCGATCCAGAAAAAGCCGCAAATACTAAGGATCCACTGTAAGGACTTCTCTCATTAATCTTCATTCCTGTAAATTTTTCATATTGCTCACAAATATGCGTCATATGGGTAAAATCCAGATTTGGCTCTACCCCCTGGGAATACATATTTAAAGCCAGCGTCACAATATCTACATTTCCTGTACGCTCTCCATTTCCAAATAAAGTCCCCTCAATACGGTCTGCTCCTGCCAGAAGCCCCATCTCGGAATCTGCCACTCCGCATCCACGATCATTGTGCGGATGAAGAGAAACCACCACATTTTCCCGATAATTCAGATTCTTACACATGTATTCCACTTGACTTGCATAAACATGAGGCATGGAATGCTGAACTGTAACTGGAAGATTAATAATTGCTTTTCTCTCGCTGGTAGGCTGCCAGATATCCAACACTGCATTGCACACTTCCAGAGCATATTCTGGTTCTGTGCCTGTAAAACTCTCTGGGCTATATTCAAATCGGTAGGATTCTCCCGCCTCCTCTGTAAGCTCTTTTAATAATTTTGCACCTTCTATGGCAATCTGCAAAATCTCTTCTTTTGATTTTTTAAATACCTGTTCCCTCTGTGCCACAGAAGTAGAGTTATATACGTGTACAATAACGTTTTTTGCTCCTTTTACTGCCTCAAAGGTTTTTTTGATAATGTGTGGTCTTGCCTGAGTCAATACCTGGATGGTCACATCATCTGGAATCAGATTTTCTTCAATCAACGTCCTAAGAAACGTGTACTCTGTCTCAGACGCTGCTGGAAATCCCACCTCTATTTCTTTAAATCCAATTTCCACCAGGAGTTTGAAAAATTCTACCTTTTGGCTCAGATTCATGGGAATCACTAATGCTTGATTTCCATCCCTTAAATCCACGCTGCACCACACAGGTGCCTGATCTACATAGTCTTTTTCTGCCCAGTCCATACACGTTACCGGGGGAAGAAAATACTGCCTCTTATATTTCTTGCAATCTTTCATCATCTTATTCCTCCCATTTCACCTTGCAATTCACTTCTTACAAGATACCATTTTAACGTGTAAACGTCAATTATTTTTGCTAATTTACCTGTGCATTTCTAAGCCCCCAAAAGGGAACCAGGCACAAAAGCATTCCTGCTGCCAGAAAAACACCTGCCTGTATTCCTGGATTCCAAGTGAAAAATCCCAAAACCGACTTCTCTATTTCACCTTTTGACACCAATCCAAAACGTTCCATAAAGAGCAGCAAAATCCAAATTATCAAAAGTGCCACAGCTCCTTTTGTTTTAAACCGACAAATTATGGTTCCCATACTCACAGAAAGTCCGGTTAAAAGTATGGCATAAAGAAGCAGCCATCCTACAGAAGCATATGTATCATAAGGCCATTCCAGCAACTTTCCCTCCCCAAGGATTCTCCAAAGTATTGTCTCCAGCTCCAAAAGCAGTTTTATGGTTACTGCAAACAAAAACCCATAACTCACATAAGTGGGCAAAACAGAAAGTAAAAAATTTTTCCTGGTTTTCCCATAAGAAACTGCCAGATGAAATCCCATATAAAAATCAAATAAAAAACCGAGTAAAAGTATAAATCCCACAGAAAGAGCTGCCATTAAGGTTCCAAGAGGAAGATTGTTATCATATCTTCTGCTCACATATTGACTGCAAACACCTAATATAAAAAGTGCAATTTCTATTGCAGCATAAATGCTCATATCTGATAATTTCAATTTCCATTCCTTTAAAAAATTCTTTCCCATAAAATCGTTTCCTTCCTTATTCTCTGATTTCTACTTTTTTCAGAAAGACCCAAGATAATATGGTCAATCCCAAAAGCACCAGAAGCATTATGCCTCCCCAAAACAACGGATTTTCCCTGAAAAAGGTAAATCCCATAGGAACATGCACCTCTTTGTTTTTTATAAGTCCCGTGGCAATGTATGCAGTAAAAAACCCAATACAACCAGCAAGTGCCATAATCATAACCATCATCCACCTCCGAAATCTCAAAGAAATAGCAGAAACAAATTCACATAAAGTCTGTATCAAAAGCAGGCTCCCTATGGTTCCTAAGATTCTCGTCCCATCCAGTGTCTCCCCACAAGCAATCAGTACAACAAAAGATATACTGCTCACCCCTGCAGTGTTGTAAAACTTCATCCTTTTTTCCTGGATAAACACTTGTTTTCTAGTGTTTCCATACTGAATTTTCAAAGGTACATACTGGGTAAACCAAGCAAGCTCCCATATAGCACAACAAAAACATGCCACAAAAACAAAGACATTTCCAGAATAATTTACAATGATATCTCTCATTGCTCCGTCCTGCATTTCTGGATTCATGAATATTCTCACAATTGCAATACAAACTGTAAGACCAACTGCTGACCCTATGTTATCTGCAGCTTTTAATATTCCTTCCTGTTTTTTCATCATACTGCTTCATCCTCCCCACTGCACAGAGAAACAAAAATCTTCTGAAGGCTCATGGGCTGAAGAGTAACCTGTTCTATTGGTTCCAACTCTTCGCCTTCTTTCAGGCGCACCATGACGCCTTGGCTCCTGCCAAGAATCTGCTTTCCATGAATTTCCTTCCCCTGTACTGCCCGCTCTACATCCTCTGTTTTTCCACTGACATACTTACAACGTTCTAACAATTCCTGGGTATTTTCTTTCAACAAAATCTCTCCCTCATGAAGAAAAATCACTTCTTCAAACAAATCAGAGGCTTCCTCAATAATATGGGTGGACACCACAAAAGTCCTGTCGCTTTCGGTAAATTCTTTCAACAAAATCCGGTAAAACTGCTCCCTTGCCACCACATCCAGACCTGCCACTGGTTCGTCTAAAAAGGTAAAATCCGCCTTGCTCGCCAAAGCTGTAATAATGGTAATCATAGAGGTCATACCCTTTGACAATTTAGAAATTCGTTTTTTCACATCTAAATGAAACAACTGAATCAACTCATTTGCCATCTTCTTATCCCAATTTGGAAGGTAAGCTGCTGCAATCTTTAAAAGTTCCTTTACCTTTAATCCAGAATACACCGTCGAACTGGGATTAATCTCCCTGGAAAAATAAATATGCTTCAGAGCTTCCTGATTTTCCCAGACAGTCTGCCCATCCAGTAGAATTTCTCCTTGTGTTTTTGGATTCTGTGCGGAAAGAAGAGAAAGCAGTGTAGTTTTTCCTGCTCCGTTCCTACCAATAAGACCGTATATTTTTCCTTTCTCCAGCTTCAAGTCCAAAGAATGAAGTACTTCTTTCTTTCCATATTTTTTTGTCAATCCTTTACATTCTAAAACTCTATTCTTCATGACACTTCTCTCCTTTTTGTGACACAATCATTTCCACCAGTTCCTCTTTGGTAATTCCAAGACTTGCTGCTTCTATGAGCATTCCTTTCACATAGCTCTCAAAAAAACTTTCCTTTCGTTTCTTCCGTATTAATTCCTTTGCCCCTGCTGTTACAAACATTCCAATTCCTCTTTTCTTATATAAAACCCCTTCATCCACTAACAAATTAATACCTTTCGCTGCTGTTGCCGGATTAATTGCATACAGTTTTGCCAGTTCATTGGTACTTGGCACCCGTTCCTCTTCCATAAAAATTTCTCTTAAAATGTCAGTTTCTATCATTTCTTTAATTTGAAGGTAGATGGGTTTCTCCTGATTGAAAAGTTCCTGCAAGTTCTCACATCCTTCCTTTTCCCTTAGTCGCTTACTTATATGGTTCATTACTTATGTAACTAACCATATCACTAACAAAGAAATTTGTCAAGAAAAAAATAGACAGAACTGCTTTCTGAAGGTTCTTAACACTTCAACAGTTCTGTCTATCTTCTTACTGACACAAATCATGATCAATCTGAATCACTGCATAATAATTTCCCGAATACTGACGGATTCCTTCTTCGATTTTTTTTACTACTTCACTATCTTTTATAGAACAATCAAATGGAATCACTACATCAAAAATCAGATTCGTATGGGTCTCTCCTTTTACGACACGAAAATCATGTATGGATAGATTCATATCCATCTCTGCAATCAGTCTGGCAGTCTGACGTCGCAGCTTTTTCACTTCCTCATTATCTGTTTCTACAGGATCCATATGAATGGTAGCATGACAATTTAAAGTTTTCTGCAATTTTCTCTCAATGTTATCAATTTGGTCGTGAATTTTTAAAATATCTCCCTTCGCATCCACTTCCGCATGAAGACTGACCATTCTTCTGCCTGGACCATAATCATGAATCATCATATCATGGATTCCTTTGACTACTGGATAACTGCTTACTAATTCCCGTATCTCATCCACCAATTCTTTATCCGGAGCCTGTCCCAAGAGAGGATCTATGGTATCTTTCAAAGCTTTTATGCCAGAATAAAAAATAAAAGCACCTACCAAAAGACCACACCAGCCATCTATTTTGATTCCTGTTGCCATGGCAACCAGGGTGGAAAGCAAAACAGCGGAAGTAGCAACTGTATCACTCATACTGTCTGCTGCTGTAGCAGTCATGGCTGCACTGTGAATCTTTCTACCAATCTTTTTATTATAATAAGCCATGTAAACTTTGACACAAATCGAGACAACCAGAATCAGTAAAACCAGCGGACTTCCATCAATTGCTTCCGGAACAAGAACCTTCTGAACAGAGGACTTCACCAGTTCAAAGGCCATAATCAAAATGGCTACAGATACCAGCAGACCGGAAATATATTCCATTCTGCCATGGCCAAAAGGATGCTCCGGGTCTGGCTTCTGACCGGATAAATGAAATCCAATCAAGGTAATCACCGAAGAGCCTGCATCGGATAAGTTGTTAAATGCATCTGCCGTAATTGCGATGGAGCCACTAAAAAAACCAGCCAGCCATTTCCCTGCAAATAGTAAAATATTTAATACAATTCCAACGGTTCCGCACAAAACTCCATAAGACTGACGTACCTTGGGGTTTTCTACATCCTCTCGGTCTTTGATAAAAACTCTCGATAACAATCCTACCATGTGCTCATAGCCTCCTTTCCTAGCGTTAACTCCGCCGCAGTACGCACTTTCCTATGAAACAAAAAAATAACCGCCTGTTGGCGATTTGCTTTAAATCCTGTATGATAAATAAATAATCGGGGCAACAGGATTTGAACCTGCGACCTCACGGCCCCCAGCCGTGCGCGCTACCAAGCTACGCCATACCCCGAAACAAAGAATATTATACCAGAATTTTTTAAAAAATCAACTATTTTTTTGCTAAATAGGATCTATCTTTACCCGAGTGCGTTATGTAATAACCATTTTTTCACTTTAATTTCCATCATTTATAAGCTGAGCCTTTTCCATAGAAATATTATATTCTTCGCAAAATCTATTTATTGTCCAATTATTCATAATAAGAAAACTCTTTGTTACATAAATATTTGCTTCTGAATTATGTAACAAATTAAAAATACTTTTTGTATCATAACAGTTAAAACTATAGGCAGAAGATACTCCTATTTTCCTGGCACTTATATTGCCTTCATATCTTTTTTGTATAACTTTAGGTTCTGCCAAGCAAATTGTGATATTGCATATATATTTTTTCTTTGTATTTTCTTTTATCCATAGGTAAGGTTCTCCTAACCCAATATTATATATTCCGTTAGGTCGTGAGGCTAGTGTAAAAAATAATGAATTGATATTGCGATACAAAATTTCTTTTTCCCTAAACCCGAATACTATTTTCTCATCTAATAGTTTATAACGGCACTGCTTCATAAAGCAACAAAAGCATAATAACAAAACTGCAAAAAGAATGGTAAAAATTAGTGCTTTTTGAAAACTTACTTTAAAGTCAAAAGAAAATAAAACCTCAGTTAAACTGAATGACATTGCTAAACAAACAATAACACCCGTTACAATGTCAAACCAATTACTAAATTTTCCGTTTCCAAAAATAGAATCATAACTCTTATTCATTATTATAACCTCATATATTTATTCTATAATTTTCATTAATCCAAAAAACTGTTTGAAAATGTTGCACTTTTGGGTCACCAACCTATATAGCATTTGTACAAATACAACACAAACTCATAAGATTCAATTTCCAATTTGATATGTAAAATAGATACTTTTTATTTCATGTATTATTCATGCTTACACAACAAACAAAAGCTACCGCTAAAAGCCATCATCTCTAACTAAAATGATATGCTTCTTACGGCAGCTTTCTATTTTTTATTTTCCGTTAATATAATTTACCAGACCTTCTGCCTTGATAATCCTCTGCATAAATTCAGGGAATGCCTGCCCTTTAAAGCTGGTTCCTTTTGTCTTATTGGTAATGATTCCACTATCAAAATCCACTTCTACCTCGTCTCCGGCTTCAATCCCTCTAGAGGCTTCTGGACATTCTATAATGGGCAGTCCGATATTAATAGCATTGCGATAAAAAATTCTGGCAAAGTTTTCTGCAATCACGCAGCTAACCCCTGCTGCTTTTATGGCAATAGGCGCATGTTCTCTAGAAGAGCCGCAGCCAAAATTTTTCTCTGCTACAATAATATCTCCTTTGTTTACTTTTTTCACAAATTCCTTGTCAATATCTTCCATACAATGGGTGGCCAGTTCCCCAGGGTCTGAGGAATTCAGATATCTTGCAGGAATAATCACATCTGTATCTACATTATCGCCATATTTAAAAACCATTCCATTTGCTTTCATGCTTCTTCCCTCCTATAATCCAAGTTCTGCCGGCACAGAAATTTTTCCGGTTACTGCACTGGCAGCTGCTACTGCAGGACTTGCCAGATAAACTTCTGATTTCACATGTCCCATACGCCCTACAAAATTCCGGTTCGTAGTAGAAATACACCTTTCACCTTCTGCCAAAATTCCCATATACCCACCCAGACAAGGTCCACAAGTAGGTGTGCTTACCACTGCCCCTGCCTCGATGAAAATTTTCAATAATCCTTCTTCCATGGCCTGGAGATAAATCTTTTGTGTAGCAGGAATTACAATACAACGAACCCCTTTTTTCACCTTTCGGCCCTTTAAAATCTCTGCTGCACAACGCAAATCATCAATCCGTCCATTGGTACAGGAGCCAATCACTGCCTGGTCAATGACCACATCCTCTGTAATCTGCTCCATGGTTCTTGTATTTGATGGAAGGTGCGGAAAAGCCACGGTAGACTTCAGGGTACTTAGGTCAATGGTATATTCCTCATCATAGACTGCATCCTCGTCTGCTTCATAAATCTTATAAGGACGCTTAGAGTGTTCTTTCATATAGGCAATTGCTACTTCATCTACAGGGAAAATACCATTTTTTCCACCTGCCTCAATAGCCATATTCGCAATAGTAAAACGGTCATCCATAGTCAGGTTTTTAATGCCTTCTCCCACAAACTCCATGGATTTATACAAAGCTCCATCTACCCCAATCATACCAATGATATGTAAAATTACATCCTTTCCACTAACCCACTTGGATGGTTTTCCCACTAGGTTGAACTTAATAGCAGAAGGGACCTTAAACCAGGCTTTTCCTGTAGCCATTCCAGCTGCCATATCCGTACTTCCTACTCCCGTAGAAAATGCGCCTAATGCTCCATATGTGCAAGTATGAGAATCTGCCCCAATAATCACATCACCAGCTACTGTCAACCCTTTTTCCGGCAGCAAAGCGTGTTCAATTCCCATTTCTCCTACATCAAAATAATTTGTAATATTATGACGACATGCAAATTCCCGTACACATTTGCAGTGTTCTGCTGATTTAATATCTTTGTTTGGAATAAAGTGGTCCATAACCAGTGCCACTTTCTCTTTATCAAATACAGTGTCTACTGTCATTTTATCCATTTCGTGAATTGCAACAGGAGAAGTGATATCGTTTCCCAATACTAAATCTAAATCCGCCTCAATCAATTGTCCTGCTTCTACTTTATCTAATCCGGCATGTGCGGCCAGAATTTTCTGCGTCATTGTCATTCCCATAGATAGTACCTCCTAAATTTTCTACTATTGTCATTTTACCATAGGCTTTGTTATAATAGAAATACATATAACACATAGTAGACATAACTTTCATTTATAAAGCAAAAAAACGTTAGAAAAGGAGAACCTTATGGAACAAAATCTGTCTCTTTATAAAGTCTTTTACACGGTTGCCAATACTGGTAATATTTCTAAAGCAGCTTCCGAACTCTTTATTAGCCAGCCTGCTATCAGTAAATCCATCCGCAAGCTAGAACAGAGTTTAGACGTCACACTGTTTTCCAGAAATTCCAGAGGTGTCCAGCTCACCGAAGAAGGAGAAGTATTATACGGGTATGTACAGAGCGCTTTCTATTCTCTCCAGATGGGGGAATCTCAACTTAAAAAAATCAATGACCTGGGAATTGGTCATCTGCATATTGGGGTTTCCACAACTTTGTGCAAATATATGCTTCTGCCCTATCTGAAAGATTTTATTGCAGCGCATCCTCACATCCGCATTACGATAGAATGCCAGTCCACAAATCATACGCTGCAGCTTCTAAAGGAAAATAAGATTGATCTAGGATTAATCGGACGTCCAGAACGGCTTCACCATATACATTTTGACTCTCTGGGAGGAATCGAAGATATTTTCGTCAGCACCAGCTCTTATTTAGAAAATCTTTCTCTGCGTACCAGGCACCAGAAAAAAAGCCAAAGAGAAGCTTCTCCTGAAGAAATTTTAAAATCTGCCACCTTAATGCTTCTGGATAAGGAAAATATGACCCGCCAGTATATTGATGACTATCTTTCCCTTTACCACATAGAATCTAATAATTTGTTGGAAGTCTCTACCATGGACCTCCTCATTGAATTCGCCAAGGTAGGACTTGGGGTAGCTTGTGTCATCCGTCAATTTGTAGAAAAAGAGCTAAAGGAAGGCAGCCTGGTTGAAATTCCCATGGAGGCTTCTATGAGCAAACGAGAAATCGGTTTTGCTTATTTAGACAATATCCAGCAAACCTCAGCTGTGAAAGAATTTATAGAATTTTATAGAAATCGCACTTCTTAAAAATAAATTATCTAAATGAAGTCTGTATGAAAAAACGGATACAATTCTAGCAAATTTGCCAGAATTGTATCCGTCTTTCTTGTATTATTTTATGGAACAATCCATTTTTCTATTTCTTAGTTTTCAATTAATTTTCCAGAATCATTCCAGCTATAGAGTTTACGAAGTTCTGCTCCCACATCTTCTAACTGATGAGAAGCTTCTCTCTTTCTCATGGCTCTAAAATGCATACAGCTTGTCTGATTTTCAGAAATCCAGTCTTTTGCAAAAGTACCATCCTGGATATCTGCTAAAATCTGCTTCATAGCTTTCTTGGTCTCTTCTGTAACAATCTTAGGACCTGTGATGTAATCACCATACTCAGCTGTATTGGAAATGGAATATCTCATTCCCTGGAATCCACTTTCATAAATCAAATCCACAATCAATTTCATTTCATGGATACATTCAAAATAAGCGTTTTCCGGTGCATATCCAGCTTCTACTAAGGTTTCAAATCCTGCTTTCATTAAAGCGGTAACACCGCCGCACAATACAGCCTGCTCTCCGAATAAGTCTGTTTCTGTTTCTACTTTAAATGTTGTTTCCAGAACACCAGCTCTTGCACCGCCAATGGCTGCTGCATAAGCCAGCGCTTTATCTTTTGCTTTTCCTGTATAATCCTGCTCTACTGCGACCAGACAAGGAACACCTTTTCCTGCCTGATATTCGCTTCTTACTGTATGACCTGGTCCCTTTGGAGCAATCATAGTAACATCCACATTCGCTGGAGGTGTAATCTGTCCAAAGTGAATTGCAAACCCATGAGCAAACATTAACATGTTTCCCTCCTCCAGGTTTGGCTCCACATCTTTTTTATACATTGCTGCCTGTTTTTCATCATTAATCAGAATCATAATGATATCAGCCATTTTTGCTGCTTCTGCTGCTGTATAAACTTTCAGTCCCTGTGCCTCTGCTTTTGCCCAGGATTTGCTGCCTTCATATAAACCAACAATCACATTGATTCCAGATTCCTTCAAATTTAATGCATGTGCATGTCCCTGGCTTCCGTAGCCAATAATTGCTACTGTCTTTCCCTCTAATAAAGCCATATTACAATCTTCCTGATAATAAATTTTTACTGCCATGTTCTTTTCCTCCTAAATTTTGTCTTCTATGTTCAGGGATCACTCTCTAAGAACCTAATACTAATAGAACTCTTCATCTTCTTGTGAAGGGTAAAAAATATCGTCCGAACCTCTAGAAAGCCCTGCGATACCTGTTCTAGCAATTTCCAGAATTTCATAGCCATCTAGCAAATCAATAAACGCCTCTAACTTAGACTTATTTCCAGTAAGTTCAATAATCATCGATTCCTTTCCAACATCAATAATGTTGGCTCTGAAAATGTCTACAATTGCAGTAACACCTGCTCTTTGTTCTGGTAAAACTTTTACCTTCACCAGCATCAGCTCTCTTGTAACACTTTGGTCATCTCTTAAAACCTTTACAGAAAGCACATCCTCCAGCTTCTCTACCTGTCTGGTAATCTGCTCAAGAATAAGATCATCCCCTCTGCACACCACAGTCATACGTGTATAATTAGGATCTGTGGTAATACCTGCAGATAAGCTGTCAATATTGTATCCCCTTCGGCTAAACAGTCCGGAAACCCGGCTCAATACACCGGCTGTATTCTCAACCAGAATGGATAAAATCCTCTTGTTTGTACTACTCATACAGCACCTTCTCCCATGCCTGTTTCGGCTAACTTTTTTGTAATTCTATCAACTATTCCCAGGTTTGTCAATGCAATCCATGCGTTATAACTAATTAATATGCAGTCCATAATTAAAAGTAATAATTTCACACAAAAAAGCTGTTACATAAAATCCATTTCAAAATCCCGATACAGTTTAATCTATCTGTATCAGGATTTTCTTTCATGTATTTCATGTAACAGCTATTAAATACTTTTATCTTTAGCAGCCTTCATCCTAGCCATAGCTCTTGCCAGGGAAGCTTTCGAAATATAGTATTCCTGTTGACTCTGTTTCTGGCGAAGCTGTTCCTGGGCACGTTCCTTGGCATCTTGGGCGCGCTTTAAGTCAATATCCTCTGGTCTTTCAATACTGTCTGCCAGCACAGTGACACGATTATTCATAATCTGTGCGAAGCCGCCTCCCACAATGGCAGTATACCAGGTATCATCCTCAGCCTGAATACGCATTTCTCCTGGAACAATGGCAACCATCATATCTGCATGATGTGCTAGTATGGTGATAGCGCCATCTTTTGCAGGGAGTGAGATTAATTTTCCTCTGCCATGATAAAAGTCTTTATCACTGGCAATCACATTTAAACCAAATGTATTCATACTGCCTTCACTCTCCTTATTATTTTTTGTCAGGCTTCCTGTTTCGCTTTTTCTATCACTTCATCAATGGTTCCTACATTAAAAAATGCATTTTCTGGATACTCATCCATTTCTCCGTTTACAATCATCCGAAAGCCACGGATGGTCTCTTTTAGAGGCACATATCTTCCCGGAATCCCCGTGAACACCTCTGCCACATGAAAGGGCTGGGACAAAAATTTCTGCACCTTTCTGGCACGTGCAACCACCTTCTTATCTTCTTCTGAAAGTTCTTCCATACCAAGAATAGCTATAATATCCTGAAGTTCTTTATATTTCTGCAAATATTCCTGCACTTTTCTGGCAGTCTCATAATGTTCTTCCCCCACGACATCTGCTTCCAGAATGCGTGAAGTACTTTCCAACGGGTCTACAGCCGGATAAATACCCTGTTCTACAATCTTTCTGGATAAAACAGTAGTAGCATCCAAATGAGCAAAGGTTGTTGCAGGTGCTGGATCTGTCAAATCATCTGCCGGCACATAAACTGCCTGTACAGAAGTAACAGAACCATTTTTTGTAGAAGCAATTCTCTCCTGAAGCTCACCCATTTCCGTTGCCAATGTAGGCTGATATCCTACTGCAGAAGGCATTCGTCCTAATAGAGCAGAAACCTCAGAACCCGCCTGGGTAAAACGGAAAATATTATCAATAAATAACAATACATTCTGGTGTTCTTCATCTCGGAAATATTCTGCCATAGTAAGTCCTGTTTCTGCCACACGCATACGAGCACCAGGTGGCTCATTCATCTGTCCAAATACTAAAGCAGTTTTTTCTAATACTCCGGATTCCTTCATTTCACTCCACAGGTCATTGCCTTCTCGGGAACGCTCACCAACACCAGTAAAAATAGAATAACCGCCGTGTTCTGTGGCAATGTTGCTAATAAGTTCCTGAATCAATACCGTTTTACCTACTCCGGCTCCGCCGAACAGACCAATTTTACCACCTTTGGCATAGGGGGCCAAAAGATCAATGACCTTAATTCCGGTTTCCAGGATTTCCACTACTGGACTCTGCTCCTCAAAAGTAGGTGGATCCCTATGAATAACCCAATGCTGTGCCTCTGTCAGTGGTTCTCCTTTATCAATGGTTTCACCTAAAACATTAAAAAGACGTCCAAGCGTTTCTCTTCCTACCGGAACAGAAATTCCTGCTCCTGTAGCAGTTACTTCCATATCTTTATAAAGTCCGTCACTGGAAGCCAACATAATACAGCGCACTGTATGATTACCGATATGCTGTGCTACTTCCATCACACGTTTTTTTCCATTTACTTCTACAATCAAAGCGTCTTTCATACTAGGAAGGTCCTGATCTGTAAATTCTACGTCTACCACAGGCCCCATAACCTGTACAATTTTACCTTTTGTCATAAAAAGAAACCTCCTTCCTTCTACAATTTCTTTTTCTGTGCCTTAGCTCCACTGATAACTTCCGTAATTTCCTGAGTTATCGCTGCCTGACGCACACGATTATATTTTATAGATAAATCTTTTAACATGTCCTTTGCACTGGATGTTGCTGCATCCATGGCCATCATTCTGGAATTGTGTTCGCTGGCATACGATTCTACCAGACATCCATAAATCATACCTCTAAGATAATTTGGAACAATGCTGTTTAATACCTCTTCTGCAGAAGGAACCATTTCAATTTCTTCCTGATGCATATCTGCCAAAATTTGCGTCTGTGTATTAAAAGTTATTTTCTTTAAAGGCAGCAACTGTTCTTTTTCTGCTATCATAGTAGCAGCATTCACCATGCGGGTGTAAATAATGTGCACTTCATCCAACTGTCCTTCCAGATACATGGCAATCATTTTTTCGGAAATCACCCTTGCCCTATGCATGGTAGGTTTCTGCACAGTAAAGCGGAAGTTGGTATCAACGTCGACCTCTTTCTTATAAAAATACTGCCTTCCTACTTCACCCAACACAAACAACTGGCAATGGCTATTCTTTTCCATACATTCCTCAGCAATTTTAAATACATTATGATTGTAAGCACCTGCCAAACCTTTATCTGCAGAAACTACAATATATCCAATCTTTCGGTCTTTTGGGGCAATTTGCGGTCTCTCGTCAAAATAACGGTGTTCTGTATCATCCATGTGGCGCAAAACACGGCTAATGGCAGACTGAAGAGCATAAAAATAAGGCTCTGTATCTGCTAAGGTTTTTTTTGCCTTTTTCAGCTTGGAGGAAGAAATCATGTACATAGCACTGGTAATCTTCATGGTATCCTGGATGCTTTTCATACGGTTTTGTATTTCTTTTGCACTTGCCATTCTATCACCTGTTCCTGTTCTTAAATTCCTCTGCTGCTTTTAAAATCTTCTCGCCTAACTCTTCAGAAAGGACTTTTTTCTCATGAATTTCTTCCTTGATTTCCGGATGTCTTGCATCAAAGTATTCCAACATATCCATCTGGAATTTCTTTACTTCTTTCACTGGCACATCGCACATCAGCTTATGTGTTGCCACCCATAAAGTAATCACCTGCTCATGGGAAGCCAATGGTCTGCAAAGAGGCTGTTTCAAAAGTTCCATAAGGCATTTTCCGTAATCCAGCAATGCTTTGGTAGAGTCATCCAAATCTGATGAAAACTGGGTAAACACTTCCATTTCCCGGTATTGTGCCAAATCAATACGCATACTTCCTGACGCTTTTTTCATAGCCTTAGTCTGTGCCGCACCACCTACACGTGATACAGAAAGTCCTACATTCACTGCCGGACGTACACCTGCATTAAACAAATCACTTTCCAGGAAAATCTGTCCGTCTGTAATGGAAATAACATTCGTCGGAATGTATGCAGATACATCTCCTGCCTGGGTCTCAATAATCGGAAGGGCTGTAATGGAACCACCTCCTGCTTCTTCACTTAAACGGCTGGAACGTTCCAGAAGTCTGGAATGTAAATAAAAGACATCTCCAGGATAAGCCTCACGTCCAGGAGAACGCTCCAGAAGCAGAGACAGGGCACGGTATGCCACTGCATGTTTTGATAAATCATCATATACAATCAGCACATCTTTCCCTTTGTACATAAAATATTCTGCCAAAGCAGTACCAGAATAGGGTACAATGTACTGCAAAGGTGCACAATCACTGGCTGTTGCGGAAAATACCGTCGTATATTCCATAGCTCCATATTTCTCCAGTGTCCCTACCAATTTTGCTACTGTAGACGCTTTCTGTCCTATTGCCACATAGATACACATCACATCTTTCCCCTTCTGGTTCAAGATGGTGTCAATTGCAATGGAAGTTTTTCCTGTCTGACGATCTCCAATAATCAGCTCCCTTTGTCCACGTCCAATAGGAAACATGGAATCAATGGCCAAAATACCGGTTTCCATAGGAACAGATACAGACTTACGGTCAATAATCCCTGGAGCCTCCTGCTCAATAGGGCGATAATCTTCTGTCTGAATTTCCCCTTTTCCGTCAATGGGCGCTCCCAGAGCATCTACAATTCTCCCAATAAATCCTTCTCCCACAGGAATCCCTGCCCGTTTCTTGGTACGGGTTACCTTGGTACCTTCTTTGATTCCTCTGTCCTTACCGAAAATGATAACACCGATTTCATTTCTCTTAATATCCTGTACCATTCCCTTGACACCATTTTCAAAGGTCACAATCTCACCGTACATGGCATGGTCAATCCCGTAAACAGTCGCAATTCCATCACCTACCCAGATGACGTTTCCCACTTCCTTCACGCCTGCTGTGGTATCGAAATTTTGGATTTCTTCTTTCAGAATGGAAATAATTTCTTCTGAATTGATTGAACTCAAACCGTTCACCTCCAGACTAATTTTTGTTTTAGTGCATTGATACGGCCTTTTAAGCTGTAATCAAATTCCTGGTCTTTTATACGGAGAATGAAACCTCCCACCAGGCTTTTATCTTCTATTAATTTCAGTTGTACATCCTCTGTACCATATTTTTTCCTAAGAAACTGCCTGATTCCATCCAACTGGTCTTTGGACGGAGGAATAACATAGTACAATGTTGCGCTTAAAATATGATTCTGTTCGTTATAATATTCCTGATATACTCGGAAAATCTCAGGCAAAAGTCCCATATGACTGTATCTGCAAAGCACACACATAAAATTTTTCAGGTCTTTTGCAAAGATTCGCCCAATTGCCTTTTCTTTCTGTGAAAGAGGCACCACAGGACTTTCAAGCGTATGTAAAAGTTGTGGTGTCTCTGTTAAAATTTTTTCTGCTTCCTGAATACGCTCTGGTGAAACTGACAGTTCATAGAGCACTCTGGCATAATTAATAGCGGTCTGTGTCATTTGCATCACCTGCTTTTGCTAAAAATTCATCATAAAGCATCTGGTTTCCAGTTGTACTGCTTCCATTCATAAGCAATTTTGTTGCTGCTGCCATGGCAAGCTGGGCGATTTCTGTTTTTGCACCCTGCATAGCGCTTTCTTTTTCCTGGCGAGCTGTTTCTTTTGCTGTCTCTATGATTTTCGCTGCCTGCTCATTTGCAGTTCTCACAATACCTTCACTCATTTGTTTTGCATCTGTCTTGGCATCTTGGATAATCTGAACAGATTCCTCCTTTGCAGAAGATAACGCCTGCTCATACTGTCCTTTTAATGCTTCTGCCTGTTCATTGACCGTCCTTGCATGAGTGAGCTGGTCTGCAATTGCGGCTTTTCTTTTTTCCATAATGCCCATAACCGGCCCAATAAGGAATTTTTTCATTAACAGATAAAGAACTATCAGGTTTATAATCGTCCAGACAAGGTCCCAACCTAATTTCAGCACCTTCCTGCACCTGCCTTTCTCTGAGTGTGAATTATAATACCAAAATAATCAATAATGCGATAACAAAACCGTAAATAGCAGTTGCCTCTGCAAGAGCACATCCAAGCAGAAGATTCTTACTAATCTTGCTCTCTGCTTCTGGTTGTCTTGCAATAGCTTCTACTGCTTTTGATGTTGCCATACCAATACCAATACCTGCTCCAATACCTGTTAATACTGCAATAGCTGCTCCGATTGCTGCTGTCATAATTCATTTCTCCTTTTCTTCTTAAACTTTAATCTTCTATCTGCTCTTTAATAAAGAGAGAGGTTAAAAAAACAAATACATAGGTCTGAATCAGACCATCAAAAACATCAAAATATAAACTAAATGGAATGGGCAAAATCGCCGGCATAATCGTTTTCAGCAATTCCATAATAACAAACGAGCCTATCACATTACCAAACAATCGCATACATAAAGACACTGGACGAATTGCTATCTCCATAATGTTAATAGGAGTTACTAAAGGTATGGGTTCTGCAAAACTTTTTAGAAAACCTTTAGCTCCTTTTTTGTGGAATCCTGAATAGTAAATAAGGAAAAGACTCATAATGGACAATGCTGCCGTTACGTTCAAATCCTTAGTAGGCGGCTTAAAGCCAAGCAAACCAATAAGATTCGCCACTCCGATATAAAGAGCCGTAGAAATCAAATACGGTATGTATCTCCTGCCCTCTTTGCCCAGAATATCTGTAAAAAAATCATCCAGAAAGCCAATAAAGGACTCCAGCATCAACTGCTTTTTTCCTGGATTTTCTACTTTTAACTTCCGAACAAGCACAATGGCTAGAAGCGTCAGAACCGCCATGATAATCCATGTGACAACTACAGATTCTCCTATCGGAATCCCGCCGAAGATGGGAATAGTGAATACGGTCTCGCAATTAAGCTCTTCCGTAATACGTTCCGCTAAACTGTTCGTAGGACATCCTCCCTTTCTGTGTTAATGTATATTCGTTTTCTCCTTTCTTTTGATTTCTTTAACACATTACTGCTCTTTAATTGATTTGTCAATTTTTCTTTTTTTCCACGTAAAGCTCTTAAATTTCGTCATTTTTTCTTGTATTTTTTTAAAGTTTTTATTTCTTTTTATGAGAAATTTTCTACTTTTTTTATACCGTTTGGTATAGGTCCTTTTTTCATCATTATTTTTTCACTTTTTGCCCTTATTTTTCGCTAAAATTTTGTCACTTTTTACCATACTCTTAGAAAACAAAAAAGAAAAGATGATTTAATTATCTAATAAATCATCTTTTCTTTGTCTATTCTGGCTAACTATCTAGATTTTCTAAAACTTCAACTTCTCAAGAACCTTTCTGGGTTCTTCCAAAATTAACAAATCTGCTCTTTCATCTAAAAATTGTCTTTCCTTATGAATTAAAATCAAATACCTTCCCTCAAAATAATTCAGATACTTGGAATATACCTCAGAACCTATGGAGGTACCCAAAAGCAACAACACATCTGCCTGTTCAATCTGACGGGATGCCTCAGACATAATCATGCTATTCATCATTTCCCCAAATAGCTTCACACCTGGACGTATCACCGTTCCACAGCTTTCACAACGTGGAATTTTCTCACTGTCTCTTATATATTCCATAGAATATTCTCTTCCGCAATGAGGACATGTATTCTCATAAATAGAGCCATGAAGGGCAATAACATTGTTGCATCCCCCACACTTCATCTGCTGATAAATATTACTGTCTATAATACACTGCAGTTTTCCTGCTGTCTCCATCTTTTTCAGGGCTTTGGCTGTTTCTGTTACTTTTGCCAGTTTTTTCAGAATTTCTTCTCTGTAAAACTCAAAAAACTGTGCTGTTCTATTATGATAATACACGGTTGTAAACATCTCTTCCGGAGACACTCCATATTGCTCCTCAACCTCGTAAGCCATTTGCGGCGCTTTCAAGGTACGCTGTCCACATTCTTTTACTACACCGGAGCCACACAATGCTACCGTATAAGTACTTTCATCCAGCATTCTTTGTAATACTTCCAGTTTCTTTTCTGTAATACCCATTCCTCCACTTCCTTCCCCTGTATTTTTATGGTATCCTTATCATATCATTTTTCTTCTATATTTAAAAGAGAGGAATTGTTTTAAAAGGAGAATACCGATTATGAATACCCAAAAACTTATCATTGCTGGCGCTGGTCCTGCCGGAGTTTCTGCTGCCTTATATGCTGCCCGCTGTGGCATTACACCCCTAGTTCTTTATAAAGATGGCGGAGCACTGGAAAAAGCTGTAAAAATCGAAAATTACTATGGTATGCCAGCTCCGCTCTCTGGAAAGGACTTATACGAAAATGGTCTGAAACAACTCCAAAGTCTATCTGTCCCTATCCGAAAAGAAGAGCTTCTTTCTATTGAATATGACGAAGGCTATCTCGTTCATACTACCACAGAAGATTTCCATACCCAGGCTCTCATCCTTGCTACTGGAACTAAACGAAATACTCTTTCTTTAAAGGAACTAAAAAAATATGAAGGAAGCGGCATCAGCTATTGTGCCATCTGCGATGGCTTCTTTTATCGGCAAAAAGAAGTGGCTGTTTTGGGGCATGGCATGTATGCCCTTCATGAAGCCAAAGTTTTGGAGCCTCTTGCCTCCAAGGTTACCATTTTAACCAATGGAAAAAAACCTAATTTTCCTCTTTCAGACCTTGGTACGATTGAAATAAATACAAAGGCTATACATTCTGCTGGCGGAGAACCAGCTCTTGCCTGGCTCAAACTGGAGGATGACAGTCTCTTTCCACTCTCAGGACTTTTCGTAGCTCTTGGCACAGCAGACAGTACGGATATTGCCAGGAAGCTTGGACTGATGATACAGGATAATCACATTGCAATTGAGACAGATACCAGCACAGCGCTTCCTGGCCTCTATGCTGCCGGAGACTGTACAGGCGGTATGTTGCAAATTGCAAAGGCTGTCTATGAAGGTGCCCTGGCAGGCACGGAAGCAGTAAATTATCTAAAACATCTAGAAAAATTGTGATTTTATCACATACATCAATAAAAAAATATGTTATACTATAATAAATTAAAAGTGCTGAAAAAGGAGAGATGACTATGGCAATGGAACTTACAAGTGCAAATTTTACAGAAGAAGTTTTGAACTCAAACATACCTGTTATGGTAGATTTCTGGGCTACCTGGTGTATGCCCTGTAAAATGCTGGCACCAATCCTGGAAGAACTATCTCAGGAAGCTAATGGTGCCTATAAAGTCGGAAAGGTCAATGTAGATGCTGAACCTGCACTGGCTGCACAATTTGGTATTATGAATATTCCCACTGTTCTGATATTCAAAAATGGGCAAGTAGTTGAAAAATCCATTGGTTTGGTGCAAAAAAGCCAACTGGCAGCCTTGCTAAAATAAGCAAATACCACACATAACAACAAACACACCTTCCTGGCAAAACAGAGTTTCCTTCCGTCCTCTGTTTACCAGAAAGGTGTGTTTTTATTTCCTAAGCCCTGTCTCTGTTAATTCATAAATCACATGACACACTTCCTTCAGATATTTTCTGTCATGAGAGACACTGATAATTGCCCCTGGAAATTCCGTTAAATTCTTACGAATGACTGGATTTGACAAAGGCGAAAAGTTTCTGGTAGGCTCATCCAATACCAGCACTTGACTCCCCTCCATACTCATTTTCAGCAAGAATAATTTTGCTTTCTGTCCTCCGGAAAGTTCTCTCATAGGATGTGTCATTTCTTCCACTGTATATTTCATGCTTCCCAGATAAGTCCGTATACGCTTTTCTTCCTCTTTATCTCCAGTTTTTACCAAAAAGTTTACTGCTGTTTTTTCCAAATCCATGATTTCTTCATAATTCTGAGGCATATATGCAGTTTTAATGTCCTTTCTTTCCAACAAGTTCTCTGCAATCTTTCTCAGCAGTGTGGTTTTTCCACAACCATTCTTTCCTATGATTCCCACATGTACAGGTCCCTGCACCCAAAGAACAATATCCCTGGCAAGAATCTCCCCTCCTGCCTCCAGCACATCCAGGGAATAGTTCAGTACTGTTTTCCCTTTTGGTACTGCACAGTCTTTTGCAAACCGCAAAAATATGGCATCTTCCTGGTCTGGAAATTCTAAAAATTCTTCCTTCTCTTTCTCAAAACGCCGTTCCATGGATTTCACTGCATGCATTTTCTTCTTCAAAATCTGTCCCCCATGGGGATCTTGTCTGGAAATGGCATTTTGCTGGTGTTCCACCTTTTGTTGAATCCGCAAAAAACGCTCCTGCTGCTTTGCGAACTCTTCTCTCTGTTTTCCTGCAACCCTCTCCTGATTGGTAAATTCCCTACTGCGATTCTCCATATAGGTTTTGTAGTCCATATTAGCTACTGTATATCTGCATCTTGATTTTCGGCGAAGCTGTTCCAGATGAAGTATTTTATTAGCGGTCCGTTCAATCAGTGTCTCATCATGAGATACATAAAGAATCCCTGCCTGAGTTTCCAAAATAAACTTCTCCAGAAATTCCAGTGTCTCTAAATCAAGGTCATTGGATGGCTCATCCATAAGGATGATATCTGGTCTTTGCATCATAATCCCTGCAAGCTGAACCTTAACTTTTTCCCCTCCAGATAATTCTCCCATTTTTTCCTGTCTATAAAAAAACTCTGGCAATATTCCCAGTTTTCTAGCAATATCAGCTAACTCCCTGGGATTCTGGTCATAAAAGGCCGGATTCTTAGAACAAAATTCCCACACAGTCTGTTCTTTTTGTTCTGGCTTTAATTCTTGCGCCAAATATGCTATTACAGCATTTCCTACTAAAATTTCTCCTTGATACTCCACATACATTTCTGCTGCATCTGGTTCATAAATCAATTTCAACAGGGTAGACTTTCCATTCCCTTCTTCCCCGATGACCGCCATCTTGTCTCCCCGTTCCACAACAAAAGACACATCTTCCAGCAAGGTGCGAAGGTCTTTTTTATGAGTCACAGTCAAATGTTTAATTTGCAATATATTGTCTCCTTTACAAAAAGAAAAGCCTGTTTTCAGACATTCCATTCCAAAAACAGGCTACACTTTCTTTTTATTCTGACAAAGTTTCGCAAAAACAGAATCCACTGTTTTAGGAAGTATGGTATCTCTTCCACCAGCGCACTCCTACTGCAGATTTTTATAAAAAAGATGACTGTTTGATGACTTTTGCCTGTAATCTCACACTGGAATAAACCTGTACCATATTTGTGTACAGATATTCTGAAAACCATGTTCAGTTCCCCATGTATTACAAACAAATAATCATCTTATCCCTCTTTTCCTCTAAAATTGCAGGTTTCCCTGACGGTTATCAACTTAACACATCTACTCTTATTCTGTCAACCCTAATTTTTCCATCCACACAGATTCTTTAAAGCCTGGTACTGCATAATCATCACCTACCAGAATAGGACGTTTTACTAACATTCCATCCGTAGCTAAAAGTTCCAACTGCTCCTCCTCTGACATGGAAGGAAGCTTATCTTTTAACTGCAGTTCTTTATATTTATTACCGCTAGTGTTAAAGAAACGCTTCAAAGGAAGGCCACTCATGGCATACCACTGTTTTAACTCTTCCTTGGTCGGATTTTGTTCTACAATGTGCCGGTCCTCAAATGTCACCTGATGCTCTACCAGCCATCTTTTTGCTTTTTGGCAAGTAGAACATTTGGGATATTCTACAAATAACATGCTTTCTTCTCCTTATAATCTTTCTGCATTAGAAGCCATGTATTTGTATTCTGCTACAGAGCGGTCAAAACCTTTGATATGGTTAAATAACCAGTCTACTACATTTTTCTGTACCTGTGCTACAAATGCTTCTGTTGGACCCTCTTCCTCCTCAAGCATTTCCTGCAACTCCTTTACAGCCTGCTTAAACTCTTCATGTTTTGCTTTATGCTCCTGAATTCCGGGATAAGAAATTTCTTCCTGCAGTTTTTCTTCTGCACTGAAATGGAAATCTGTATACTCCATTAAATAATCCAGCATTTTTACTGCTTTGATTTTTCCCTGTCCATCTTCGCAGCTTTCTAAAAGCTGGTTAATTCTGCTGATTAATTCCTTATGTTGTCCATCAATCATGTCATTTCCGGTTACTAATGTTTCATCAAATTCTGCACGCATGCGTCACTACCTCCTAGATTTTCAAAATTTATCTCTATTTTACTACATCTTGGAATTTGTGTCTACTTTTTTCCTCATTCTCTCTTCTGGAACAAATTTCTTCCCACTGACACTCTCTGCAAATTTCTTTTCTCTTTCCTTTGAGAAGAATGTTTTCCTTCACCAACGCATGAAATTCTTTCCATGAAAACTCCTGATTTTCCTGTATGCCGCAATATTTTAATACTTTTTCATCATATGTTCTGACTTTCTTATCTGTCAAACACCGCCCATCTTTTAAATTAGGACATTTTTCGCAAATCATATCACCTTGGGTCACCAACATAACTCTAGGATTTAATTTCAGCATTTTTTGAACCTGTTCCATATGTTTTGTAAACGTATCACTATATCCTTTTCCTTCAAAGAAGGAAAGGCACATACCGTGATGTGCCCTTAATTTCTTGTTTTCACTCATTTTATTTTAATTGCTCCTGCTACTCTTTTGCTAATGAATAAGGCTGCTACTATTTTTACTATATCTGGAATGATAAAGGGAATCACACACCATCCTAATACAGTCATAAGTGCCACAGAACCTGTGCCTTGTGCATACACAGCCATAAACCATAAGGTTCCCACTGTATAACAAACCAGAAGGCCAAGGACCATAGAAATTGCCAATACCAACTGGCTTTTTCCAAAGGCTTTTTCCATTCCCCACATCACCAGTGCAGAAAAAAGGAATCCCACAATGTAACCTCCTGTATTTCCCGTAAGTACGCCTAAGCCTCCTGAAAAACCGGCAAATACAGGCACCCCTATGGCACCTAACAGGATATAAAGGAGAACCGACATGGTTCCTCTCCTGCCTCCTAAAATCCCCACTGTGGCAAACACCCCGAAGGTTTGTAAAGTAAAAGGTACTGTCATAGGTATAGATATCCAGGAACTAATGGCAATTATTACTGTAAACATACTGATATATGCCATATCATAAGTTTTGTTTCTCTGTCTGCTGCTCACTGCTGTAGTCATAAAGTATGCCCTCCTAATCTGTTTCTGAGGTTTACTTTAACACAGGAGTTACTTATTGTCAACCAGTAGTTCAAAATAGGTTGACAATCTATTTCTTCTCATCTATTTTATGAATAATACTTTGCGTATTTTCCATAGCGTCAATATCAATTTCATTCTGCTGCCTAATTTCCTGAAGCACCCACCGTTTATTCCGGTACACGAATTTCCAATATTCAAAAAACGCCTCCGGTCTGGTATTTCCACGTACTACCCGCTTGGTATCACGATTCACATAATAGCCTATCATTTTCCCATGAATTAAATACCAAAGTACATCCTGCTCTTCCCCTGGTTCATCTTGAACGCCTACAGGCATGGCACTGAGAAGTTTTACATCCCTCTGAATGACCTCCTCATTCCGCACAATCATCCACTGAATTTTACTGTCGAATTCTTTCTGTAAATCTTCGCTTAAATAGGGAGCCCCATAACTGATATCCATTCTCCGCCAGCATTCCTGAATTTGAAAATATGCCTCTTCCACCTGACGCTGAATTTCTTTTGCATCCCAATTGTCACCCATCTGAGCAAACATTTTCATAGCCTGACGGCTTTTTCTCCTAGCTCTTCTCCCCTTCTGAAGCAACACAATGCTCCCTCCACTGGCAACAACCAAAATAAATATCCCTTGCACAAAGACAACCGCAACATTGCTTCCTTGACTGTCAGAAGTTCCAGCGGACGAACTGGAATGTGAACTTCCACCACCTCCAGAACTAGAACTACCTCCTCCACCTCCGCCTCCGGCGCGAGCCCATACAGGTAGAGTACAAACCAAACAGAAAATGAATACAGCTGCTATCATTCCTACTTTTCTTTTCATACGTATTCTCCTTTTTATACCTAAATATCTTAATTTTCCTGCAACGTTTTATGTACTTTTTTCCGCACAAACCAGAAACAAACCACTTGCATCACAATGGTTGCAATCCAAGATACAGGATAAGAGATAAACAACATATCCAAAGAACGATGTTTTGGAAAAACCCAGAAAATCCAGATAATTCTGGTTCCTACAGTTCCAATGACAGATAGAATCATAGGCACTGTGGAATATCCCATTCCACGTAAAGCACCTGGAAATAAATCCATTAACCCACATAGAAAATAAGTAACGGTTGTATACAAAAGAATTTCCACCCCACACTGAATCACCTGTGGATTATTTGTATAAATTTTCAAAAGCTCTGGGCCAAACAAGTATGCGCTGCCTCCCAAAAGTACAGCAACCGTAACAGATAAAAAGATACAATCCACCAATACTTTATCCATGCGCTTCCATTTTCCAGCCCCTAAATTCTGACTGGTAAAACTCATACATGCCTGAGTCACCGAATTGACTGCAACAAACAAGAATCCAAAAATGTTATTTGCCGCTGTATAACCCGCCATAGCAATGGAGCCAAAAGAATTCACAGAAGACTGCAGAAGTACATTGGAAAAATTAATCACCGTACTTTGAATTCCGGCTGGAATCCCTACTTGAAAAATAGGTTTTAAATACTGTTTTTTTATGGTAAGTTTGGAAAACCGCAATTGATAACTTCCCTGGCATTGATACAGACAATGCAACACTAAAATGCAGGAAACCATCTGGGAAATCACAGTTGCAATGGCCACACCTTCTACTCCCATATGAAATACAATCACCAAAAACATATTCAGCCCTGCATTTAAGATTCCTGAAATCACCAGAAAATATAAGGGTCTCCTGGTATCTCCCACAGCTCTTAAAATCGCCGCTCCATAATTATACAACATGAAAAATGGCATTCCCAGAAAGTAAATCTTCATATAAAGCGCAGACTGTGAAATTACATCTTCCGGAGTCGCCATAAGCTCTAAAGCACCTCTGGAACAAAATAATCCTACAAAAGCCATCACAATACCACTTATAAGAGCAAACGTAAGAGAGGTATGTACGGTTTCCGACATCTCCTTTTCCCTTCCTGACGCATAGAAGCGGGCAGCAAGCACATTGGTTCCAAGAGACACACCAATAAATAAATTGGTAAATACATTAATGAGAGCAGAAGTAGAGCCAACTGCTGCCAAAGCCTCGCTTCCACTAAATTTTCCCACTACTACAATGTCCACCGCATTAAACATTAACTGTAAAATACTAGAAAGCATAAGGGGCAGAGAAAAAGCAATCAGCTTGTCCATAATAGAACCACTGCACATGTCAATTTCATATTTATTTTTCTTTGCTTTTAAACTCATCACACATTTCCTTTTTCTAATCTTTATTTTAAATTCATTTTATCACAGGCTTTTTCATTTGTGAATATTAGGAGAGAAAAAGAGACTGTGCATGAAATATTCCTGAATACTATTTCATACGCCAGCCTCTTTTTATTTTTTATAAAAGTCCCGCAATCTTGTTAGCTACGGTATCACTTCCGATAATCGTAATGTTATTCATAATCAGTACATCTTGAATCTTCTTTTCTTTTACATAATCTACCAGATTCACATTTGCATAGCGGAAGTCTACCACATATACGGTTTGATAATGATCTACCAGGAATGGGACAAAACAATTTCCATAGGATTCCTTTAAGATAATACAGGAAGAACCATCCTGAATCTCAGGGTTTTCTATAATACTCAAGGGCTTATCCCCGCCAATATAACAGTAATACCCAGAGCTTTTATCCCAGGTGCTTACATCTTCAATCACATGCCACTCTTGTTTGGATCCATCGGTATTCCAATAGGTCATATCATTGGTTCCCATAGGCACATAAGCGTCTACCCTGTCTGGATTTTTCGCCATGTCCTGATTCTGCAATTCCGCATAAAAAGTTCCAAGGAAAGGTTCAAAGGTCATTTTTTCAAATTCCGATAATTTATGTGGTTTGAATCCTTTTTCCTCACAAAAATTCTGATACACATAATAAGCACCTAGTTGGGTCCAGTGGTGGTCTGTACGGAAATACAAATATTCATCTTTATGTTCTCGCAAAGTTTCAATGGTTTTAATCGGAGTCACCTTGTCATAAAGACTGTGGTAATAAGAAATTGCTTGTTCCTGGTCTGAACCCCCAAGTCCCTTTAATTCCTTTTCTGATAACATAGCTCCCGAGTTATTAGGTACCAGAAGAGAATACACATTTGCAATACCATCCAGCTTTTCGGCTGCCTGATTTAAGGCATCTGTATAAGTTTCGGCTGCATTCTGATTAAAGTAATAAACACTGTAGGCTGCCCCATCTTTTACATAAAGTCCCTGCTGAATCTGATTCTGAATTTCCGCTTCCATTTCCTGACTGTCCGGAGCTGCTACAGGTTCTTTGTTCTCCTCTTTCTCTGTCTTATCTTCGGTCTCCTTTTCCTTATCTTTCTTTTTTGCTGTCTTTTCTTCCTTCTTCTCTCCCAAAGTAGGAATTGCATCTCCCTGCTCATGTCCCCCTACCATCATGGTAGAAGATTCTACTCCGTATAAATCTTTTACCTTTTTATCCGCTGCAATCAGAGTATCTCTCATAGGAAAGGTATCTGAATACCATAAAGACACCTGTGAGAAAAAAGAGCCATCTAAAAAGGAGGATACTGTAAATTTAGGAAATTCTGTAAGTTTTCTTTTTTCTACCTGGGATGTGCTGGGCCGGAAGAAAAACAAGAAGCCTATTATGCATCCAAGAAGCATGACTGCTGCAAAGGCTTTTACAGCAAGACTCCGAAACTTCCGTATAATCTTTTTTTGTTCCTTTGTATATTTTTCTTTTGCCATTTGCCAACCTCTTTCTTTGTAATCCTTTGGTTAAAACTGAAAATACAGGAAGGGATTATAGCTATCCCCAATAAGTGCCAACACAGATAACAATAGTAAAAGCACTGGTGTCAGCATTTCTGTAATATTAAAAATCCAGAAGACTGGCTTACTGGTTTTACCCAATTCAAACAGAATCCTTCTCAATTTTTTCCCAAGTGGTGTCACCGCAATGATTGCAATAACCAGGAAAAAGATATGATTCATAAACACGGTTCCTGCTTCCAGCCCTGCAAATCCAGAGCTTCCAATTCCAAACAGTCCTAAAAGAACAAATCCAAGCTCCTTCATACTTTCAAATTTAAAGATTACCCATCCGAAAAAGATAACCAAAAGGGCATATACATGATTCAAGCCTTTGGGAATCCTATCTTTTATTACAAACCGTTCCAGTAAGAGGAACGCCAGATAGTAAACACCCCAGAGAATATAGTTCCAGCTGGCCCCATGCCACATTCCAGTAAGGAACCAAACAACTGCCATGTTTCGCACAATTTTCCATGTTTCGCACCGGCTTCCTCCTAGAGGAATATAAACATAATCTCTGAAAAAACTACTAAGAGAAATATGCCATCTTCTCCAAAAATCCTGTGCTGATTTTGCAATGTAAGGATAATTAAAGTTTTCCAAATAATGGAAACCAACCATCCTTCCCATACCAATTGCCATATCAGAATATGCTGAAAAATCCAGATAAATCTGCAGCATATAAAACAACATTCCAAGCCATAGGCCAAGAGTTGACTGTGCGCTTAACGCCTCCACCCCTGCTGGCAGAAGTGTATCTGCCGCAGAAGCACAGGAATTCGCTAAAATAGATTTCTTTGCCAGACCTACACAAAATCTCCGAACGCCTACAAACACATCTCCTCCGGAGATTTTCCGTTCATCAATTTCATTAGCTACAGTCTCATAACGCACAATAGGTCCTGCAATACACTGGTGAAACAAACTGGAATACAACAGCAGTTTCCAGAATCTAGGCTGTGCAGCAACTTCCCCTTTATATACGTCTATCACATAAGACAACAGCTGAAAGGTATAAAATGAAATTCCAATAGGAAGAACAATTTGTGGGATTTCTTTTGGAAATCCGGTTATTGCCTGAAGATTATCCAGGAAAAACACGGTATATTTAAAAAATCCCAACAGTCCCAGAAGTACAATACACTCTCCTACCATATAGAGCCGGCGCCGGCTGCTACTCTTTTCTTTTTCAATCTGCAAAGCAAAAAACCAACTGGCAGCAGTTTCTCCCACCAACAAAATCAAAAATTTAGGACCGCCCCAGGCGTAAAACACCAAAGAAAAAATCAATAATACATAGTTTCGATTTTTTTCACTGACAAAGAAATAAACCATTAAATTCAGTGCCAGAAATAGAAATACAAACAATAAACTGGAAAATACCATTCTTTTATCCCCTCATATTATTTTACTGTAATCGACATTATCCACTAGGAAATGACATTAATTAACAGTATATATTACCTGTGTTCCAAATGCAATATGATGAAGATATTTTATCATTTTTCCTATCTTGTTACTTCAATCCAATCGATTTCCAATCCCGCTTTTACAGGATTCAAGCAAACTTCGTACTCTCCTGCCTCTAATTGAATATTGTTTAATTTCAATACGGTCCACTGATGTTCCGTTCCATTGCTCTGAATAGTCAGTACTGGCTTCTGATTTAACAACAGGTTAGAGGAAGACTGGGCCAGAGAAGACAGGGCAGAGCGTGTTCTTACTAAAAATTTATATCTGCCGGCCTGTTCGATCTTCAACATCATGGTTTCTTTCTTCCCAGGCCAGAGTTTTACTGGAGCAAAAGAAAATTCCCCCTGCTCTGCTTCCATTTCCTCTAAAGTTTTCAGTCTTCTCTTTGCAGCAGGTGTATGAAGAATAAAACGGCATATATTCATAGCACACCGCTGGAGTTCTCCAATGGTAAGCCTGCCTTCTTCCAACGCTTCCAAGGTATCATCCCCGTATTCATTTTCTTCAGAACCGCCATTGGTTACCACCATATATAAATCATTCTGCGCTCTCACCATAGCTGCTGTATTCGTCATCTTAGCCTCACCGCCGGAAATGGGATCATTCATTTTTGCCCACCAGTCTGTCATAACAATGCCTGTGTATCCCCACTCTTCTCTTAAAATGGTAGTACATAAATCATAATTGGAGGCAGACCAATGACCGTTTAACGGATTATAAGAGGTCATAATGGAGCAGGCATTTCCTTCTTTTACCGCTATTTCAAATCCCTTTAAATACAATTCCCGAGCTGCTCTCTCTGATACCACAGAATCTGCCACACTTCTGCCCAATTCCTGATTATTGCAGGCAAAATGTTTTACCGTGGCATCTGCACCGCTTTTTTTAATTCCTTTTACCACAGCTGCTGCAAATTTACCTGTAAGATACGGATCCTCAGAAAAATACTCAAAGTTTCTTCCATTTAAAGGATTTCGGTGAAGATTAATCCCAGGCCCCAGTAAAGTATCAATTTCATTTCTTAACAGTTCCTGACCTTCCCATTCATAGAGCTCCTCCACAAGTTCCAGATTCCAACTGGAAGCTAGCATAGTTCCAATAGGCATTTGTGTAGCTTTTAGCCCACTGTCCATACGAATTCCGGAAGGTCCGTCTGCCGTACATGCTACAGGAATTCCATAACCGTAAAGACTTGGGGACGTTCCCCCAAAAGCAGATGCTGTTCCTGGAGTTACCAGAGGATTACACATACCTTCTCCTCTTACCAAAATAGCCAACTCTCTTTCCGATAGCTGTGCCACAAAAGCCTCAAGACTGGCTTTTCCATCTCTTACATCCTGGAAAGAAATGCCTTGATTTCCTTTTATTTCCATTGTCCTTGGCAAACGCTGCTGAATCCTTTCTGCCAGGGAAATGGTCTGGGTTGGAACTTCTTCTGCCTTTGGAGCATAGGTTCCATCCTCTTGTCTGCTTCCTGGGCAAAGACGCTGAAATTTCTCTGTAGGAGCCAATGCCTCCTGCAAAGTTTCTGTTACCATACAGTTTGAAATTTCTATACCTTCCTGTTCCTGAAGGAATACCTGTTTTGCTGTTCTCACATCACTTCCCACATAAATTTTATATAGTCCTGGTTCCAGTACATAACAGGATTTATGCCCTGTAGAACCACAATCATCATAGGATGCCATACTAGATACTGGAAAGTTCAAGTTCAATACTTGAGCCTCTCCTGGCTGTAATACATCTGTTTTCGCAAAAACGACCAATGCTCTTGCTGGTTTCCCTAATTTTCCCTGTGGTGCTTCATAATATACCTGTACAACTTCTTTTCCTGCATACTGAATACCTGTATTTTTTACTTCTATCTGAAGCTCCACATTCGCTTTGGCACCTGTGCCAAGAACCTGAGCTTTTTTCACCTCCATGGAAAAATCTGTATAAGACAATCCAAAACCAAAGGGGAACTGTACACATTTTGGGGCAAAAGTTTCAAAATACCGATATCCCACGTAAATATCTTCTTGATAGACATTCTTTTCCTGTCTTCCAAAATTTGCAGTACTTGGATAATCTTTGATATCATAAGCAATGGTATCCGGAAGTTTTCCACTTGGAGTTACCGCTCCCACAAGCACATCTGCACTGGCTCCTCCAGCCTCTACACCTCCCTGCCAGGTATAAATAACACTGCGGATATGTTCTTTGTTTTTCACAGTCTCCAGCCAGCTCATATCAATGATATTAGAGACATTCATAATTACACCTGTGTTTTCAAACACCTCTGCCACCGTTTCCAAAAGCTGCTTTTCCTCTTTTGTAAGATAATAACTTCCTTCTACAGCTTCATAATCTTTGTCTTCCCCTGCAGTTCTTCCAATCACAACGAAAGCTTTATTGGAAGTCTCTCTGGCTTTTCTTGCCAGTTCCATGGAAACTGGCATCTCTTTTTGAAACCATGGTTCACTGGCCCATGCTCCCTGTCCATCATCAAAAGGATGCTCCTGAACCCAATCCTCGTAAACTTTTAGCAACCCCTCATTCAGCGCAATATGTTTGTACCGACGAAAACCATCTACCAGATTCGTAGTATAGGCAGTATTCACAGCTCCGCCTGAACCTGTCCCACTCTTATAGTAATTTATCTGGCATCTTCCAAATAAGGCCACTTGGTCTTTTTCTGTAATTGGCAGCATCTGGTTTTCATTCTTCAGCAAAACAATACCTTCTGCTGCTGTTTTTCTTACTGCTTCTCCAAAACCCTCCATGGGAATTCCTAATTTTTTATGTTCCATATTTTCTAAAATCCTTTCTTTTTTCTGGGTTTATTATAGCCCTCACACTTTTTTTGTGCTATAATTTTTCTGCTTAAAAATAATAAAAATTTGTCCTACAGAGGTATGAAAATGGAATTTATAAAAGAAAAGAAGCCCTGTATTGATGGTATCCCCTTATCTTATATCTGCCATCTCCAGACAACAGAAAATCCAGGGCTTGTGTACCCTGCTCATTATCACGATTATATTGAAATTCTCTATGGAAAAGAAAATTTTTTTGAACTTTATCTTGGAAGCTCCTATCACCGTTTTGGTCCACAAGATCTGGTTCTGATTCCAGCAGGAGAAGTTCACCTCATTCATAGCCTTTCCCAAAACGGAGGCAGCTATTATGTCCTCCGTTTTCTGCCAGAGCTTATTTACAGTAAGACTTCCTGTAGCTATCTGGAATCCCAGTACCTCCTGCCATTTCTGGCTCAACATTCCCACCAGGAGCAGGTGATTTCAAAAGAGGACACTGCAAACTCTGGGATTGCTTTTTGGATTGAGGAAATTTTTCGGGAGGACCAGGAAAAAAAATATGGCTGCGAACTAGCTATCCGCAACCATATTGGAAGTATTTTTCTCTGGATTCTCCGTTATTGGCACGAAAAAGGAATTTCACTCTCTTCCCAATCTTTTGTCAATGAAGAGCTTGCCCGACAGCTAGCCCCTGCTTTTTCCTATGTGCGGGAACAATTTGACACACCTGTAACAGCATCGGAGGCCGCCAAACGGTGCGGCATGAGCTACAGTTATTTTTCCAGAAGTTTTAACCATGTTCTCCACATGAATTTCCGTGAATATGTGACACATATCCGCCTTACAGAAGCAGAGAAATGCCTGGTATCTACCTCCACACCAATTACAGACCTTGCAGCCTCCTGCGGTTTTGGCTCTACCAGTTATTTCATTAAGTTGTTTCAGCAACACAAAAACATGTCCCCTGGACAGTTTAGGAAATCCATGCAAGCTGCAAACGAAAAAATATCCTCTCAGGCTGTGTAACTCTTCCACAGCCTGAGAGGATATTTTTATACCTCAATGACATTAATTTCTTCATCTGTTTCTTTTTGTTTGTCTGTTTGTCCCACAACGCCTGCAACTACATATTCGTTGAAACGGGAATCAAAATAAAATTCTTTCACCAAAGAAAATCCCTGTATTTTTCCTGTACTTTCCACATGCATTAAGGGACCTGTACAATGCATTTCATAATCTCCGATTTTAATGCTCTCTTCTCCGCTTGGTACAATGGGTAAGTCTTGGCGAATAATATCCTTAATTTTTTCCTCAATTTCATACAAATTAAAATTGGGTTTTTCTCTGTAATTAATCATAAACCCATGTTTCAGACCGGATCTGGTATAAGCAGGACGCTCCAAATCCTTAACACAGAAACCGAACAAATCCTCTGCGCTGTGGGCCATTTTTCTGTAAATTAAAGATTTAAACACAATTTTCGCAATATTATCCGGCAATGGACCAAATAAAGAGGGTCTCGTCACGAGCACTTCTTCCCCCAGTCCAATGAGCAAATCAGCATTTCTCTTTAGCGCTGGATATAAAATCTCAAAATGTTCTACAATCACCCGTTTATTCTGTGCTGTCACATTTAAAACCGCCTTGGCAATCTCCTCAAGCGGTACATACTTTTTTACCATGCGCACATCTACATGGAAGGTTTTCGGCGTATAAAATCCCACATCCTCTGCGTTTAAAAGAGGCATATTCATCACTTCAAACTCATCATCCTCTTCCACAGTCTGAATTCCTGGAAACATACCGCGAATCAACATACTCTTACCAGAGTCCTTGCCTCCAATAATCCCAATAATCTTATCAAAGGGATTCAGATACATCTGGGTAATCTTCATCCCCAGTTCCATCATCCTCAAATTTCCCCTTGGTGCAAAAAAGAAATTATAAAGATTGCACTCATGTCTTACATTGTTATAGACCATAAAAACACCCTCATTCCCACTTCTGGTTAATAGTTATTTTTATTCTACCACACAAAGAGACAAGAAAGCGTCTATTTCAGGAAACCACTGATAATCTGTTCTTCTGCTTCTTCCTCTGTAAGCCCCAAAGTCATGAGTTTTATAATCTGTTCCCCAGCAATCTTTCCAATGGCTGCCTCATGAATTAAGGCTGCATCTGAATTATTTGCTGTGATTTCTGGTATGGAACTGATTTTTGCATTTCCAACAATAATAGCATCACATTCCGTATGTCCGCTGCATCTGGCATTTCCATTTAATACAGACTGAAACATCTGATAAGAATCATCCTTTGCAACAGATCTGGAAATAATATTAGCACCAGAGTCTTCTCCATCTAAATCTACAATAAAGCGGCTCTCTGCTCTTTGCTCCCCGTGAGTCATAAGACGTTCCATTACTTTTATAGACGCGCCTTTTCCCAATTTCACCTTTGTAAGACGGTCTGTGGAGTCTACTCCTTTTATCTGTGCTGTATCCATTTCCATATAACTGCCTTCTCCCACTTCCACAATGGTCTGGGGATTCATCACTCTTTTTCCGTTTCCATCACCACTTCCATAGTGCTTTTCCACGTATTTCACCTTTGAATTTTTTCCAATAAAAAAGCTGTGGATTCCATCATGCTGGCTTCCATCATCCGTCCCACAATGAATACCGCATCCAGCTACAATGGTCACGTCACAATCGTCTCCAATATAGAAATCATTATAAACTGTTTCTTTCCATCCAGCCTTACTTAAAATAACTGGCATATGCATACTTTCATTTTTGGTGCCAGATTTAATGGTAATCACGATTCCATCGCCTTCTTCTCTTGGCTGTATATCAATATTTTCTGTTGTTTGTCTTCCTTCTGTTTTTCCGTTGGTTCTGATATTATAGGCGCCTGCCGGAACACCATGCAGGCCAGATACTGCTTCTAAAAGCTGTTTTTGAATTGCATCCATTAGTCCTGTACCCCTTTCTGCCAGACTTCACATCCTGTGTCGGTTTCTGCCGCATTTAATAAAGCTGGAAGCACTTCCTCCTTGCTTCCTCTTCTCACCAATTTTCCATCTGCAATTACCAAAATCTCATCTGCTGTGTTTAAAATCCTCTCCTGGTGAGAAATAATTAAAATAGAACCGTGTTTTTTCTGGTTCATTTTTTCAAATACATGAATTAGATTTTGAAAACTCCATAAATCAATACCTGCCTCTGGTTCATCAAACACAGACATTCTAGTTCCTCTTGCCATAACTGTGGCGATTTCAATACGCTTCATCTCTCCACCAGACAGACTGGCATTTACTTCCCGATTAATATAGTCTTTCGCACACAGTCCCACTGCTGATAAATATTCACAGGCTCCCGACAGGGAAATTTCTTTTCCTGCTGCAAGATGAATCAAATCAAAAACCGTTACACCCTTGAAACGAACTGGCTGCTGAAATGCATAGCTGATACCATGTCTTGCTCTTTCTGTAATACTCCAGTCTGTAATATCCTCACCATCCAGAAAAATCCTTCCTTCTGTAGGCTTCTGGATTCCTGCAATGATTTTTGCCAGAGTAGATTTTCCTCCTCCATTCGGTCCTGTAATGGCAACAAATTTATTGTCCTCCAAAGTAAAACTTACGTGTTCCAGAATGCCCTTTTCTTTTTCCTTGGAATCCTCTGAAACACGAAAGGAGACATCTCTTAATTCAAGCATAGTTTTCTTCCTCCGTTTATATGAAAATATATCATGGATATTTTTTGTCCGATTTTTATTATATACAGGTATTTTCCGATTGTAAATGACTTTTTTCCAATCTATTCCCAAATTTAGGAGTTTCCAAATGATTACCAGCATGATACAATGAAAAAAAAATGGAGAATAATCGTTATGGATATTAAAAAAAATACTATTTTTACTGTAGAAGAATTAATGATTCTGGCTGAAAATGGCCAAAAAGACTTGATTTTTGGTGTTGGATATTATTACGAAAACGGCATCCGCACTTCCGTGGACTATGTCCAAGCTGCACATTGGTATGAAAAAGCTGCCGAAAAAGGTCACTCTGAAGCAGCTCTGCGTCTAGCCATGTTATATGCCCAAGGAAAGGGAGTAGAGCCAAACCCTCAGAAAGCTTTTCACTATATGGAACAGGCTGCAAAAAGCAATGATTTAAATGCACTCTATAATATGGGACGCTGCTATGAAGAAGGTATTGGAGTAAAACCAAACCTCTCCAAGGCTATGGACTGGTATAAAAAAGCTGCTGCACAGGGTGATTTTCGCGCTATGTGCTGTCTTGCTGTCCAATTTTTATCCGGAAAAGCACTTCCCTATGAACCGAAAAAAGCGTTCCAACTTTTTGAAAAAGCTGCCAACGCTCAAATTCCCTCTGCACAGTACAATCTTTCTGTACTCTACCGATACGGAGAAGGAGTAGAACAAAATGAAGAAAAAGCAGACTTTTGGAGAGTGAAAGCAGCCCAAAACGGATTTCGCATGGCAATTGATGAACTGAATCGTGAACCTCTTGAAGACGCTTTATAAGATTGTAGTAAAAAGCGCTCGTAGAATATCCGTTATAAAACACACGAATTTCTATGAGCGCTTCTTCTTTTCAGGCAATCAATCTCTATCTAAGCCCTGCCTTCTGTAAAATCTTCTGAATTTCCTCTGTCTCTGCTTCGGTTGCTGGAAGAAGAGGCTGGGTACACACTGGCTCCATATTCACACCACGAACCACCATAGCTTTCTTAATGGTCGGAATAAACTGGGGCGCCACATCATAAATCGCCATCAGGCTGTCAATTTTTTGCTGATATTGTGTCATTCCCTGCAAATCATCCTCTCTTGCAGCTTTGGCGTATCCAGAAGCTACTTCTGGAGCAAAGTTTGAAAGACCTGCCACACAGCCATCTCCTCCTGAAAGAACATTGTGTCCAAAGAACTCGTCAAATCCAGAATACACCATAAAATCTGGATATTCTGTTTTCACTTTCTGAATAATAGCTCTTGTGTGTCCCATGGTGGAAACCGTATCCTTAATTCCTACAATGTTTTCATGTTCAGATACCAGTTTGTAAATCATATCTGGTGTCAAATCATGACCGGTTCTATCTGGGAAATTATACAAAAGTAAAGGTCCGTGGACGCACTCTGCCAAAGTCCCATAGAAGTTCAAAATTGCGCTTTCCGGCAAGCTGAAATAATAGGGAGAAATCACCATCACTCCATCTGCTCCTTGCTCCAAAGCATAATTAGACAATTCCACGCAAGCTTCAAATTCCATATGACAAGTTCCCACATACACCGTGACTCTGTGGTTAATATGGCGGATTGCTTCTCGAATCAATGCTTTTTTTTCTTCCATAGATATCGCAAAAAATTCACCAATACTTCCAAACAGAAGAATCCCATCCATTCCATTTTCGATCAAAAAATCGTAAATATTCTTATTTCCCTCCATATCCACATGGCCCTCTTTATCTAAAGCGGTTACCACTGGAGTAATCCATTTTGCTTTCATTTTCTTTTCCTCCTTAATCCTCATATCCAGCGCCTTCCATAGCGGAAAGTGCATGTTCTGTATAACGCTTAAACAACCCTTTTCTCTTGGGACGGGGTACAATGCCCGCCTTTGTTCTTTCCAAAAGAATGTCTGCAATTTCTTCTTTTGACTTCTCTTCTCCGTGAATGCCTACAATATCCAGCCTTCTGTTCTTCACACTGTATTCCAGAATGTCGCCATCTTCCACAAAGGCAAGGGGGCCTCCTGCTGCTGCCTCTGGTGACACATGACCAATAGCTGCCCCTCTGGTAGCTCCTGAAAACCGTCCATCTGTAATCAGAGATACCGAACCATTTAACCGTTCATCACATACAATGGCTTCTGTAGTCATAAGCATTTCCGGCATACCACTTCCCCTTGGGCCTTCATAGCGAATAATCAGCATGTCCCCTGGATTTACAACTCCATCCACCACTGCCTGATAAGCAGCTTCTTCACTGTTAAAGACTCTTGCCGGACCTTTTCGTTCCCGCATTTCCTGAGTACAGGCAGAATATTTAATCACTGCTCCCTCTGGCGCCAGATTACCTCTTAAAATAGCTACAGAACCTTTTTCTTCTGCCTTTTCCACAGGGAAAATCACCTGTTCCCGCTCCAGACCATAATTGTGTAAATATCCTAAATTTCGCTCAAAGAAATTTTCCCGTTCCAAATCTTCCAGATTCTCACCCAAAGTCTTTCCAGTAACGGTCATTACATCCAAATGGAGCATATCCTTTAATTCTTTCTGCACCATAGGAATTCCGCCTGCAAACCAAAAGGCTTCTGTCAAATGAGCGCCGCTTGGGGTAATATTTCCAAGATGTGGTACCTTATGATTCAACTCATCAAACAATTCCGGTTCTAACACCATGCCCAACTCTCTGGCAATGGAAGGAAGATGCAGCGTAGCATTAGTAGAGCCTCCAATAGCACTATGAATCATCACTGCATTTTCAAAAGCTTTTCTTGTAAGAATATCACTGACTTTGATTCCCTTTTCTACTAAATCCAGGATTTTTCTTCCTGCCTTTCTGGCGTAGGCAAAAATGTCTCGCATAGTAGCTGGCATCAGTGCTGCCCCTGGAAGGGTCAGTCCAAGAGCTTCTGCCATACACTGCATCGTACTGGCTGTTCCTAGAAACGTACAGGCTCCGCAGGAAGGACATCCGGTCATCTTATAATCTAAAATCTCCCTGTCAGTGATAGCATCCTTTCTCTTCTGTCTAAGAGAAATATCACCTGCTACCAAGGAGGTGGTCATATTAGGGCCAGGACGCATACTGCCTCCCGGCACAAAAATCGTAGGAATATCCAATCGTGCTGCTGCCTTTAACTGAGCTGGTATGGATTTGTCACAGGATGCAGATAAAATCATTCCATCCCAAGGATATACACAGCCATGAACCTCAATCATATCACAAATAGCTTCTCTGGAGGCTAAGATATAGTTCATCCCATCATGTCCCTGAGCACAGCCGTCACAAATGTCTGTGGTGTGATACTGAGCAGGAAAACCACCTTTTTCAAACACTCCATATTTTGCCTGCTCCATAAGCCCTGCCAGATGGGTACTACCTGGATGGCTATCACCAAATACATCTTCTAACAAAATCTGTGGCTTTAAAATATCCTCTTCATCCCACCCAGAGCCCATCTGTAAAGCATCAAACTGTGCCCATAAAAGCCTTTGTGGGGCGCTTTTTTGTTTTATTGCCATAATTAATTCCTCCTCTACTGGTTTTCTACATACTGTAATTCTACATTCTTTACCCAGGAACCATCCTCTGCCTTTAAATATGGCAAAACCGCCTTTATAGCTTCTGCTCTGATTAGTCCGTAAATATGAGGGTATGTTCTTCCACATCCCTCTAAATCTTCCCATTTTACCGTCACATCCAGTTCTTCCGTCTCAATAACTAAAAGCACCAAATTTTCCTGTTCATTGTCAAAATGAGGAGATACCCTCCAGAAATACTTTAAATCTGAACAATGAATAAATGGATTCTGTTCTAATAAAGGTTTTCCTATGTATGGTTCATTCTTCATAGATTCCCACAAATTCTGTTTCATACAATGTAAAATAAGCATTTTTTCTCCCTTCGCATGTTACTGCCAAAATTATAGCACAAAAACCTCAGCCAACAAAGTTTTTTTACTTTGGGCTGAGGTCTTTTTCATTTTTTGTTTTATTTCACCAGATAACCGCCATCTACAGGAATCACTGCTCCGCTGACATAATCACTGGCATGGGATGCCAGAAAAATTGCTGCCCCTTTCATATCTTCCCCTGTCCCCCAGCGTCCTGCTGGAATTCTTTCGGAAATCGTCGCAAATCTTGGATTTGCAGGGTCTAACAGCGCTTTGTTCATTTCTGTAGCCATATAGCCTGGCGCAATGGCATTGACATTCACACCTCTTGCCAGCCAATCATTGGTAAGTTCCTTAGTAAGCTGTGCCACACCGCCTTTGGCAGCTGCATAAGCTGGAATTGTCTGTCCGCCGAAAAAAGAATTCATGGAAGCAATGGTAATAATCTTTCCATAGCCCTTTTTCAACATGATTTTTCCGGCCTCCTGGCAGAGAAGAAAAACAGAAGTCAGATTCACATTGAGAACCTCATCCCACTCTTCTACTGGAAATTCTTCTGCACTATGGCGTCTCTGGATTCCATGAGCTGTCAGAAGAATATCCAAATCTCCTCCCAGCTTGTTTACACATTCCTGAAACACCCTGTATACTTCTTCCCTTTTCCCCAGATTTCCCTTTACACCATGACATTTATAACCTTTTTTGCAAAATTCCTCTGCCACTTCGTACACTTTATCTGATGTTCCTACAATAGCAACTTCACAGCCAGCCTCCAGATACCCTTCTGCAATGCCATATCCAAGCCCTCTGGTTCCTCCGGTGACAATCGCTTTTTTTCCTGTAATATCAAATAAATTCATAGATAACCGCCTTTATTCCATATATCCACCCTTCATAGGAGATACTGCTTTCTCAGAAAAGATTTTCATAACACCTTTGGTGTATTTTGGTTCTTTTGGTGTCCAATTTTTCTTACGTTCTTTCAAGACTTCAGCAATTTCTTCCTGGGTCTTCTTCTCTCCTGCAATACCTACAATACGAAGTACACGATTTGGAATATTGATTTCAATCAAATCACCCTCTTCCACCAGAGCAATAGGACCACCCTCTGCTGCTTCTGGAGAAATATGACCGATAGCAGGACCTTTGGAAGCTCCTGAAAATCTTCCATCTGTTAAAAGTGCAATAGAAGCGCCCAGTTCTGCATCTGAAGCAATGGCTTCTGTGGTATAGAACATTTCCGGCATACCACTTCCCTTTGGTCCTTCATAGCGGATAATAACTGCATCTCCTGGTTTGATTTCATGTGTAAGAACTGCATGAATAGCATCTTCCTCACAATCAAAAGGACGAGCCTTTAAGGTAGCTTCAAACATTTCTTTTGGAACAACGGTATGTTTCACTACCGCGCCATCCGGACAAAGATTTCCTCTTAAAATTGCAATACTTCCGTCTGTTCCAAATGGTTTGTCAAACGGACGGATAACATCTTCTCTCTTTAAGCCCACCTTTGCCAAATATGCATCACATTTGTCATAAAATCCATTTTTCTTTAAGTCCTCCAGGTTCTCTCCCAGAGTCTTGCCAGTTACGGTCATAACATCCAAGTGAAGCATATCTTTAATTTCTTCCATAATGGTCGGTACACCGCCCGCATAATAGAAGAACTGTGCAGGCCACTGTCCTGCCGGACGAATGTTTAACAAATAATGGGCTCCTCTGTGAAGTCTATCAAAAGTATCTCCATCTATTTCAATACCAAATTCTCTTGCAATTGCTGGTAAATGAAGAAGGGAGTTGGTAGAGCCTGAAATTGCAGCATGAACCATAATGGCATTTTCAAAAGATTTCATGGTGACAATTTTATCTGGTGTCAAATCATGCTCTGCAAGCCATACAGCCTGTTTTCCGGCTTCTCTTGCCACAGTACGAAGATCCGGACTGGTTGCTGGCATCAGAGCGCTTCCTGGGAGCATCAGACCAAGAGCTTCTGCCATAATCTGCATAGTGGAAGCAGTTCCCATAAAGGAGCAGGCACCACAGGAAGGACACGCATTCTGTTTATAATAAGTTAATTTCTCTTCTGTAATCTCTCCACGCTCACACATAGCGCTGTACATTCCAATTTGCTCCAAAGTCAGAAGATCCGGACCTGCATCCATAACACCTCCAGTAATCACAATAGAAGGAATATTAACACGTCCGATTCCCATTAAATGCGCTGGCATACCCTTATCACAGCTGGCTACAAATACACCTCCGTCAAAAGGTGTTGCGTTGGCATGAATTTCAATCATATTAGCAATCATATCCCTGGATGGCAGAGAATAATTAATGCCATCATGCCCCTGTGCTTCCCCATCACAGATATCTGTAGTAAAATATCTAGCTCCGTGTCCTCCTGCTTCTGCTACACCAGCTCTCGCCTCTTCTACCAGTTCCAATAAATGACCGCTACCTGGATGGCTGTCCCCGAAAGTACTTTCAATCATAATCTGCGGTTTTGACAAATCTTCTACCTTCCATCCTGTTCCCAGACGTAAAGGATCTAATTCCGGTGCAATTTTTCTTAATTCCTGACTTCTCAACTTCATGTACATTCTCCTTTTCTTACTTATTTTTTCATAAAATTCTTCTTTTTCCTTTTGGAATTTCATGAGTCATCATACGTCATATCTGTGATTTTATAGTATCACGTCCAAGCCCTTGCGTCAACTATTTCTTAAAAGAAAAAGGACTGTCGCAAGGCTTAATGCGGCAATCCCAAATCCTGTATCAAATCTCTATTTATCGTTAAATGTTCCAGCATAGCTTCTTTTGCTTTTTGGCTATTTCCCTCTTTAATGGCATCGACAATTCTTTGATGAGTCCGGACAGTCTCCATAGCCAAGGCACGGTCCGTAACCTGAATAAATACGGCAATCCCCTGCTGAATTACAGGAACCAGATTCGATACCACATTATTTTTGCTCAATTTGGCAATTTGTTCATGAAACTCTATGTCTTTTTCCATGTGCTGCTCCTGATTTTGACAGAGTACTGCAACCTCATCCGCGATTTTTTGGAGTTCTTCTACTTCCTCTTTTTTGGCTCTCTGAGCAGCTAGAAATGCGATTTCCGGCTCAATCATTAGGCGCACTTCACATAAATCCAATGCCAGCTTCTTCTTATCACAGATAAATGCAAAACCCAAAGGATCATCCACTACACCTGGTCGACTACATACAAAAGTGCCACATCCCCTGCGTATTTCCACCACATTTTTAGAAACTAAAATTTTAATAGCTTCTCTTATGGTGCCTCTGCCTACGGCCAGTTTTTCTGCCAATTCAAATTCATTTGGCAATTTTTCTCCTGCCCTTAGCTGCCTTTGAGTAATTAAATTTGTAATTTGCTCTGAAACCTGTTCTGGCAGAAGCTTTTCCGTTTTTTTAATCGATCTTAACATCATTTGAAACCTCATCGTTCTTTCCGTTTTAAAGCCCTTTTAGCATTATATCAGCAGCTAGGAAAAAAGTCCAGTATAGAGGCAAAGGAACTGCCGCATAAAATGCAACAGTTCCTTTTATTTTCAAACTACTCTATTTACTTACATCATAAGTCCTGGAAGGAATCCCTGGAACAGTGATAAAATTGATACAAAAATCAGGATTGCAACACCTGCTACAAATCCACCTAATGTCCATCCACGGATGGTATCTGTAACAGAAATCTTAAAGAATCTGCTGATTGCCCAGAATCCCGAGTCGTTTGGCAGAGATAATCCAATACCGCCGGCACAAATAGCAATCGCACACAGAATTGGTGATACGCCACTTGTTGCAATGGTGCTGGACATAATTGCTGCTGTAGTCATAAGTGCTACTGTTGTAGAACCCTGTGCACAACGGATAATCTGTGCGATCAGGAAACAAAGTACCAGAATTGGAATGCTGAACTTGGATAAAGAACCAGCTACATAATCTGCAATACCAGTTGCCTGAAGAATTTTACCAAAAGCACCGCCTGCACCTGTAATCAAAAGAATTAAACCAACCTGGTCAGCAGCTTCTGTCATAATATCTGTAATAGATTTCTGCAGATATTTTCTGGAAATCAGCGCTGCATAGATAACGCCTGCCATCATAGCAAAGTTTTTGTCCCCAATGAATTTCACAATTGGAGTAACAGCTGACTCTTCTCCTAAAGCCAGAGGCACAAAACTTCCTAAAAGAATCAGGATAATCGGAACTAAAAGGATAGATAATGCTTTTCCTGCTCCCATTTTCTTACGGTTATCTACTTTATCAAGTGCTGCTTCATCTGCTTCTAAATCTTCAAAAGTATAGAAATGGTTGTTCTTGTGATCCTGCTTATTTAAGAAAGCACCATAAATAATACCTCCAAAAATCATACCAACAAATGCAGAAATCAATGCATAGAAAAAGAAAATACCAATTTCAATACCAAGTTCACCTGCTACTGCCAGTGGCGGTGCAGTAGGAAGTACCAACGCAAAGGTACAAGTTGTAGCTACAGAAATTGCACAAGCAAAGTTTACCATAGAAATTCCTGTTTTTTTGGATAATACACGAAGCATTGGGGCGAACATAATGTAAACAACATCACCGAATACCGGAATACCTGTGATAAATCCAGAAAGAGATACTGCGATAGGAGATTTTTTCTCTCCAAATGCTTTTAAAATTTTGTTTGAAATAGATTCAATACCGCCAGATTCAAACATAAATTTGCCCAGCATAACACCGAGACCGGTTACCATACCGATACTTCCCAGCGTACCGCCAAATCCGTTCGTTACTGTACTTGCCACATCTGGAAGAGGCATATTTACTAATATACCAGTACCAAATGCAGTTACCAGCAATGCAACAAATGCATTTAACTTAAATTTGATGATCAGAACCAACAAAACTGCAATTGCTAAAATAAAGATACCAATTAACAATGGTCCTGTCACAACACCTCCTGAAAACATAGTTGTTTCCTCCTCTTTTTCTTTTTTTCTTTTGCCCTAATTGGGTAATCATACGTATGACCTCTTACTCATAGCAAAACTATATCAAATCATACGTCATACGTCAATAGCATTTCTAAAATATGTTAAACTTTTATAAAGTTTTTCTAATTTTTTTATTCATTTTCACCAACTGCAGTTTGCATATCATTATAATTGAAAATAATCCGGATACGTTTCAAAAATTTTCTGGAATCCCTTTCGATAGGTTCCTAAATGGGCATCATAAAAATAATCTAATCTAAAATCAGAAGGAAGCCCTAACATTAAAAGCTGCAAAATCTTCTGATGTTCTTCATAAATCTTTTCCAATTCTGTATGATTCATAATAGCATCCAGATATCGCACCCTGTCATAATGGGTACTTACTTTTTTCATTGCATACCAGGTCATCTCTTTGCCAAACATGGTATAAATAAGATGATGAAATTTATCGTCCAACTTAAAAAAAGTATCAATCTGGTTTTTTTCTGTTTCCTCTTTCCACGCTGTCTTCTGCTGTTCTAAATTTTCCCGCAATTTACTAATCTGCTGGGACTGAAGATTTCCTGCCAGTTTACGAATAATTTCTGGTTCAATCACTGAACGGAGGAAATATCCTTCTTTTAATATATCAATTTGAATCAAAGATACTTTGGAACCGCTCTGTGGATAAACTTCAATGAGGGATTCTTCCTTTAACATTAATACTGCCTCGTGAATAGGGGTTCTGCTGGTATGAAACACCTCCGCCAACTCTCCCTCATTAATGGTTGTTCCCGGTAAAAGTTGCAGTGTCATAATATTATCTCGCAATACACGATAAGCATATTCCCTGTTATTCTCTGTTTTTTTTCGTTCTGTCAGCATAAGCTCTGTATCTGATATTTTAATCTTCATATAGATTCTCCATGTTTTTACCTTCTTGCACTTCTCACAATGTAATATATTACTTTTTTTCTTTCAAAAATCATAGCACACCTTTTTATCTTAGTCAATTAATTCTGCTTTTTCCTATGCATTTTGTCACTTTTTTCTAATTTCACCCCTATATTCTTGTAAGTTTTTTACATTGCATCTTTTATGGTCATCTGCTATATTAAGGGCAAAGATAACTGATATATTAATCAAATCAAAGTAAAGGAGTACTGTATTATGAAAGCAATTAAAGTTGTTGAACCTTTTAAAGTGGAGATCGTGGATGTTCCAAAACCAACCATCCAGAATCCGGACGATGTCATTGTTCGTATTACCTCTGGCGGAATCTGTGGCTCTGATATTGGTATTTACAACGGAACCAACTCTCTGGCTACTTATCCTCGTCTCATTGGTCATGAATTTGGTGGTATTGTTACAGAAGTTGGAGAAAACGTAACTTCTGTAAAACCAGGTGATAAGGTTGCTGTGGATCCAGTAAGAAGCTGTGGTCACTGCTATGCCTGCCGCATTGGACGTCATAACGTATGCTCTACTCTGGAAGTTATGGGTGTACATCGCGATGGCGGCTTTGCAGAGTACGTAGTTGCTCCAGAAGCTAATATTCACTTATTCCATAAAGATTTTGATGAATCTTTCCTGGGTCTTGTAGAACCTTTTACCATTGGTGTAGAAATCAACAGAAGAGGTCAGATTACCAAAGGCGATAAAGTTTTGATTATGGGTTCTGGCCCGATTGGTATCTGTGCTATGCAGGTAGCAAAAAGAAACGGCGCTCAGGTTATGATGACAGATTTAGTAAAAGAACGTTTAGACAAAGCTTTATCTATGGGTGCTGATGAAGTAGTACTGGTATCAGAAGAAAATCTGGAAGAACGCATTATGAAATTTACGGACAACGAAGGAATTCCTGTTGTTGTGGATACTGTTTGCATTCCTTCTTCTTTTGAACAGGCTGTTCAACTTGCTTGCCCTGCAGGACGTGTAGTTTGCATTGGACTGAAAAATCAGCCTTCTCAGATTACCATGGCAGATATTACAAAAAAAGAACTTACTATTGTTGGCTCCCGTTTGAACAACAATTGTTTTGATGAAGTCATTGCCGGATTTGAAGATGGAACACTCCGCCCAGATCAGTTAATGACAAAATCTTACAACTACAAAGACATTATGGAAGCTCTCACCATGATTCAGGAACACCCTCAGGATGTTTTGAAAATCGTTCTGAAGTTTGAGGATTAAACCTATGAAAGAACTTTATCTTACCAACGAAACTCAGGGTATCTCCATTCCAGAGGTTGAGGCTTGTATGGATGAATTACTGGCTCAATACCCTGATTTAAAAAAAGTTTTGATTATTCCCCCTGATTTTACACGCTGCTACTCTTATGCAGGGGAAATTACACAAATTCTTTATAAAAAACTGGCTCCTTCTGTTCAGGTTCATGTCATGCCTGCTCTTGGTACCCACATGGCCATGGATGAAGAAGAAAAAGAAAAGATGTTTGCTGGAGTCATTCCAGAAGAAGCTTTTCTGGTACATCACTGGCAGACAGACACAATCTCTATAGGAACTGTGCCAAAAGAAGTCATTGAAGAAATTTCCGAAGGCCTGTATTCCACAGACATTGAAGTAGAAGTAAATGAAAAACTGATTCACGGCGGTTATGACTTAATACTCTCTGTAGGTCAGGTGGTTCCTCATGAAGTAGTAGGCATGGCAAACTACAGCAAAAACATTTTCGTTGGTGTTGGCGGACGGCAGATGATTAACAAATCCCATATGCTCAGCGCCATCTGCGGAATGGAAAAAGCCCTTGGTGTTGCAGATTCTCCTGCCCGAAAAGTTTTCGACTATGCGCAGCAGCACTTCCTAGATGGCAAAGTTCCACTGGTATACATCCAGACTGTAACAACCCTGAAAGATGAGCAGGTATGCTTAAATGGTTTGTATGTAGGTTCTTCCAGAAAGCCTTTTGAATATGGTGTGGAATTAGCTAGTAAACTGAATATTTGTCATGTAGAACGCAGAGCCAAAAAGCTGGTAACTTATCTGGATCCTTATGAATTAAAAACCACTTGGGTTGGAAACAAAGGAGTTTACCGTACCCGTATGGCTGTGGCAGATGGTGGAGACTTGATTATTCTGGCTCCAGGTGTAAAAGCCTTTGGGGAAAATGAAGAAATGGATAACATGACCAGAACCTATGGCTATAAAGGCAGAGATTATGTGCTGGATTTATTCAACAAAGGTGTGTTTGAAAACCGCATTATGGCAGCTGCCCATTTGATTCAGGGTTCTTCTGACGGAAGATTCACCATTACCTATTGTACCAGACCGGAAAACCTCTCAAAAGAAGAGATTCAAAACGTTGGCTATGAGTGGATGGATTATGAAGAAGCTGCTGCTCTTTACAATCCAGATACTTTAAAAGAAGGTTGGAATACTCTGGAAAACGGAGAAGAAATTTACTTTGTAAAAACCCCAGCACTGGGACTTTGGAAAGTAGACGAATAGGCACTGTAGAACAAAGCCCCTATCCCTCAATTATGATGGATGGGGGCTTTGTTCTACAGTGCCATGACATACACTTGGCATGGATTCCATTCATCCCACAAGTTTGGGAATATCTCAAACTCACAGAAGCCGAGAGAACGATAAAACTGATTCGTTTTGTCATATTCTTCGTATTTCCCCATCTGTACAGTCTTTACTTGTATAAAGGAATAGCCAGCTTTCACAGCCTCTTTTTTTGCATTTTGGAACAAGTCCCGACCAATTCCATGCCGATGAAATTCTTTCAAAATCCCCATAGCATACAACTCAATTGTGGCATTTCCGGTTTCTTTTAGATATAAAAACCCTACTGGTCTATCCTCATCATAGGCACAAAAAAATAATTTATCTGTGCATTCCTTTATGTACTCTTCCCTTGCTTCTGGAATGCCAAACCATTCTGGGAGTGCCTCAAGAATAATTTGTGTCACTTTCTGCTTTTCTTTCTCATTTGTCAATTGTACTATTTTCATTTGGTTTCCCTTCACAACTTTGGCTTAGATTGCACTGTTTGCAATCATGATACCAGGATTTCGTTTTATTAATTCTTGTAACAAAGTTTCCCTATCACACACTGCACACATCATTTCCTGTCTCCGTCCTTTGATTACTAATCTGTCCAGAGATGCGGCTGTAGAAGCTAATGGATTATGTGTCCTGTAAATCTCACGAATCTCTCTAATTTCCATGGAATCTTTGAAAAATCCAAAGACAACATAAATTCGATTATCTTCTATGAGAACATAATTCCGAAACAATATTGGTAGCATAAGGAGACTCATAAACACAATGGAAATCCCCAAAAAAATTCTTGCCTCTTGATCCACAAAAAAACCATAGTTCATGGTACCCTCTGCCAAAATGCAGACTGCCCAGTACCAAATTGCAACCTTTCCTTTGAATTTCATAAGCCTTCCCTCTTTCTGTATTTCCCAAACGCCTTTTCTTCATCCATGTGAACTTCTCGAAAAAATAACACCAATTGTATTGCCAATATCACATAAATTATCTTTTCAGAAATCAGCCAAACGATAAAAGCCCCAACAGCCCAAAGCCCACTCCAAAGAAAAAAGAGATTTCTCTGGTCTTTGCTTATTCTAACTTTGTCATACTGCTCCCGCTTATCTTTTGGCATGGTATTAAAACCAGACACCAACATGGCTCCTTTTTCGCCCAAAGCAGCAAATAAAAGTGCCAACAACAGAAACAGAATACTCACACCACCTGCAAGAAAAAGTTCTATTGACATAAATCTTCCCTCCAGCAAACTTACTTAATAAAGAACCCTGCACACATCATGTCTGTATCAAAAGAAATGGTAAACATGGCATTTCCTTCTTCATATTTTGCCAGCACAACTGCAGTCGCATACTGGGTTCCTGTATTCTTATCTTTTACACCTTTTATCTGGACTTTTTCAAAAGACTGAAATTCACCCAACTTATCCAATACATAATCTACGGTTTCCTGAAGTTCTTCCAGTTTCACACTGTTTGTTAATACTGGAGTAAAGGAATTCTCATAAACCTTGGAAAGTTCACCAGCATTAATAAGATTTACCATTTCCTCTGCGGCTTCCTTTACCTCTGTTTCGTCAAATTCTTTGGAAAGTTTCCCTCCACAGCCAGCCATACTAAGTATAAAACATACCATCATAAAAATTCCCACTAATTTCTTCACATTCACACACTTCCTTTCTCCTTCTCCTCCTTATGTAAAAGAGAAGGTATCATAAGAATCACTCTATACTGCTTTTCATTTTCTTCTATGGTACAGGTTCCATCGTATTTGTCTATAGCCTCTTTTACATTTTTCAGTCCAAGCCCCTGATGATTTTCCTTCTTTTTTCGCCTCCTCCCTTTGGAATTACTCAATTCTATCATAAGAAAATCTCGAACTCTTCCTACATAAATTTTCAAAAACTTTTCTTTGTTCTCTTCCTGTACTCCCAGCGCTTCTATGGCATTATCCAATAAATTCGCAAAAATTGTAGTAAGATCAATTTCCCTTATACCATCCAGACTGTGCTCCTCTATGTCCAGTGTCAAAGCTACTTCTTTCATCTCTTCTTCTGAAAGTTTTTCATTGAGAATAATATTTAACATCTGGTTATCCGTATACCACATGTGACCTGTCTGATTCAGCAGATGAAACACCTCCAGACCATAGGAATGGGCCTCTTCTGTCTCTCCTTCTTCATACAATTTCATCATAGCCTGCATGTGATTTTTCATATCATGAACAATTTTTCTGGAATCCTGATAATTTTGTTCCAATTTCTGATAGTGCTCATAGACCAGTTCTTCTCTTTGCCGGTATAGACGGTACTGCTTCTCTGCCTCATATCCCTTTATCACAAGACGGTAAAAATAAACTGAACAGCCATTCATGGCAAAAAGCAAAAGTACATTTACAAGAATCAGCCCGTATCCATTCCAGGTCACATAATATTCACCCATCCAATAGAGAGAAAGCAGTATAAATACAGAAATTACCGGCATTGCCCAAAACAGAAGCTTCTGCTTCTTCAGTATTTCCGCATTCTGTTCCTTTTTCAACAGTCCAGATAAAATCCATACCCATAAAACCTCCAGTCCCCATCTGCTTGCAGCCGCAATCTTTGCAGCCTCTGAAAAAGGATTCTGAACACGAAGCCAGAGAAAATTGCTGGCTACAATTTCTGAAAAAACCATATTTTCTATATAAATCGAAAAAGACCAGCTAAGCACCACTCCTGCCAGAAATAAAAGAACATAAAACACACAGGTTCGTTTTTCCTTTTGCTTCCTGCTCCGTATCCCATATCCATACCAGACTCCTGTGAAGAGAAGCACCAGGACATCCATTCCATATAGAATCTCCATATCATACCTCCTTCCGGTCTGCCAGATATTTGCTCAAGGTTTCCTTAAATCCCACCGCCTGTTTCTGAGATAAAGGAATCTGTTCTCCATTCATCAGCAAAATTTCATAACCTTTGATGTTTTTAACCTGCTCCATGTTTACTACAAAACTTTTATGAGGAGCTGCAAATCCATATTCCAGCATTTTCTCACGGATATCGCTGATTTTCCCTCTCATTTCCATCTGCCCGTCTTTTGTGCAGATTTTAATTTTCCGGTTCCAAAATTCAAAATAATAAATATCTCCTGGCATCAAAAGCACCCTGCCCTCTGTTGTCACAAATTCCAGTGGCTCTTCCTCCTGTTTTTCCTCTTCTCGGTAGGATTTCGCATCTTCAATCTGGATAAACAGTTTTTCCTTTTTCACTGGTTTCAGCAAATACCCAAAAGCATGAACAGAAAATGCCTTTCCAGCATACTCTCTATAAGCTGTCACATAAACAATTTTCAGCTTTTTATCTTTTAAACGGATTTTCCTCGCTGTTTCAATACCATCCATACCTTTCATATCAATATCCAGAAACAAAAGGTCATAGTTTTTATGAGTTTTCAGAAATGCTTCCCCACTTTCATAGGCATCTAAACAGGAGAAGGAGTCCGGATATTCCCGCAACATCTGCAAAAGAATGTCTCTTGCACTTTTTTCATCATCACAAATTGCTATTTTCATACTTATAATCCAATTCTTTTTTCTTTGATTATATTCTATTTTTTCCGGCAGCTCAATAGATTTGCACAAGAGACAGAAAACGTGCTGTATTCTACATAAATTGTAAAATATAGCACGTTTTTTCTTCTTTTTCTCTTATGTATCTCTTAATTTTAATTAATCGCAAGCAGCCTTAAATTCTGTCCAGTTCTGATTATAAACCTCTTCTGCTTCCTGGCTCACATTCTGAATGATCTCACCTTTTGTCACAGAATCCGGCACTACCAAATCTGGATTTACCAGTTCATCTGCTGCTTTATTGGTACAATAATAACCAAGGAAATTAAAGCATTCTGCCGCTACTTCCGGTTCTAAAATATAATCTAAAAATTCATAGGCTTCTTCCGTATCCGGTGCATTCTTTGGAATATAGAAGTTCATGATTCCAAATCCCAGTCCTTCCTCCGGATAAACCACCTTCAAATCTGGATTCTCTGCAAGAGCTGCAATCACCTGGGAAGTATAGAGAATTCCCACTGCTGCTTCTCCATTCAATAATGCATTCTGAGTATTCGTATCCTGAATCATCCTGATATTTGGTGCCAGTTCTTTTAATTTTTCTCCTGCTTCTTTAATCACAGCTGGATCTTCTTCATTCATACTCTTGCCCATAGTCAGTAGCACCATTCCTTCAATGGCACGATAGCTGGCAATGGTAGCAATCTTGTCTTCCAATTCTGGATTCCACAAATCACTATAACCCTTGATTTCAAAATCCACCTGTTCCGGATCATATACAATTAATGGAATTCCTGCTCCATGAGGAATGGTATATTTGTTGTCCGGATCATAAAACTGGCTCTGATACAGAGGATTAATATTTCCATAATTTGTAAGTTTTGCCTTGTCCAGTTCTTTCGCCAGCCCGCTATTCACCACCTGTTCAATGATGTAGTCATCTCCAATGACCAGGTCATAATCTTTTCCATCTGACTGCTGCACTTTCTCCAGCATAGTTTCATTGGAATCAAAATTGGAACTGATAATCTTGATTCCTTTCTCCTCTTCAAAGGAATCAAGAACCTCCTGTGGGAACAGACCTTCCCAGGTATAAAGTACCAATTCCCTGTTATCCTCTTCTTTTTTCTCATTGCAACCAGTCAGCATAGTTCCCACCATTGCTGTACAAAGCAACATTGCAATTATTTTTTTCTTCATAAACATTCTCCTTGTTTTTCTTTTTTTGATTTTTTTCCTATCCATGCGGAAATTCCTAGGACAATGGCAATCACAACTAAAATCACGGTACACAGGGCATTAATTTCTGGTGTAACGCCAGTTTTTAATTGCGCATAAACCTTCACTGGAAGAGTATTCAATCTAGGACCATTGACAAAAATACTGATTACTACATCATCAAAGGACATGGCAAAGGCCAACAGACATCCAGACAATACTGCCGGCATAATAAGCGGCATGGTAATGTCAAAAAATGTTCTTACTGGGCCTGCACCCAAATCTCTAGCAGCTTCTTCCAAAGATTTATCAATTCCCACTAATCTTGCTTTTACCATCATAAAAATATAAGGAACACAAAACGTAGTATGTGCAATTACCAAGGTTGTCATACCAAAAGGTAAGTCCAGCATGGAAAAAAACACTAAAAACACCATACCCAGAATAATCTCTGGTATCATAATCGGAATGGTAGAAAGATATTCCATCATTCCCTTACTTTTATAGTTCACTCTGGCCATTCCCACTGCTCCCAGAGTTCCAATGATAGCAGATATTCCACAGCTTAATACTCCCAGAGTAATGCTGTTTACCAGAGCTTCCTTTAAATCCCTGTCACGAGCCAGTGTTTCATACCATTTCAAAGAAAATCCTGTAAAATTGACAGATAATTTCGATTCATTAAAGGAAAAAATCACTACCATAGCCAATGGGAGATACATTAGCAACAGCACTACAACCAAATACAGGTTTGACCATTTCCACTTCTTTTTCAAAACAATCCCTCCAAATCCTTTACATGAGTGACTTTCCGATATACCACAATCATCAGGGAGGTAAGCACCATAAGCACTACTGCAAGAGCTGCTGCAAAAGGCCAGTTACTTCCTCTTGTGAGTTGGTCCTGAATCACACTTCCCACTAACACAATTTTATTACCTCCAAGAATATCTGCAATGAAAAACAGTCCCATAGAAGGAATAAACGTAAGAATCACTCCTGTGAGCAATCCTGGAAGGGTGAGCTTTAAGGTAATGGTAAAAAACGCCTGCACTGCTCCTGCTCCTAAATCCCTGGCAGCCTCCACTAAAGACCAATCCATTTTTTCCACACTGGAGTATACGGAAAGTATCATAAATGGAAGCAAAGCATAAATCATTCCAATGACCACTGCTGGATAGGAATACAAAATTTTTAACGGTTCCTGAATGAATCCAAGTTTTAAAAGAAAGGTATTCAGTACGCCTTTTGCCTGCAAAATCAAAATCCATCCATACATCCGAATTAGAGAACTAGTCCAAAAAGGAACCATAATCAAAAGCATCATCCTACGCTTTCCTTTTTCTGATAGCTTTGCCATAAAATAACCAAAGGGATAGCCCAAAAGCACAATGAGCAGCGTACTGGTAATTGCTAGCTGAAAAGATTGGGCAAAACTTTGAAGATAAACCGGCTCTGCAATTTTCTTATAATTATCCAGTGTAAAATTCCAAATGGTGGAAGAACCAGACCCCTGTGTAGCAAAACTCAAGGCAATCATATAAAGAAGGGGACCTACCACAAAACACAGGGTAAAAACATAAAGAGGAAGTACAGTTAGAAAAAGTCCTGTTTTTTTCTTTTTCTTCATTCCTGTTCCTCCCGTTTCAAATCCACAAACACAGCCTGTTCTGGTTTCCAGCCTACACATACCTTTTGTCCCGGAACCAGATTAGAATCCATTCCATAGCGGCTTGCAGTCAGTTCCTTTCCTGATTTTAAACGAACTGTCATATGCAGCTGCCCTGCATTAAAAGACTTATCCTCTACCATTGCTTCAAGACCTTTGGTACAGGTTTCACAAACAGCCAGATTTTCTCTTCTTACTGCAAGCGCAATTTTCTGTCCCTCATACAGCCCCGGCACAACTTGCGCCTGAAGTTTCTGTCCCTCAATCTCCACTTCAGCAAGTTCTTTTTCTATTTTACATACAGTTCCTGTAAGAATATTCGCATTTCCAACAAAATCGGCCACATAACTAGTTTTCGGATGATTATAAATCTCATCTGGGGTTCCAATTTGTTCAAATCTCCCCTCTTTCATCACTACAATCCGATCTGACATATTAATGGCCTCTTCTTGGTCATGAGTAATATAGAGAAAGGTAATCCCTAGTTTTTTCTGCAGACGCTTTAATTCAATCTGCATTGCCCGTCTCAGCTTCAAATCCAATGCCCCCAAAGGTTCATCCAAAAGCAGCAGTTTAGGACTGTTGACCAATGCTCTTGCAATGGCAACTCTTTGCTTCTGTCCACCAGACAATTCGGATGGCATCCTCTTTTCATATCCCTGCAGCTGCACCAATTCCAGCATCTCGTGGACTTTCTTTTTTATTTCTCCCTTAGGAACCTTCTTGATTTTCAATCCGTAACCAACATTTGCCTCTACATTCATGTGAGGAAATAAGGCATAGTTCTGAAAAACGGTATTCACATCCCTTTCATTTGGAGATAAACCAGTGACTTCCTTGCCATCCAGAAGTACACTGCCAGAATCTGGCTGCTCCAAACCTGCAATAATCCGCAACGTAGTGGTTTTCCCACAACCAGAAGCTCCTAAAAAGGTAATAAATTCGCCTTTTTCTATAGAAAGCGTAATTCCATTGAGTACATCTGTTTCCCCAAAACGTTTTCTTACGTCTCTTAATTCCAGTAATTGTTCACTCATGTTTTTTCCTTCTTCTTACTCTATTTAAAACGTTACCATGTTATATAATGGCATAAATAAGGTGTGCTGTCAATTCCTGGTATAGAATTTTAGATAATTTATATCCAGTATTTTTCAATAAGGGTTGCCAAAAACATAATTTTAAGGTATGGTAAAAATATCATAAAACTAGGAGGAGTGTAGATGATGATAGCAAAAGCAGAGGAATTGGCAAAACATTTTCTGGATGAAAAAACCTACCTTCATTCTCAGAGAGTTGCTACCTTTACAGAAGAAAATCCTATGATTCCCCCAGCAATCAAAAAACGCTGCATTGCCTTGGCATGGCTTCACGACTTATGGGAAGATTCCTCTTGCACATCAAAAGAAATCCTTGATCTGGATTCTGGTCAGCAGCTAGTAACTTATATGACTTATATGACACACTGTATTCAAGAAAAAACCTATGAGGAATACATTCATTCCATCAAAGAGATCCAGGAAATTTACCCCGAAGTCTGGTGGGTCAAGCTAGCAGATATGAAAGATCATTTAAGCCAAAGAGAAACCCTCACGCAACGCCTAAAAGATAAATATACCAATGCCTTAGCGATTCTGCTGTGATTTTTCTTGACAACCCAAGAAAAATCCAGTAAAATATTGTTTTGTAAGCAGTGCTGGAATAGCTCAGTTGGTAGAGCACTTCACTCGTAATGAAGGGGTCGTGGGTTCGAGTCCCATTTTCAGCTTATCTCCATACAAAAAGGAAGTTTTGGTTTTCTCCAAAACTTCCTTTTTTATATTCTTCCTTTATCCTAACTATTCTTTACAAATTCCCTTCCACACTTAGGACAACGAATACTGACCTTTCCTTTTCCTTTTGGAATTCTAATTTTCTGTTTACACCCAGGGCAGGTATAAATATGAAACTCTTTTCTCTGCTGCTGAATATATTTATTCCTTCCAAAAAATCTCCGAACACGATTTTCCACATTCAAATATTTCTGATTCTCCGCATATCGCTTTGAAATATTTCTGGAAAACATCCGGTAATAAATTAAAATAATCAACAAAAACTCCCAGGATGTGAGAACCATACTAAAATAAGCATTTCTTACAAACAGATTTCCCACTGCACAAACCAGGAGTACAATCACTAGAAACATATTCAGCCGGTCTGTCCCATATCTTCCATACATAAACTTTGCAAACTTTTCTTTTAATTTGTTCATATCTCTACGCTTCCCTTTTTATTTTCTCAAATACTTGATTTACAAACACTCTGGCCTTGTGCAAATCCTCCCTATCAGGGTGCAGCATGGCCAGGTCAAAATTTTGAATCATGGCATTTACCTGCCTGGCATTTTTTTCATTTTTCATGTCCACATATTTCTGTCTTACAGAAATAGGCATCTTTCCTTGGCAAATATAGGTGCCCAAATATTCATTATCATCTTCAATAAAAACTTTGATATTATCTTCCAGTTTTTTATAATATTCCGGACTGTTTCCCATACCGCAGGTGCCGAACAGGGCAATCTTTTTTCCTTCCAGACTTCCCAGATAATCTAACACATCTACACTAGCTGTTCCCCGATCTGTCCAAAATCCTATGAAATAAAGGTCTGCCATATCATAATCAGTCTGCCCATCTAACAAGGCGATATCCTTGCAAGTTCCTGGAATTGCCTCAAAAATAGATTTTGCCAGCATTTCCGTATTTCCAGTTCTGCTCTTATATAGAACCTGTGTCTTCATACTACTCATTCCTTCCATTCTCTGTCTTGGTTCCATTCTATCACCAAAACAGTGGAAAAAACATTTCGCGATTCTTAAAAATTATAAAGTCTCTATAAACTCACAGCCTTTGTCATTTTAACGAATGTGTACATCCATCTGGGGAAATGGTATTTCAATGTTTTCCTCATCAAAGGCTAGCTTAATTTCTTCATTTAAACGCCATTTTGTAGGCCAATACTGGTCTGTATTCACCCAGGCACGAAGCCCCAGCATAATCCCGCTGGCTCCCAGTTCATCCACAAACACCTGCATTTCTTGATCCGATAAAATATTCTCATCCTCATGAAGCAGACGTTCCAAAATCCCTTTTGCCTTTTTCAAATCAGATGAATAGGAAATCTCCACTTTGATTTCTAGTTTTCTCTGATCCCTGGCTGTTACATTGACAATGCTTGCGCTGGTAAGATTCCCATTTGGGATAGTAATTCTCCTGTTATCTACAGTAGACAAGGTGGTGTAAAATAAATCGATTTTCACGACGGTTCCTTCTTGTTTGTCCGTACACTCAATAATATAATCCCCAATGACAAAGGGACGCAAAATTAAAATAATCACACCTCCGGCCAGGTTGGATAACCCACCCTGCAAAGCAAGACCAATGGCAACACCACTAGAAGCTAGAAGAGCTGCAATAGACGACTCCTTCACACCAAAACTGGTGGCAATGGTAATAATTAAAAGTCCATATAGCGTTGCCTTTACAAAAGAAGACACAAATTGCGTTACTCCTGTATCTGCATTTGCCCGTTTCATAGATGCCACAATAATTTTGCATAATTTATGAATCAATTTGCTGGCAATCACATATACCAAAATAGCCAGCAAAACCCGTCCTGCAAAATTTCCAATTAAAGGCAGCTTGGCCTCCCAGTAATCCCAGGTAAGATACTGTTCAAAAAAGCCCTGCAATCCTTCTTTTTCCAACGTTTCCCCTACTTCTCCAAGTACATCTGCTAAAAAAATACTCATAAATCCCGTCCTTTAAATAAGGCTGCCACTAAAAGCGCCTGTTTTGCCTTTTGTGCGACAGCCTCTTTCTTTTTTTATTTTTCCTGCTTCTTTCTTCTTACTGTTCTTTTCGGTTTTACTACTTCTTCTTTTTTCACTTTTTCTGGTTTTGCTAATTTCTCCGCCTTTTCTGGTTTCTTCTCTTCTTTCAATACTTTCGCTAGTTTTGGAGATTTGACTTCATATTTCTTTTCTTCTTGCTGCCGTTCTGCCTCAATTTTTTCTTCCAGTTCCTTTCTTACTCTTGAAACCTTAGGTGTCTTTTCCTCTGCTTTTTTCTCTGTCTTTTTGGTTTCATTTTTGGTAAAGGAGAAAATCTGCACAGACAAAGGAGCCACATTAATCACAATGGAATGTTTCCGTTCATCACATTCTTCTTTTTTAGATGCCTTTACTCTGGCATTTACTACACCGCTACCTCCAAATTTCTTTGCATCACTATTGAAGATTTCCTTATATTTTCCAGGATATGGTACACCCATTTGATATTTGGGATATGCCACATCTGAGAAATTGCATACAAATACCAGGGTGGTATCCCGTTTCTTGCCTTTCCGCATAAAAGTCAGCATACTCTTATCATATTCCATATGATTAATCCACTCAAAACCTGCAGGGTCATAATCTGTTTCATATAAAGCCGGCTGCTCTTTATACAATGTCCAAAGGGCTTTCACATACTCCTGCATCTGTTTATGCTGCTCATCCTCTAAAAGATTCCAGTCTAGCCCTCTTTGCTCAGACCACTCCCGTTCCTGTGCAAATTCCTGTCCCATAAACAGCAGTTTCTTACCTGGATGTCCCAGCATAAATCCATAGGCTGCCTTTAAATTTGCCAGCTTCTTTTCTTTCTCTCCCGGCATTTTGTTCAGAAGAGATCCCTTTCCATGTACTACTTCATCATGAGAAAGACTCAGCAAGAATTTTTCACTGTAGGCATAAACCATGCTAAAAGTCAGCTCATCGTGAGCGCCACCTCTAAATAATGGATCCTTACGCATATAATCAATGAAATCATTCATCCATCCCATATTCCATTTGTAATCAAAACCCAATCCATCATCCTCTACCTTACCAGTAATTTGAGGCCATGCAGTAGACTCCTCTGCAATCAGCAGAACATCTGGATGTTTCTTCTTAAAAATAGAATTCAGATGCTTTAAAAACTCAATGGCTTCCAAATTTTCATTGCCGCCATAAATATTAGCTACCCATTCTCCATCATTTTTTCCATAATCCAGATACAGCATAGATGCTACTGCATCCATACGGATACCATCTGCATGATATTTTTCAATCCAGAAAAGAGCATTGGAAATCAAGAAATTTTTTACCTGAGGACGTCCGTAATTATAAATCAAAGTTCCCCAATGTGGGTGCATTCCCTGTCTTGGGTCCAAATGTTCATAAAGACAGGTTCCATCAAAATTAGATAACCCAAACGTATCCTTTGGAAAATGTGCTGGTACCCAGTCCAGAATCACACCAATGCCTTGTTGATGCATATAATCCATAAAATACATAAAATCTTCACATGTTCCATATCTACTGGTAGGGGCATAATACCCTGTCACCTGATATCCCCAGGATTCATCCAGAGGATGCTCCATCACTGGCATCAGCTCCACATGGGTATATCCCATTTCTTTTACATAAGAAGCCAGCATAGGGGCAATTTCCCGATAATTATAAAATAGTTTCTCCTCAGCCTCTGGTTTTTTCCAGGAACCAAGATGCATCTCATAGACCGCCATAGGCTTCTTCTCATCCTGAAGCTGCCTGCGCTCCTTCATCCACTTCGCATCCTCCCAGGAATACTGGTTCAAATCAGCCACAATGGAAGCTGTGTCGGGACGCATCTCTGCCTGATTTCCATAAGGATCGGATTTCAAATAAACCAGAGAACCTTTTGATTTGATTTCATACTTATATAAAGCTCCCTTCTGCACTCCCGGAATAAATAATTCATAAATACCAGACAAAGCCAGGCAGTTCATCTGATGTACTCTCCCATCCCAATGATTAAAATCTCCAACCACACTGACACGCAAAGCATTCGGCGCCCAAACAGCAAAATATACACCTTCTACACCTTTTATTTTCATAGGATGAGCACCCAGTTTTTCATAAATACCATAGCAGATTCCTGCATCAAACTCTTGCTCCTCTTCTATGGTAATCTGGGTTTCAAAAGCATAGGGATCATAAAATTTCTCTGTTCTTTTCTCCCCGTTTTCCTCATAAGTTGCTTCTAATTTATATTTAGGAATCTTATCGCCTTCAAGCAGAACTGCAAAAAAACCTGCCTCATCCTGCATCACCATATCACAATCTTGTTTTCCTCTTCCTAGAAGCACTTTTACTTTCTGTGCTCCTGGGAGAAAACACTGGATTAAAATTCCATCTTCAGTTACCCTAGGTCCTAGAATTTTCTTCGGTTCACTTTCTTCAGAATATACCACCGCTTCTATCTCGGCCCAGTCCATCATTTCATATAATTTGTCAGACATAATCCGCACCCTCCTTTTTTTTATTTTATCATCAAACTATTTCCTTGTAAAGCCGTTGAAAAGCACATTCCTCTGCCGATTTGCATAATTTTTATTTTTTATTGCAGAAAACATTGTGCATTTTCCATATATCAAGTATAATAGGGTTAACTTCGTTTAGAGAGGTTTACTATCGTATGAGGAGGTAACAAAGCATGCTTGACCAAAGTTATTATGAAAAAGCTGACGAAATTATTGAATTCTATGGCCGCAAAGCAAGCTCTTTAATTCCCATTATGCAGG
>CAJKMA010000006.1 GCA_905200905.1 uncultured Bacillota bacterium
AAATACAGGTCCAAGGGATGGCTCACGAAGGGCAACCATAACTTTCTTACCTAATTTCTGCATACCATCTGCAAGACCTACCGTTGTAGTCGTTTTACCTTCACCAGCTGGTGTAGGGTTGATTGCTGTAACCAGGATCAACTTTCCGTTTGGAGCATCTGATTCCTTTAATAAATTGTAGTCGATTTTTGCTTTGTATTTACCATACTGCTCCAGATATTTGTCATCAATCCCTGCTTTCTCCGCAATTTTAGTAATTGGCTCCATGGTGCACTCCTGCGCAATTTCGATATCACTTTTGAATCCCATAACAATATCCTCCTTAAAAAATGATGGTTTCTTATGCCCTTTTCCCAACACATAAGCCTAGTTGAAAAAAGGGCAACATTTGTAAACTACATATCTCTACAAATGTTGCCCAGACGGTCGGCTTCTATAAATGGTCTTGATTCCCCTGTGGTACTCCACATCTATCCGTCAGTAATCAAAACTATGGTTATAATCTATCACAAAATCACCTGGCTGTCAATGCATCTTGGTAAAGTTTGTGAAATTTTTAGCAGATTATTTATTTGCAATAAAATCCAGTACTTCCTGTTTCTCTGGCATTACCCGCAAAGCGCCTTTCTTTGTTGTAATAAGAGAAGATGCGCCATTTGCAAAACAAAGCATTTCCTGAAGGTTTTCTTCTGTCAGACCGGTGATGCCATGCTCCAACACATAATTTAAAGCACAAGCTCCAAAGGTATCTCCTGCTCCCGTAGTTTCAATGGTATTTTCCTGCAAAAACGGAGCCTGAAATACTTCTTTTCCCTCATGGAAAGAAATGCTTCCCTCTTTTCCCATTGTCACATTCATAACTTTAATACCTGGATACTGTTTCAGAAGCATATGTGCGCCTTCTTTTACATCCTTGGTTCCTGTCATAAACTCCAGTTCTTCCTCAGAAATCTTCAGCAAATCACATTTTGAGAGTCCATAAGCAATCTGCTCCTTTGCTTCTTCCATAGAATTCCACAGCGGAGGTCTTAAATTCGGGTCAAAAGAAATGATAAGCCCCGCTTCTTTGGCAATATCAATGGCTTTATAAGTTGCCTTTCTTACTCCTTCATGAGTCATGGAAAGTGTACCATAATGAAATGCCCTGGCTGACTTTATATACTCTTCTTCAATCTGTTCTTCTCTTAACATCATATCAGCCCCCGGATTTCTATAAAAAGCAAAATCCCGATCTCCATCCTCAAAAGTATGTACAAATGCCAATGTAGTATGCACTTCTTCATCCTCATATAAATGGCTTGTATCAATACCCTGTTCTTCTAAGGCTCCCCTAAGCGCTGTACCAAACTGATCTTTTCCTACAACACCTAAAAAGGAGGTTTTCTTGCCCAACTTGTTCAACATAGCCAACACATTACAAGGCGCACCACCTGGATTTGCCTCAAAAATAGGATTGCCCTGTCCACTGGTTCCGTTTTCCGTAAAGTCAATTAGCAATTCACCTAATGCAATCACATCAAATTTTTTGTTCATGTTTTTCTTTTCCTCCTGCTGCAAGTGTACTTTCTCTACTGTGGATTATATCTTTTTTCCTCTGCTTGTGCAAGAATTTCCCCTATCTTCCCTGGATTTTCTCCACTTATTCTGTAGATTTTTCACATCATAGTCTTTTTCTTAGTGTAATTTAATCACTGCACGTACATCCTGAAAATGCCCAAGAATAATCAAATTTTCATCCTCTGCAAAAACATGTTCCGCTCCTGGCAAAGGATACAAGGTCTCTAACCGCTTGGTTGCCAAAATACTGATACCATATTTCTTTCTTACATCCTTCTCCAAAATGGATTTCCCCACCCAGGATTCCGGAACAGGAATCTCGTAAATCGAATATTCATCAGTAAGCTCAATACAGTCAAAAATATTATCATTTCCATATTTTACAGCCATTCTCTGCGCCATTTCTTTTTCTGGATATACAATGCGGTCTGCGCCATTTCTCAAAAGGAATTTGGCATGAACATCCCTATTTGCTCTTGACAACACAAAGGGCGCACCATAATCCTTTAAAAGTGCTGTAGTCTCTAAGGAATTTTGAAAATTATCTCCAATTGCTACCACACACAAATCAAAATTCCGCACCCCCAGAGATTCCACAAAAAGCTCATTGGTAGCATCCCCAATTTGTGCGTTAGTCAGCATATCCATAGCATCATTCACGCGCTCCTCACAAATATCAACACCAAGGACTTCATTCCCTTCCTCAAGTAACTTCTCTGCCATATGTCTTCCAAAACGTCCCAGTCCAATCAAAAGAACGGATTTCATAACTTTTTTCCTCCTAGTCTCTGTTATTAACCTACTGCAATTTTCTCTGCCGGAAGTTTTGACGGAATCGTTGAAATTCGATTGCTAAAAGCAATGAGAATGGTAATTCCTCCCACTCTTCCGATAAACATTAATAAAATCAAAATAATATGGGATAATGTTCCTACCTCTGCAGTAATTCCAAGGGAAAGTCCTACTGTGCACAGGGCAGATACCACCTCAAAGATGACTTCCTTTGCCCCGATTCCTTCCACTGCACATATCACCATAGAGGATATTAAAATCAAGCTGCCATATAACATTAAAATACAAACTGCATGGCGGATAACTTCACCTTCCACTCTTCGTTTGAACATTTCCACATCTTTTCTTTTCTTAAATTCTGTCCAGATTGTCAGAAGCAGAATCGCCATGGTAGTCGTCTTGATTCCTCCTGCTGTGGAGCCAGGTGAACCACCAACAAACATAAGGCACACCATAAGCATCTGGCTGCTGTCTGTCAGTTGATTTAAATCCATGGTATTAAAACCTGCTGTTCGCGGCGTAACTGCCTGGAAAAAAGAACATAAAATCTGTTCTCCCAGATTCTTTCCCTCCATGGATGTTTTCCCATATTCAAAGAGAAACATAAGCAAGGTTCCTCCCACCACTAAAAACAAGGCTGATGTCAGCACTACTTTGCTGTGAAGCCGGTAACGGCTTATATGCCACTTCCAATGTTTGATATCTTCCCAAACCAAAAAGCCAATACCACCTACCAGAATTAAGGCAGCAATAGTAATTCCAACCAAATAACTGTCCGATGCAGTAATTAACGAAGAACTGGGCTCATAATACCCCATCAAATCAATCCCTGCATTACAAAAAGCGGAAACAGAGTGGAACACAGAAAAATAAATTCCTTTTCCAAGCCCAAGACGGGGAACATAATAAAAACTTAATAAAACAGCCCCTAATCCTTCACACAGTACGGTTCCAACTAAAATCAGCCGCGACATCCGTACAACCCCTGCCACCTGAGGCGCTGCCACTGATTCCTGCATCATCAGCCTCTGAGACAGTCCTATTTTTTTCCTGGTAAAGGTCAGAGCAGAGATAGCAATGGTCATAAATCCCATTCCCCCTATCTGAATAAGTACCAGAAGAACTCCCTGTCCAAAGCTGCTCCAATAGGTATACGTATCATGGGTTACTAAGCCTGTCACACAGGTTGCTGAAGTTGCGGTAAACCAGGCATCCATAAAAGGCGTAGGCTCATGACTTCTTCCAGATATGGGGAGCATAAGCAAAATTGTCCCTATAGCAATTACCAACACATACCCAACTGCAATTACCTTTGTTGTTGTCCATTTTCTCTTTTTCATTATTTGCATTTCTTCTGTTTCACCTTTACTTATTTTTCGTTTCCTTTTCTCCCTGATACATCCATTTCAGGAAATCATCTAGCGCTTCCTTAATACCATGAAGGGGTCCATGAAACACGCCCGCCTTATAAAAATTAATCACAATAGCGCCAACCGGTACTGCCAGAATCATACCAATGACTCCACTTACCCGATATCCTATATACATGAAAACCAAAGTCAGCAATGGATTCATTCCAATGGTATCCCCTACTACCTTAGGTTCAATGATTCTTCTTATAAGCTGGGTAGTCAGATACAAAATAACCAATCCTACTGCGTACTGTACATCACCAGAAATAATCTTAAACAAGGCCCAGGGAATCAGAGCTGTCCCAGTTCCAAAAAAAGGCAGCATATCTAAAAATGCAATTAAAATAGCAACCACCACTGCAAATTTTACCTTTAAAATCAGAAATCCTATAAATAAAATCACACCAATGATTCCCATAATTTTAAACTGAGCCTTAAAATATCCACCAAACACGTTTTTTAGACTATCTGAAAAGACTCTCCAATGTTCCTGAATGACTGCCGGAGTATTTTCTCTTCCAAACTCTAAAATTTTATCCCTGTCTGCAATGAAGAAATAGGCAGATAAGATCGTAAAAATAATGGCAATTAGTATACTGGGAAGATTTTTTGCAATATCACCGGCCTGATCCATGGTAATCTGGCTAATTTTGCTCACAGCTTTTCCAGCCATTTCCCCCACACTGTCTTGCAACTCCTGAATACTATCCTGAACACTTTGTGGAAGCTCTTCAATAATCATAGACAGATTTTCTCCTGCCGTATCAAAATCTTCCCGTATGCTTTGGTAAATGACCGGTGCCTGCTCGATCAGAAGTCTTGTCTCTTCCACAGTTTTAACACCAATGAGATAAATACCTCCTATAATTGCCCCCAAAACTCCAATAATCAAAAACATAGATGTGTGCTTTCTTGCTACTTTAAGCCTTCTCTCCAACATCCGTACCAAAGGATTTGCAATCAAAGCAATCAGCCAACCAATCACAAATGGCATGAAAAATTTCAGCAGCTTAATCCCCAGAAAAATCCCTAATCCTATGACTGCTATGGTAAAAAGAAATACAACAACACTCTTTACATATTTTTTCCATTTCATATTCAATAGCCACTCCCGTCTTTACAGTTCTTTCAAAAACCCAAAAGGCTCCTGGTCATGGAGAAAGTGCATAAGCATGTAAGAACACATAATAGCCACATGCTCTTCTTTTAAAATCCGTTTTACTTCTTCTCTATCAGCCAGAACTACTTCTATCTCTTCTGTATCCTCTAAATAATCCTGGGAAATGCTACCAGTGGAAATACCAAAAACTGCACTGCAAGACTCATCTGTCATACCGATACTGGTAAATGCCGGCTTTTCATAAGCCGGATGAACCTTTATGGGGCAAAACTCCAGTCCAGTCTCTTCTTTCATTTCCCGAATCGCTGCTTCCTTATAATCCTCATTCTCTTCCACCAGACCTGCCGGAAATTCATAAATATAATCATCAATACTGTAGCGGTATTGACGAACAAGAACCACCTTGTCTTGTTTTTCCCCATACAAACTATAAATAATCACACCATCAGGATGATTTTTCTTTGTGTTTAGCTTCAATCTGCTTTCATCTTTTGCTCTGGAGGTCACATAATATTTCCCTTTTTTTCCAGTTTTAGATTCCCGATCCAGCTCATAGAAATTTAGAAAAGGATTCTCTGTTTTTTTTGTTACGTGATTTATTTTCGCCATTTTTTCTCCTTTTATAAAGCGGTTCTGAACTCCTTTTGTACTTTAGGACTTATTATAAACCTTTGCTTTCCGTATTTCAAGAAAGAGCAGGACCACATCACAAAATTGTAATCTCTCTTTTTTGTGTGGTCCTGCTCTTTTTTATTTCCCTTTTATCTCAGCCGTAGCTTCCAGAAGCCATGTTCTCTCTTCTTCTCCAAGAAGAGGTCCAATTTTATCATAAACCTGTTTATGATAAGCATTCAGCCAATCCAGCTCCGCTTTCGTGAGCATTTCAGGCAAAATTGCTTCTCTCTCATAAGGTACCCAGGTCACAGTTTCAAATTTCATAAACTGTCCGTAGCTGTTTTTCTCTGCTTTTTTACACAGCATCAGATTTTCTGTACGAATACCATATTTTCCTTCTAGATAGAGCCCTGGTTCATTAGAGGTAAGCATTCCTTCCTCCAGAGGTACTGTGTTTCCTCTTCTTCCCTTATTGTTCAGTCTCCAGTTAATATTCTGGGGTCCTTCATGAACATTAAGCAGGTATCCAACTCCGTGTCCTGTACCATGATTAAAGTCCAAACCTCTCTCCCAAAGGGGGCCTCTTACAATGGCGTCCAGATTTGCTCCGCTGCAGCCATACTGGAATTTCGCCATTGCAAGGCGGATGTGCCCTTGAAGTACCAATGTAAAATGTTCTTTCTGTTCCTGGGTAAGTTCTCCCACTGCAATAGTTCTGGTAATATCTGTAGTTCCCTGCCAATACTGTCCGCCAGAATCAATGAGGAAAAATCCCTTAGGTTCTACTTTCGCACATTCATCCTTGGTAGGTGCATAGTGGCACATAGCCGCATTTGGTCCATAGGCACAAATCGTTTCAAAACTCAAATCCAGGCAGTCCTCATCTTCTCTTCTAAATGCTTCGCTTTTTTGGGCAGCGCTGTATTCCGTAATTTCACTGGTTCCTACATTCTTTTTCAGCCAATAAATAAATCTGCACATGGCTTTTGCATCTTTTATATGAGCAATACGGATATTTTCCTGTTCCACAGGATTTTTATTTCCTTTCAGTACTGCTGCCGGATTTTTCTCAAAAATAACTTCTGTGTGCTGTGGAATATTTTCATAAAGTGTGAAATTGGTACATACATCTTCCACCATGATTTTATCGGTTGCTTTCAGTTCCTTCACATCTTCATACACCTGGAAATAAGGACAAAGCACCACTCCTGCCTTTTCCAGGGCTTCTTTTACTTCTTTTGGCACTGCTTCTTCCTGAACATAGAAGTTTACGGTTTCCATATTCATCATCACATAAGACATCACAACTGGATTACAAACAATGTCATTTCCACGAATATTCAATAACCATACAATATCATCCATACTAGAAATCAAATGTACATTCGCACCTAATTTTTTCATAGCAGCACGAACTTCTGCAATCTTTTCTTCCCTAGATTTTCCCGCATATTTTGTATCCAGTAAATACACAGCTTCTTTTGACATTTCTGGTCTGTCTTCCCATATACTGCCAACCAAATCGTTCTGGCATTTTAAACTTCCAGATTTCTTCTTTAAGATTTCCTGAAATTCTTTTCCTTCTGCCACATGGATGGTGCGACCATCACAGCCCAAACATCCATGCTCGGGCAATTTTTCCTCAATATATTCTTCTACTGTTGGAACGCCTTCTTCCCCCATTTTCATAAGGGTTACTCCAGTTCCCTCTAACTGTTTTGCAGCCTGAATAAAATATCTTCCATCTGCCCACAGACAAGCTTCTTCTTTTGTTACAATCAGGGTACCAGCAGAACCAGTGAAACCGGAGAGCCATGCTCTGGCTTTAAAATAGTCCCCTACATACTCCGACTGATGGAAATCTGAAGTAGGCACCAGATACAAATCCATTCCCTCTTTTTTCATTTCCTGCTGCAGTTTTGCAATTCTTTCCTGATTTACATTCATGTCAAACGCTTCCTTTCAACATTTACTTTATTGAATCCCTTTCATAGTCAGGGAAATTCTCTTTTTCTTCATATCTACACCTAGAACTTTTACATCTACCACATCACCTACGCTCACTGCTTCCAGAGGATGTTTGATGAACCGTTCTGTCATCTCTGAAATATGCACCAGCCCGTCTTGATGTACGCCGATATCCACAAAGGCCCCGAAATCAATGACGTTTCTTACAGTTCCTTTGAGAATCATACCCTCTTTTAAGTCTTTCATATCCAAGACATCTGTACGAAGAATTGGTTTTGGCATTTCTTCACGTGGGTCTCTTCCAGGTTTTGTAAGTTCTTTTACAATATCACGAAGCGTCATTTCTCCTACGCCTAATTTCTTAGCCATCTGAACATAATCTTTGATGTAATATACGGTTGCCCCCTGGAAAATATCTTCTGGCTTCATCCCCATATCCGCCAATAATTTTTCTGCTGCTTCATAGCTCTCCGGATGTACACTAGTAGCATCCAGAGGGTTCTTACCTCCTCGGATACGTAGGAATCCTGCACACTGTTCAAAGGCTTTGGGACCTAATTTTGCCACTTTTAAAAGCTCTTTTCTATCCTTAAACTCACCATTTTCTTCTCTGTAAAGCACGATATTCTTTGCAATTGCTTTGCTGATACCAGATACATATTCCAGAAGAGAAACAGAAGCTGTATTTAAGTCTACACCTACTTTATTTACACAGTCCTCTACCACACCGGAAAGAGCCTCACCCAGTTTTTTCTGGTTCATATCATGCTGATATTGTCCTACGCCAATAGATTTCGGGTCAATTTTTACCAGCTCTGCCAATGGGTCTTGCAACCTTCTGGCAATGGATGCTGCACTTCTTTGTCCTACATCAAAGTTTGGAAATTCCTCTGTTGCCAGTTTGCTTGCTGAATATACAGAAGCTCCGGCTTCATTGGTAATCACATACTGAACTTTCTGCGGAATTTCCTTTAAAAGCTCTACAATTACCTGTTCTGATTCTCTGCTAGCTGTTCCGTTTCCTACAGAAAACAGAGTAATATGATATTTCTCAATCAGCTTTTTCAAAGTCTCTTTTGCTGCTGCGATTTTAGCAGGAGTAGTAGGCGCCGTTGGATAAATAACGGTGGTATCCAGTACCTTTCCTGTGGCATCAACAACTGCCAGTTTACATCCTGTACGGAATGCAGGGTCCCATCCAAGAACAACCTGTCCTACAATTGGAGGTTGCATAAGAAGCTGTTCCAGGTTCTTCTTAAACACCTTAATTGCTCCATCTTCCGCCTTTTCTGTTAAATCATTACGAATCTCACGCTCAATCGCTGGTGCAATCAGACGTCTGTAAGAATCTTCTACTGCTGCTTTTAACATTGATGTTGTATTGGGGTTATCTTTTGTAATAACCTGCTTTTCCAAATAACGCAAAATTTCTTCTTCTGGCGCTTCAATTTTCACAGTGAGAATCTTCTCTTTTTCCCCTCTGTTAATTGCCAAAATTCTATGTCCTGCCACTTTGGAAACCGGCTCCTGATATTCATAATACATCTCATAAACCGTAGCTTCTTCCGGTTTTTTTGCAGAAGAAACAAGAAGCCCTGACTTCATAGTTGTTTTACGAATATGGATGCGGTAATCTGCTTCATCTGAAATACTCTCTGCTACAATGTCCATAGCTCCTGCCAAAGCATCTTTTGCTGTTTTTACTTCTTTTTCCTCAGAAATAAATGCTGCTGCTTCCTCTTCCATGGTCTTATCTGTCATCTGCAGCTTCAGAATATTTGCCAATGGCTCCAGACCCTTCTCTTTTGCAATAATAGCTCTTGTCCTTCTCTTTGGCCGGTATGGACGATACAAATCCTCTACCACTACTAAGGTCTGTGCTTCTAAAATCTGCTTTTTCAAATCTTCTGTAAGTTTTCCCTGTTCTTCAATACTAGAAAGCACCTGATTTTTCTTATCCTCTAAGTTTCTTAAATAAGTAAGCCGCTCAAAAAGATTACGAAGCTGTTCATCATTTAATGCTCCTGTAGCTTCTTTTCTATATCGTGAAATAAATGGAATGGTGTTCCCTTCATCTATAAGAGCAACAGCAGCTTCTACCTGCCATTTCTCTACTTTTAATTCCTGGGTGATTACTTGAATAATGTCCATATAAAACGTCCTTTCTTTCCCTAAGTTTCAGCGACAGTTTTTCCTTTGAAATCCTGCCAACTACAACCTTATCAATGCATGAGGAATTTGTCAAGAAAATTGGGTTGCCCCTAAAAATAATCCATGATAAAATGTTTCATATCATCAAAATATTTATATTCTAACAAAAGAAAGGTGGATTTAACCTATGGAAAATCCTTATGAAGGAAATTATTACCAGCCATATACGCCACAATCTCAGCCGACACCTGTGCCTCCTGTTTACGACGGAAATCACACTATGGCTTCCCTGTCTCTGGTTATGGGAATCCTGGCTTTACTGTCTCTGTGTTGTATGCCTTTTGTGCTTTTTATTTTTGCAGGCCTGGCTATTTTATTTTCCTGTCTTTCCAAAGGACAGTATTCACGTTCCGGCCCTGCCAAAGCAGGCATGGCTATTGGAATTAGCTGTATTACCCTTGCTACTGTACTGATTATTACGATTTGTACCTTTTTCTTTGCCACAGACGAGGGACGCAGTTTCATGCAGGATTATCTCTCCATCATTACTTCTGAAGACCTGACCGAAGATGAGCTTTATGATTTTCTGGATAAATATCTATATGGCGATGAAGGTACCATGGATGATTATAATGATTATGACAGCTATGATAATTATGATGGTTTTGAAGGATACGAAGAGTTTTTTGAGGATGAACTTCCTTATTATCAGCAGCCAGAAGAGATACCGGAGAATAATGGAGATGGGAATTTCATATAATTCCCACTCCCCAAATCAGCTTTACCATATTTTTAATCACCCATTGCAGAAGGATGATTCCCGCTGCAATATAAAGATACTTATCTGTATACGGCATCCCAATTCTAACTTTTCCTTTTGAGGCATATTCTACGGTATGAGAAATCATAAACCAGATATATAATACACTTCCATATACTACCACCGGATGATAGAAAAAAGAATTCATCACATGTCCTTGCAACAATTCTCGAATAGCCCTGGTTCCCCCACATCCCGGACAGTAAAATCCTGTCCATTTATGAAACAAACAAGGCGGCAACTTCATAGAAATTCCAAAAAGCTTCCATGCTGATGCTAAAATGAAAAATACCAGAAACAAGAGCCAGCCTGCTTGGTAAAGTTCTTTTTCCTGTTTTCTGTCTCTTACTTTTTTTATCTTCATATTACAAATTCTCCCCTTGTAACCTCTATGTAATGTGGTATAATTATACCACATATTACATATAAAGATTGGAGATTATTTATGAAACGAACATCTGCAAATCTGAAAACTCTGGCTAGGGAAGCCCTCACTGGAAATTTTGCTCTTCCCGTTTCTGCTTACCTTTTAATTACAATTGTAACTAGTGTTTTAAGTATGGTTGTAACAGGGTTTTTAGATGTTTCTAACACGATAAGTCTGGTTACCAGCCAGATTCTGGTATATCTTTTTTCTCTGCTAAGTTCCTTACTTATGGTTGGCTATGATAAGATGATTTTAAATCTGAATCGGAGACAGCCTTATACCCTTGGAAATATTTTTTATGCTTTTTCCCACAATCCAGACCGTTTTATTGTGGTGAATTTTATTCTTCTTTTGGTTGGGATTCTGGTATCTCTTCCTTTTGATATTCCAAGCTACACCAGTTCTTCTTGGAATGCTATAATTCTTAGTATGGTGGGAATTCTAGTTCGTAGTCTGGTAAGCATTATTTTAGCTGCATTTTTCGGTCTTGCTAATTACCTGTTGCTGGATTATCCAGAAATGGGAGCCATGCAGGCTATGAAAGAAAGCTTAAAACTCATGAAGGGCAACAAAGGGCGCTATGTACATCTGTATCTCAGCTTCCTTCCTCTTACTATTGTATGTATTTTTACTTGCTATATTGGTATTCTGTGGCTCCTGCCCTATATGCAGACCACACTTGCATTTTTCTACATGGACATTACTGGAGAACTGGATACACCGGTGGTAGAAGCGGAAAATGTTCAGGATAATTCCTTTACAAACCCTATGTTATAGAAAAACGAAAAAAGAGATAATCTTGGGAAAATCCAAAACGCAATTTGGGGTTCTCAAAATTATCTCTTTTCTTTTATATTACCATTGCTTCTTTTTCTGATTCTTCAAACAAATACCCCAGCAGTTCATGTCCCTTTTCCAGAAACTTCCCTGTCTTTTTTGCTTCTTCCTCATTGTATTTCCAGGAATGTTTCTCCTGTTTTCTACTGTCATACAATAGATACGGAACCGGATTCCCTGTATGGGTTTTTACGTTGATTGGTGTTGGATGGTCTGGTAAAACTAGCATTCGGTAATCCTTCCCTGAGGCATCCAACCCTTCCTTTACCAGTCGGATAACCCGATCATCCAGATACTCAATTGCCTGTATTTTTTTCTCAACACTTCCCTGATGCCCCATTTCATCTGGTGCCTCCACATGAATATAGGCAAAATCACAGTTGTCCTTCAAAAGGGCATCTACGGCCGCCTGAGCCTTTCCTTCATAATTGGTATTCAAACCTCCTGTGGCACCTTCCACTGTAAGATTCACCATATTTGTTCCAACAGCAATGCCTTTTAGTAAATCTACGGCTGAAATCATGGCTCCTTTTTTATGAAACTTCTCTTCAAAATCCATAAGCTGAGGTTTTGTCCCTGCACCCCAAAACCAAAGACTATTTCCAGGATTCAGTCCCTTTTTCTTTCGTTCTTGATTAATGGGATGATTGACCAGAATCTCATAACTTTTCTTCTGCAAATCCAAAAGTAACTTTTCCTCTGCTACATAGTCTCCAATGACCTTTCCCCTGATATCATGAGGCGGGGTAAGAGGAACCACCATACCTTGTTTCCAAATGAGACAATGGCGGTAACTAGTTCCCACATAAAACTGAAACATATCATTTTGAAGTTCGTTCTTTACAGCCTCCAGAAGTTCTGCTGCTTCCTGAGTGCTAATTTCATCTGCACTGTGGTCTAAAATATGCTTGTCCTCATACACTGTTTCCTCTTCGGAAAGCGTTACCAGGTTTGCGCGAATAGCAACATCCCCCTCCAAAAGAGCAACGCCTATATTTAGCGCCTCCAAAGGAGAACGTCCGGAATAATACACCTGTGGGTCATATCCCAACACAGACAAATTTGCAGTGTCACTCCCTGGACTCATGCCCTTTGGAACTGTCTGCACCATACCAATCTCTCCCTGTTCTGCCAGCATATCCATCACCGGTGTTTTTGCAAAACCAAGAGGCGTTTTCCCTCCCAGTTCTTTTAACGGCTCATCTGCCATTCCATCTCCTAAGACCACAATATATTTCATACGCATTCCCTCTATGCTTTAATACGAATCCTGGTTACCATGTTCTGCAGCTTAGATGCTTTTTCATCAAAAGCTCCTTCGCTCATTTTCTCTGTAACAAATCCAAATTCACCATCCAACTCTGGCAGTGTCACAAGTTTTCCCTTACCAAAAGCAGCCTCCGCTTCCTGGTATCCTGTTTCCGGATTTCCCTTCATACGTACAAAAAATGCATGCTGCACATCTTTTACATCCACCATATCCAGTCCATGACTACTCCAGCTCATCATCACTGTTTTATTCAAATGTTTGGCACAATCTACTACGTCTGCCACTACTGCACTGGCTGTAGGTAATTTTCCGGCACCGCTTCCATAAAACATAGCGTCTCCCAGCACATTTCCATGTACAAAAATCCCGTTAAACACTCCATTGACACTATACAATGGACTGTCTTTTCCCACCAGAACAGGACACACCATAGCATAAAAACGGTTATCCCTTCTCTTACTGGTAGCCAGAAGTTTAATGCTCATTCCCATGGCATTGGCATACTTCATATCTTCCACTGTAACCTTACTAATTCCCTCTGTATAAACCTTTTCATAATCCACATGGGAACCGTAAGCCAGAGAGGAAAGAATCGCAATTTTTCTGCACGCATCATATCCTTCCACATCTGCTTCTGGATTGCGTTCCGCATATCCAAGCTCCTGAGCTTCCTTTAATACGGTATCAAAATCCCTGTACTTCTCTGCCATTTCTGTAAGAATATAGTTGGTAGTACCATTTAAAATACCAGAAATTTCATCAATTTCATCAGCAGTAAGAGAGGAGTTTAACGGACGGATAATGGGTATTCCACCTCCGCAGCTGGCCTCAAACATATAATTCACACCTTTTTGGGCAGCCAGCTTCATGAGCTCCTGTCCATGTCTTGCCACCAGTTCCTTATTGGAAGTACACACACTCTTTCCAGCTTCTAAAGCTCTCTTTGTAAAAGTATAAGCAGGTTCTACACCTCCCATAACCTCCACCACAATCTTTACATCTGGATCACTTACAATCTGCTCATAATCATGGACCAGAATCTTCTCAATAGAACTTCCTGGAAATTCTCTTAAATCCAGCACATATTTAATGCTGATTTCATCTTTTGCTCGTTTCTTAATACTTTCATAATTTGTCTCTATGACTTCAACAACGCCTGAACCCACTGTGCCATAGCCTAATACTGCAATCTGAATCATGCTGTCTCTCCTTTTGTCTTTTCTCTACTCTCTTCCTAAAATCTTCAGATAATGAACTCCCTCAATATGCTCAATATGCTCCACCATAGCAGCTGCATCTCCCTGTGTTTCCGCAATGGTCACACTTAGGGTCAAAGTTGCAATCCCATTCATAGGAATACTTTGATGAATGGTCAATATATTTCCATGGAACTTTGCAATCATTCCCAAAACAGCAGAAAGCAATCCTGGCTCATCATCCATTTGGATAATAAAGGTAATATTCTGCCCTCTGGTCTTTTCCTTAAAAGGAAAGATATCATCCTTATATTTGTAAAAAGAGCTTCTGCTAATGCCTACTTCATCTACAGCTTCCTGCACGGTCGCAGATTTCTGAATATCCAAAAGTCGTTTTGCTTCAACTACCTTCAGCAATACATCTGGCACCGCTTTTTCTGTCACTACAAAATACCTACGATTATCTGCCATAATTCTACCTTTGTTCTTTTCAAAAACACATTTGTTTGTCCTCAAAAGATATTACCACACTTTAGGACATTAAGCAACTACTTTTCCAATTTACCAAGAGCAACCCATTTCAGGTAAGCATTAATAAAGTTATCAATATTTCCATTCATGACTGCATCCACATTTCCTGATTCCTCATTGGTTCTGTGGTCTTTTACCATGGTGTATGGCTGCATGACATAAGAACGAATCTGATTTCCCCAGCCAATTTCTGTGAGCTCACCCTGAATTCCAGACAGTTTCTTTTCATTTTCCTGTTGTTTTAACAAATACAGCTTTGCTTTCAGCATTTGCATAGCCTTATCCTTATTCTGGAACTGGGAACGTTCATTCTGGCACTGTACCACAATTCCTGTGGGAAGATGGGTAATACGGATAGCAGAAGATGTTTTGTTAATATGCTGTCCACCTGCACCGCTGGAACGATAGGTATCAATTCTTAAATCATCTGGATTAATCTCTACGTCCACATCTTCCTCAATATCCGGCATAACATCGCAAGAAACAAAAGAAGTCTGACGTTTTCCAGCAGCATTAAAAGGAGAAATACGAACCAGACGGTGAACACCCTTTTCTGATTTTAAATATCCATAGGCATTTTCCCCATTTACCTGGAAGGTAACAGATTTAATCCCTGCTTCTTCTCCATCCAGATAATCCAATACCTCTGTAGAAAATCCCTGGCGGTCTGCCCACCTGAGATACATACGGTATAACATACTGGCCCAGTCACAGGACTCTGTTCCTCCTGCTCCTGCATGAAGGGTCACAATGGCATTATCCTTGTCATATTCTCCGGAAAGCAATGTTTTAATTCTGATATGTTCAAAATCTCTCTGGAACTCATCCAGCATTTCCTGAATATCCGGAATAACAGAAGCATCATTTTCTTCGTATCCCATTTCAATCATAAGCTCAATCTCTTCTTTCTGATTTTTGAGTTTATGATAAATTTCAATATCTCCTTTTAAAGAGCTTAATTCCTTCATCATTTTCTGGGAACGCTCCGCATTATCCCAAAAATCAGGCGCTTCCATTTCTCGTTCTAATTCTTCTACTCGCTGTTCCTTATTCTCCAAATCCAAGGAATCCCGTACCTCTTTTAGAGGCTGTTCATAACCATTTAATGTATATTTAAACTGATCTAATTCCACCATATAACAAATCTCTCCTTATTCTTCATCTATTTCCACAGTTACCATATAAATACTCACCTGCTGTTCTACCTTTGTCACAGTTCCCGCAAGTTTTTTCAAAGGCTTCTTCAAATTACTGGACATAGCCTCGGCTGGCTTTATGGTATAGTAATACATCATTCCTGCCATGGTAAGAGCCTGATCTTCTTTTAGTTCTACCCTGTCTCCTACTTTTACAAGTCCTTCCCGTTCCATTGTAAAATCTACCATTTGTCCCATATCCGTTCCTCCTTAACAAATAAACTGCTGCAGTTACAGTTTCCCGTACCTACAGCAGTTCTCATTATACTTTATACTGGCTTCCTGCCGCAGCACTGCTTATATTTCTTGCCGCTGCCGCATGGGCAGGGATCATTTGGATAGACTTTTTTCTCTGCTCTTTGTACTGGCTTCTTAGGTCCAGTCTCATCCTTATTGGTTCCTGTCACCTGTGCTACCTGTTCTCTCTCTACCTTATGTTCCAAACGTACATGGTATAATAACCTTAATGTAGCTTCCTGAATAGACGCAATCATACTGTCAAACATTTCATATGCTTGCATCTTGTATTCTACCTTCGGATCTCTCTGACCATATGCCTGAAGACCGATTCCTTGACGCAACTGATCCATATCGTCAATATGATCCATCCATTTCTGGTCAATAACTTTCAAAAGAATGACACGTTCCAGTTCGCGCAGCTGCTCTGCTTCTGGAAACTCTGCTTCTTTTTCTTCGTAAAGCTTCACTGCCTGTTCTTTTAAGTCCTGTTTCACCTGATTTTTTTTCTTACCCTTTACATCTTCCAGAATAAGAGGCTTCAATGGAATTGTAGGAAGCAGTACTGCATTGATTTCTCCCAAATCCCATTCTTCCTGGTCTACATCATCAGACAGGCACATATCCACCGTATGATCTACCGTATCTGTAATCATTTTATAAATAGAATCACGCATATTGACTCCATCTAGAACCATACGTCTCTCTTTGTAAATAATTTCTCTCTGTTCATTATTTACCTGGTCATACTCTAATAGATTTTTACGGATACCGTAGTTATTTCCTTCAATCTTCTTCTGAGCTTTTTCAATAGCACTGGAAAGCATCTTGTGCTCAATCTGCTCATTTTCCGCTACTCCAAGAGACTGGAATACTTTCATCAATTTCTCTGAACCAAACAGACGCATTAAATCGTCTTCCAAAGAAATATAAAATCTGGATTCACCAGGATCTCCCTGACGTCCGGAACGTCCACGCAGCTGATTATCAATACGACGAGATTCATGACGCTCTGTACCAATAATTTTCAGACCACCTGCTGCTTTTGCCACCTCATCCAGCTTAATGTCTGTACCACGTCCAGCCATGTTTGTGGCAATGGTTACATTTCCAGCTTCCCCTGCATGAGCTACAATTTCTGCTTCCTGCTCATGGAATTTTGCATTCAACACCTGATGGCGAATTCCTTCCCTATTAAGCATACGGCTTAAAAGTTCTGAAGTCTCAATCGTAATAGTACCAACCAAAACTGGCTGTTTCTTAGCATGGGCTTCCTTTACTGCCTCCACAACTGCACGGAATTTCTCTTTTTTGGTCATATAAACCGCATCATCTAAATCAATACGTGCCACTGGCTTATTCGTAGGAATTTCAATAACATCCATTCCATAAATATCACGGAATTCCTGCTCTTCTGTAAGAGCTGTACCTGTCATACCTGATTTCTTAGCATATTTATTAAAGAAATTCTGGAAAGTAATGGTTGCCAGTGTTTTACTCTCTCTTCTTACTTTTACATGCTCTTTTGCTTCAATTGCCTGGTGAAGGCCGTCAGAATACCTTCTTCCCGGCATAATACGTCCAGTAAATTCATCTACGATTAGAACCTCATCATCTTTCACCACATAGTCCTGATCCCGGAACATCAAATAGTGAGCACGAAGTGCCAGAATCATATTGTGCTGGATTTCCAGGTTTTCCGGATCTGCCAGGTTTTCAATATGGAAGAAGTTCTCGACTTTTTTCACACCCTGCTCTGTAAGATTGACAATCTTATCCTTTTCATTGACAATAAAATCACCTGTTTCTGTGATTTCCTCGCCCATAATCGCAGTCATCTTAGTCATTTCTCCACTGGCCTCTCCACGCTCCAGCTGTTTTGCCAAAATATCACAGACTTCATAGAGCTTTGTAGATTTGCCGCTCTGGCCCGAGATAATCAAAGGAGTTCTGGCCTCATCAATTAAAACAGAGTCCACCTCGTCAATAATCGCATAATGAAGGTCTCTCTGTACCAGCTGCTCCTTATAAATAACCATGTTATCACGAAGATAATCAAATCCCAGCTCGTTGTTGGTGACATAGGTAATATCACAGGCATACTGTTCTCTTCTTTCATCGTTTTTCATGGTATTTAAAACCACACCAACGGTCAGTCCCAAAAATTCATGAACTTTTCCCATCCACTGGGCATCACGATGCGCCAGATAATCATTGACTGTTACAACATGCACTCCCTTACCTTCCAGGGCATTTAAATAAGCTGGAAGTGTAGACACCAAGGTCTTACCTTCACCGGTTCTCATCTCTGCAATACGTCCCTGATGAAGAATAATACCACCAATTAACTGTACCCTATAATGCTCCATACCAAGCACACGTTTTGCAGCCTCTCTTACGGTTGCAAATGCTTCTGGAAGAAGCTGGTCCAGGGTTTCCCCTTTTTCCAGGCGGTTCTTATATTCTCTGGTTTTCCCTTGTAGTTCTTCATCTGTTAAAGCTTGCATGGTCGGCCGGAGAGCTTCGATTTTATCCACAGTAGAGTAAATACGCTTCAATTCTCTCTCACTGTGTGTTCCAAACATTTTTTTTATGATATTCATGTACTATTACTCCCAAAATCTATAGATTTTAACACTCTTAGCAAATATTGTAACACTTTCCTCCCCTTTACACAACATCTAAAAACACAAAAAGAAACTGTCACAGGAAAATGCATATCTGAAATCTTCATACTCTTTGCATCTTGTCCAAAGGTATAGGAAGATTCCAGACTGCATTTTCAGATAACAGCTTCTTTTATTTACTTACTTTTTTCCTTCATAAAAGAATATTTGCTCAGCCAAAATCTGGCTCAATCAATCCGTAGGTATTGCCTTTTCTCTTATAAACAACATTGACTTCCTCTGTTTCTGCATTTAAGAATACAAAGAAATTATGTCCCAGCAGTTCCATTTGCACACAGGCATCTTCCGGATACATGGGTTTAAAACCAAATTTCTTAGTACGGATGATTTTAATTTCGTTTTCATCCTCCTCGAAATCCTTTTCTACAAACTCCGGCTGGAAGCCCGCGCTCTGTTTTTTATCAATAATTTTATTTTTGTACTTTCTTAACTGTCTTTCAATAATCTCCTCTACCAGGTCAATGGAAACATACATATCACTGCTTACCTGCTCAGAACGAATGATATTTCCCTTTACAGGAATAGTAACTTCGATTTTTTGTCTTTCTTTTTCAACGCTAAGTGTAACAATCACTTCCGTGTCAGAGGTAAAGTATTTCTCCAATTTCCCCAGCTTGTCTTCTACTGCACTTTTAAGGCCTTCTGTAACGTCAATGTTCTTTCCACTTATTACAAACTTCATTCTGTCCAACCCCTTTTACGTGTATTTTACATAGGCAATGGTGCCGCCCTGTAATGTATTCTTATTATATCAATATTCCTTCATTTATTCAACAGTTTTTAGATAATTTAGAAATGAAATATATTTTGTAGTTACTGTTCTCTTTGCGAATGAAATTTGCTCACACCTTTACTAGTTCTTGTTTTCTCCTGCATTACTATCATTAACCGCATTATTTCCATTGTTCTCTATAGAATCTTCCATGTTGTCCACACCATTACGGATATCATCTCCCAGATCTTCTACGCCGTCTTTGATATCCTCTCCTGTGTCCTCTATCAGTCCATCCTCCTTGTTAGTATCTCGGTTGTCATCTTTTCTATCCTCTGTGGTTGTTGTGTTATCCTTATTATTTGTGTTATTGTCACCCCCACAGGCAGTCACGCCGCATAAAACAGTAACTAACAGCAGTCCCGCAATAACCTTTTTCATGTTCTTCATAATGATTATTCTCCTTTTCTATTAAGTTCTGCTGTTAATATGGACAGATTTCTCTTTTTTATACCTTTTTGGCAAAAAAAGAAGGAGATTATCACAAAAAGCAATTCTCCCCTTCTTTCCTTTATTTTTCTATAAATTTTCAGCCATCAATCACATGACTCATATTATACATACCTGCCGGTTTTCCTTTTAGAAACTTTGCTGCTTCTACTGCACCTTTGGCAAAAACAGTCTTTGAATACGCAGTATGCTTAAATTCAATCACTTCATCCGGACCTGCAAAAATCACCTCATGATCTCCTACAATAGTACCTCCACGAACTGCAGAAATACCAATTTCTTTGGAATCTCTTTGTTCTCTCTTCTGGCTTCGGTCATAGACATAGTGATATTCATTATCCATAGCTTCATTCAAGCTGTCTGCTAAGGCCAGAGCAGTTCCACTTGGAGCATCCACCTTCAGATTATGGTGACGTTCTACGATTTCCATATCAAATCCTGCTGCTGCCAGAACCTTCGCTGCATCTTGAATCAGTTTTAACAACGTATTGATTCCAAGAGACATATTAGCAGAGCGAAGCACCGCTGTTTTTCCTGCTGTCTCCTCCACTTTTTTTAACTGTTCCTGGGACAATCCTGTGGTACACAGTACCAAAGGAAGTTCTCTGCTGCCGCAATATTCTAAAACAGCATCTGTTGCTTTTGCGGAAGAAAAATCAATCATAACATCTGCTTTTATATCACAAGCTCCAATCTTGGTGAATACAGGATAAGCATATCGTCCTGTATCCTGTAAATCCACGCCTGCTACGATTTCAGCATTCTCATCCTTGGAAACAAGTTCTGAAATAACCTGCCCCATATGTCCATTACAACCATTCATAATGATTCTGACCATTTTTTTATCCTCTTTTCTTCTGTATCTCAAAAAGCTTTTATGCCAGTTTCAATCCAAAATCTTTCATAGCATTTTTCAAAACTTCCTTATGTGCTTCCTCCATTTCACAAAGAGGCATGCGGAAAGGTCCTACTTCTTTTCCCATAAGATTCATAGCTGTTTTTACAGGAATCGGATTTACTTCACAGAATAGTGCGTGAATCAACGGAAGCGCATCTAACTGCATTTTGCAGCTTTCCTCTACTTTCCCATCCAGGTATTTCGCAACAATGTCATGTGTATATTCAGGAGCAACATTTGACAATACAGAAATCACACCTTTTCCTCCAAGGGACAGAATCGGTACAATCTGATCATCATTTCCTGAATAAATATCACATTTTCCGTCTGTAAGAGCTGCAATCTCAGCAACTTGAGAAATATTTCCGGATGCTTCCTTCACACCTACAATGTTCTCCACATTCTTTACCAGATATGCAATTGTCTCTGGCTGGATATTAACTCCTGTCCTTCCAGCAATATTATACAGAATAATCGGAATCTTTACAGCTTCCGCAATTGCTGTATAATGGGCAATCAGCCCTTTCTGTGTAGACTTATTGTAGTAAGGACTTACCAAAAGAAGTCCGTCAGCTCCCATCTTTTCTGCTTCTTTTGAAAGATAAATGGCTGTTTCTGTACAGTTAGAACCAGTTCCTGCAATAACCGGAATTCTCTTGTTCACTTTCTCTACGGTATATCTTATAGTCTCCAGATGTTCCTCATGGGTCATGGTAGAGGATTCTCCTGTGGTACCACAGATAATGATTGCATCTGTATGACCTGCAATCTGTTCTTCCAAGATTTCCCCTAATTTCTCAAAATTCACTTCTCCATTTTCTTTCATGGGTGTAACAATCGCTACACCTGCACCTGTAAAAATAGACATATTCTTCCTCCTCACGTCAGGTTCCTATTTCTTTTGTATTTTATTTCACAATCTCTAAAGAAACAACTCTGTCTGCCACATTTTTCAAGGCATCTGTTACCATATTTCCTGTCATAATCAGTTCTGTTTCCTGAGACTTTGCTCCAATTACTCCCAGAATATCTTCATCCGAGACAATTCCAAATTCCAGAGCTCCCAAAATCTCATCCAGGATCAGCATATCACACTCTTCTGTTGCAAGCACTTTTCTGGCAAAATTTAATCCATTTCGAATATTCAGGTTTTCTTCCAATTTTTCCTCCTGGGTTAAATCTTCATAGTACTTATCTTTTTTTTCAAATCTAAATAACCGCACATCCGGTTCCAGGGCTGATAAATAATCCAGTTTTGATGTTGCCCTTCCTTTTAAAAACTGAATTACAATGGCACGTTTCCCGTGTCCAACGGCTCTAATGGCCTGACCAATGGCAACACTGGTCTTTCCTTTTCCTGGTCCACAGTAAATCTGTGTCAATCCCTTTTCTTCATCCATAATCTTACACCTCTTACAGACCGCTTTCTCCTGGTTTGCTATTTTCGAGTTGTGTATATATTACTACACCTGTGATTATATTGCAATAAATATTAGTCAGCGTACTCCAACTTACTCACTGATACCTCATAGGCAGTTCTTTTTTCTGTTTGGTTTTCGCCTAGTTTTTTGATATATTCTCTGCTTTGGATGCGGCCCCAGAGGAGAACATGGCCTCCCACTTCAAAGGCAGATGCATATCTGGCATTTCTTCCCCAACATATGCATGGTATGTAGTCTGATTTTCCATAGGGCCTATTCACTGCTAACAATAAGTCAGCGATTTCTCTTCCCAAAGGCGTTTTTCTGTATATCGGAGGTTTACAGATATAACCATCCAGGAAAATCTGATTTGTTTTTATGGAATCGTCTGCTTCCTCTACAAAGGATAGCTCTCTTACAAAAACAGACAGCACCAGCCTGTTCTTTTTTTCTTCGTGGCGATTATAGGAACGAAATTGTCCCTGCACCATAATGTATTCTCCTTCATAATCCTGTGTAACGTCTACCAGACGCTCTGAAACCATCAGTGGTATTCTGTCCTCAGAATCGCTGAGCCTTTTTACTAAAAGGTCTACCAAGTAAAATCCTTCCCCATATACCTGGTGGCTAAATGTAAAGCCGGATGCGATTTTTCCCATAATGGACACCTGATTGTTTTCAATAATTTTATCTGCCATGATTTGTTTCCCCTTCCTCTTTCTGGTATCTTGTCTATATCATGTTTATTCTCGGATGCCTTTCTTTAGAACCAATTTTTTATTTTTTTTTGAAAAAATTTTATTTTCCCTTGTAATTAAGAAGAAGTATGATAGAATAAAATCCGTATTTTACTGCAAAAACCAGGTGTTTAAGGGAATCTTTCCCTTCCCTGAAGCATAGAAAACTTTGAAAAAACCAAGAAAAGAGGTTCTATAATGAAACAAGCAAGAGAAGATATTAGAAACGTTGCCATTATTGCTCATGTAGACCACGGAAAAACCACTCTGGTTGACCAGCTTCTCCGTCAAAGCGGCGTTTTCCGTGAAAACCAGGCAGTGCAGGAACGTGTCATGGACTCTAATGACATTGAACGGGAACGTGGTATTACCATTCTTTCCAAAAACACAGCTGTATATTATAAGAATACAAAAATTAATATCATTGATACACCAGGACATGCAGACTTCGGTGGTGAAGTAGAACGTGTTCTAAAAATGGTAGACGGTGTTATCCTTTTGGTAGATGCCTTTGAAGGCGCTATGCCTCAGACAAAATTTGTTCTGAAAAAAGCGCTGGAATTAGATCTTCATGTTATTGTATGTATCAATAAGATTGACCGCCCAGAGGCCAGACCCGATGAAGTAATCGATGAAGTTCTGGAACTTCTCATGGATTTAGATGCTTCTGACGAACAGTTAGACTGTCCATTCCTTTATGCATCTGCAAAGGCTGGACATGCCATGTTAGACCTTGGAGATACTTCTGATAATATGGAGCCATTATTTGAAACCATTTTAAAATATATCCCTGCACCTACAGGTGATCCGGATGCTCCCACTCAGGCTCTTATCAGCACCATTGATTATAATGAATATGTAGGGCGTATTGGAGTAGGAAAAATAGAAAACGGCAGCTTAAGCGTAAACCAGGATGTTGTTTTAGTAAATCATCATGACGCTTCCAAAATGAAGAAAGTAAAAATCAGCAAACTCTATGAATTTGACGGATTAAACAAAATCGAGGTAAAAGAGGCTGGAATCGGCTCTATTGTAGCGATTGCCGGAATCTCGGATATTCATATTGGCGATACTCTCTGTTCCCCAGAAAATCCAGAACCAATTCCATTCCAGAAAATTTCTGAGCCTACTATTTCTATGAACTTTATTGTCAACGACAGTCCTTTCGCAGGACAGGAAGGTAAATTTGTTACTTCCCGTCATTTAAGAGAGCGCCTCATGCGCGAGCTAAATACAGACGTAAGCCTTCGTGTGGAAGATACAGACAGCACAGACTGCTTTAAAGTATCTGGACGTGGAGAGCTGCATTTATCTGTTTTAATTGAAAACATGCGCCGTGAAGGCTATGAATTCGCTGTGAGCAAGGCAGAAGTTATTTATAAAGAAGATGAAAGAGGTCATAAGCTGGAACCAATGGAAATTGCCTATATTGATGTTCCAGAAGAATTCTCTGGCACTGTAATTCAAAGATTAAGTGAACGAAAAGGTGAACTTCAAGGTATGAGTCCTGCCAGTGACGGAAGCACCCGTCTGGAATTCCATATTCCTTCCAGAGGACTCATTGGATTCCGTGGAGAATTCCTTACTTCCACCAAAGGAACTGGTATCTTAAACACTGCCTTTGACGGTTATGCGCCATACAAAGGAGATTTACAGTACAGAAAACAGGGTTCTCTTATTGCCTTTGAAGCTGGCGAATCTGTAACCTATGGCTTATTCTCCGCACAGGATCGAGGGACCTTATTTATTGGACCTGGAGAAAAAGTTTATTCTGGTATGGTCATTGGACAGAGCGGAAAGCCAGAAGATATTGAGTTGAATGTATGTAAGACCAAACACCTTACAAATACCCGTTCCTCCTCTGCTGATGAAGCCCTGAAACTGACACCACCGAGAATCTTAAGTCTGGAACAGGCGCTGGATTTTATTGACGTGGACGAGCTTCTGGAAATCACACCGGAATCTTTGCGTATTCGCAAAAAAATTCTGGATTCCCGTCTGAGAAAAAGACAGAGCTTCAAGAAATAAAAAACAGGAGAAACTCTTAAAATGTAGTTGTGTCCTGTATGCAGATATGCTATAGTAAGAGTGTAACAAAAAGAACAACCGCCCACAAGGGGTTGACCAGTATAAGTCTAGCATAGAAAATGCCACCCTAACTCGTCAAAGTTTTTATGAGGGTGGTTTTTTCTATGCTTTATATCATCAGTGACAAATCAAGTAAATGAATGTCAGCAGTGACAGTATGAACATTCCAAAAGCCATCAGGTCTTTGAAATCAAATTGATTCTTACGATTGTCCATCAGCACCACCCCCATTCTATGTAGAATAGAGGTCAGCCACCCTGTAACACAGTTGTTCTCACAAACAGTATATCATGATTTTTATCTACTCACAATCCTGTTTTCAGTGATTTTTATCATCTATCATTGTTACTTTTTTATCAATTCAACCCAGAACACCTTTTACCATCTAAAAATATCTTATGTCTACTTTTTCTATTGTCTGATTATTTATTATTTAACAATCTTTTTTCTTTCTTTTCTACACCACTCATGATAAAATACACTTACAAGAAACTTACAGTTTTTCCATTTTCTTTTCAAATCATATTGACAAACATTTAACAATGCGTTACAATCATTTCAGATTTAAATTTGTTAATTTTTTATCAATATTAAGGAGGATTTCCCATGGCAAAAAAAACAGAAACAATAGCACTAGAAACCAATAATAGTGTAGACGCCCTTCAGGCAAAAATTGCTTCTATGCGGGAAGCACAGAAAAAATTCGCTTCTTTCACACAGGAACAGGTAGATAAAATCTTCTTTGAAGCTGCTATGGCAGCTAATAAAATGCGTATTCCCCTTGCAAGAATGGCTTGTGAAGAAACCGGTATGGGTGTCCTGGAAGATAAAGTAATTAAAAATCATTATGCTGCTGAATATACCTATAATGCTTACAGAAGAGTGAAAACCTGTGGTGTTATTGAAACAGATACTTCCTATGGAGTTAAAAAAATTGCAGAGCCAGTTGGTGTGGTAGGCGCTGTTATTCCTACCACCAATCCGACTTCCACTGCTATCTTTAAATGTCTGATTTGTTTAAAAACCAGAAATGCGATTATTATCAGCCCACATCCACGTGCAAAAAAATGTACCATTGAAGCTGCTAAAATTATTCTGGAAGCTGCTGTAAAAGCAGGGGCTCCGGAAGGCATTATTGGATGGGTGGAAGAACCTACCATTGAACTTTCCAATGCTTTGATGAAATCTGTAGACGTAATTCTAGCTACAGGAGGTCCTGGAATGGTAACAGCTGCTTATTCTTCCGGAAAACCGGCAATTGGTGTTGGTCCTGGAAACGTTCCTGTTATCATGGACAGTACTTGTGACATTCCTACTGCTGTTTACTCTGTCATCCATTCTAAAACCTTTGATAATGGTATGATCTGTGCTTCTGAACAGTCTGTTACTGCTATTGCTGATATTTATGATGAAGTAAGAGCAGAATTCATAAAACGTGGATGCCATGTATTAAACAATGAAGAATTAGATAAAGTACGCAGCATTATCCTCACAGAAGCTGGTACTGTCAATGCAAAAATCGTTGGTCAGCCGGCTGCCGTCATTGCAGAAATGGCTGGTGTTACCGTTCCTGCTAATACAAAAATTCTCATTGGTGAGGTTACTTCTGTTGATGTTTCTGAACCATTTGCTCATGAAAAATTATCACCTGTTCTGGCTCTGTACAAAGCAAAAGATTTTGCAACTGCTGTAGATATGGCAGACCAGTTGGTAAAAGACGGCGGTTACGGACATACTGCTTCTATTTATGTACATCCTTCTCAGACTGAGAAACTGAATATCTTTGCAGACCGTATGAAAACCTGCCGTATTCTGGTAAATACACCTTCTGCTCAGGGTGGTATTGGTGACCTGTATAACTTCAAACTGGCTCCATCTCTTACCCTTGGCTGCGGTTCTTACGGCGGAAACTCCGTATCGGAAAATGTTGGTGTAAAACACCTGCTGAATGTAAAGACCGTTGCGGAAAGGAGAGAAAACATGCTGTGGTTCAGAACACCGGAAAAAATTTACTTTAAGAAGGGCTGTCTGCCTGTTGCATTAGATGAATTAAAAACCGTATACGAAAAGAAAAAAGCTTTCATTGTAACGGATACCTTCTTATATAACAATGGCTATACCAAACCTATTACAGATAAACTGGATGAAATGGGAATTACCTACGAATGCTTCTTTGATGTTGCTCCTGACCCAACTCTCCAGTGTGCTCAGAAAGGTCTGGAACAGTTAAAATCCTTTGGTCCTGATACCATTATTGCCCTGGGTGGTGGTTCTGCTATGGACGCTGCCAAGATTATGTGGCTCATGTATGAACATCCAGAATGCAAGTTTGAAGACCTGGCTATGGACTTCATGGATATCCGGAAACGAGTTTACACCTTCCCGAAAATGGGAGTAAAAGCTATGATGGTTGCAATTCCTACTTCTTCTGGTACTGGTTCTGAGGTAACACCATTTGCTATTATTACAGATGCAACCACTGGAACAAAATGGCCAATTGCCGACTACGAATTAATGCCAAATATGGCAATCATTGATGCTGATTATATGATGGGACAGCCAAAAGGTCTTACCAGCGCTTCTGGTATTGATGCTCTTACCCATGCTCTGGAAGCTTATGCTTCTATTATGGCTACTGACTATACAGATGGTGTTGCATTAAAAGCAGCGAAATTAATCTTTGATTATCTGCCTGCTGCTTATGAAAAAGGCGCTGATGACCCAATTGCAAGAGAAAAAATGGCAAATGCCTCCACACTGGCTGGTATTGCCTTCTCCAATGCATTTTTGGGAATCTGCCACTCCATGGCACACAAGTTGGGCGCTTACCACCACCTGCCACACGGCGTAGCAAATGCATTGCTCATTGAGCATGTTATGCGCTACAATGCTGATCCGGCTCCTACTAAAATGGGAACCTTCTCTCAGTATCCATATCCACATGCAAAGGAAAGATACTGTGAAATGGCTCGTTTCGTAGGAATTCAGGGTAAAGACGATGATGAAGTATTTGAAAACTTTATCAAAGCAATTGCCGAGCTGAAAGAAAGAGTTGGAATTAAAAGAACTATCAAAGACTATGGAATTACAGAAGAAGCCTTCCTTGCTACTCTGGATGAAATGGTTGAAAATGCATTTAACGATCAGTGTACTGGAGCAAATCCACGCTACCCACTGATGAAGGAAATGAAAGAAATGTATTTAAAGGCATATTACGAGGGATAAAAAGGGAGTTTCCTTTGATATCTTATAACAAATTGACATACTGACGCAATCCCGCATGTGGTACCTTCCAAGCTCAGCCTGCGTTCACTTTGAGCCTGTAGTCTCAAAGCGTACTCGACAAATTCGCTTGAAAGATATCCGCATGCGGGATTGCTGGGTTATGGCAATTATTTTTGTTAAAATCTATCAATGTCCTAAATCTTAAATACTAATATAGCTTTATCTGTTCCGACCATAGACATAGTTACTAATTTATATCCTTTATTCAGCATTTCCTCTGATTTTTTCTCAATAGCTTTTGCTAAATCTTCTATACCAGTAGAACATTCTACAACAACTGATTTATATACTAAATTGAACATTTTACTCATCCCCTTTTTTGTTCTTTCTATCCCACCAAGTACCTGCTAACGAACAACTTCCGCCCATAACTATAAAGGCAATCATAATAAGCCAAAATTCCATGATTTTTTCTCCTTTTTAATTTGTTAAATGCTGACAAATAAAAATTACAACAAAACATATAATAAGTGCGATTACACCTGCAATGAATGCAAATATGATTTTTTGATAATTTCTTGTTGTGTTTCATCATGAGTTAATTGTTTTCCGTCAATAAATGCCAAAATTTCTTTATAGGTTTGAATGTCATAGCTCTTTTTGAATTTTTCAATCTTACTTGCCGTATAGAGCGTTATTGCGAACAAACATAACCAGATAACAATTCCTATATTTCCCTTAATGCTAAATAAAGGATAAGCACTTACAGCTACAACTATTAATTCAATTAGGAAAACTACACTTATCACATTAAACTTTTTAATTGTTGCTTTTTCTACAACCTCCCTCATCTCCTTTATATCGTCTTTTATAAAATTATCTAAAGACACATTGAAGATATCAGATAAAGTAATTAAGCTTTTAACATCTGGACAACTTTTATTTGTTTCCCAATTAGAAATGGTTTGTCTTGAAACAAATATTTTAAGAGCCAGCTCTTCTTGAGAAATTTTTTGTTGTTCCCTAAGTTTCTTGATTTTTAATCCTATATCCATCTTGAATCTTCTCCTTTATTGTATCTGAATATAACTATTTTGTCTGTCAAAAGCCTTTGACATTGCCCTTTTTCCCTTGTCAAAATAGTTTTACATGGTTTATATAAAAAAGTTTTTAAAAGATTCCCAGGTGTTCCAGGAGGGTTTTGGTTCCTAACAGAATAAGGATGATTCCTCCGGCCAGTTCTGCTCTGGATTTGTATTTGGAACCGAAGATATTACCTACTTTTACTCCTGTTGCGGAAAGAGTGAAAGTAATGACTCCAATAAAACTGGCTGCCAGAATGATGTTTACGTCCAGGAATGCAAAGGTAATTCCCACTGCAAGGGCATCTATACTGGTAGCGATTGCAAGAGGAAACATTTTTCTAGCTTCCATGCCTCCAACTGGACAAGTATTGTCTTTTTCTCTGGACTCTCGAATCATATTGATTCCAATGAATCCCAAAAGAAAAAAAGCTACCCAATGGTCAATGGAAGTAATCTTGTCTTTAAACTGGCTTCCCAGAAAATATCCAATCACTGGCATCAATGCCTGGAAGCCCCCAAACCAGAGTCCTGCCAGAATCATGTGTTTGGGTTCCAGTTTTTCAGTAGCAAGCCCCTTGCAGACAGAAACGGCGAATGCATCCATAGATAGTCCAACGGCAAGGGTAAAAAGTGTAATAATATCCATTCTCAACGTCCTCTTTTCTTAAACATGTCCGTTCATTATAACACCAGGATTCTATGGTGTAAATAACACACATTTTTCTATTTACCTACACTCCAAAAACTTTTATAATAAACCTAGTATTAAATCGGAAAGGAGAAATTTTATGCTAAAACATACTTTTAAAAATCCCTTACTTCCAGGCTTCTATCCAGATCCTTCCATTTGCAGAGTTGGGGAAGATTATTACATGGTAACCTCTTCTTTTGTGTATTATCCTGGACTTCCTATTTTTCATAGCCAGGACCTGGTTCACTGGGAACAGATTGGACATGGTATCCACCGTCCAGACCAACTGGATTATAAAAACTGTGAAACCTCTCTTGGATTATGGGCTCCCAGTATTCGATATCATGAGGGCACCTTCTACATTATTAATACTTTTGTATCTGAAGGTCGGGAAGCCAGAAGAGATAACTATATTATCACTGCCACAAATCCTGCCGGTCCTTGGAGTGACCCTGTTTTTGTGGAAGGGGCTGACGGCATTGATTCCAGTCTGTTTTTTGATGATGATGGTTCTATTTGGTATGCAGGAAATTTCATTAGTGAAGAAAACCTCTATGAAGGCCATCATGGAATTTATCTCAATGAACTTGACCCTGTAACCTTCCAGTTCAAAGGTCCTCGATACATTATCTGGGATGGCAAAAAGACCTATAGCCACTGGATTGAAGCGCCTCATATTTATAAAAAGGACGGCTGGTATTACCTCATGGTGGCAGAGGGAGGAACTTTTATTAACCACAGTGTCCAGATGGCACGCTGTCGTACTATTAACGGGGATTATGAAATCTGCCCGAGAAACCCTATTATTTCCCACCGTCACATGCCTATTCTGAATCCTATTTCTGTCACAGGACATGCAGACATTACAGATACCCAAAATGGTGAATGGTGGATGGTTCTTCTGGCTGTTCGTCCTTATGCTGGCGGACATTATAATCTTGGCAGAGAAACCTTTATGGTTCCCATGGTATGGGCAGAGGACGGTTGGCCTATGATTGACAATGAAACTGGACTGGTAAATGAAGAAGAACGTCTGCCAAATCTGCCAAGATGTATTTATCCGCCTATGCCGGCAAACGATAACTTTGAAAGCACCACACTTCAGATGCAGTGGAACACCATTCATCCACCTTTAGACATGTTCTACAGCCTTGCAAAACGTCCTGGATATCTTAGACTGAAGCTTCGTCCAGAGGTCATGGAAGAAATCTGCACGCCTTCTTTTGTAGGAAGAAGACAACGTCATAAAGAATTTCTGGCTAAAACAGCCATGGAATTTCATCCTGTCACCCCTCAAGAAGAGGCTGGCATTGCCCTAGTACAGGATGACCGCTTCCACTATCTCATGACTGTGAGAAAAAAAGAGGAAAAAACTATTCTGCAATTGTGGAAAACAGAAAACGGCAACCGCACTCTGGTAAAAGAAGAATTATTAAAAACTTACGAAGATACAAAGACCTCACGAATTTATCTCAGCGTGCAGGGACATACCGAAGGCTATAGCTTCTACTATGGCTATACAGAACAGGAAATGATTCCTTTTGTGGCTAACATGGATGGCAGCTTGCTAAGTTCTGTGGTCAATGAGGGCTTCACTGGTGCTTATATTGGTATGTATGCCAGCTCCAACCATACTGCATCTGAAAATCATGCGGATTTTGACTGGTTTAGCTACCAGGGAGAATAGAGACTTTCCGCTTTTCTTTAAACACAAAAAGGGTTCCGTGAACCAGGAGGTGATTCTCCATGATTCCCAGAACCCTTTTTAAAACAGGAATTTAAAAAGCTTCCACAATCTGTTTTATTAAAGTTTCCACATCTGCTTTCTTTACCAGAAAGCTCTGAGTATCATTGATTTTCACTAAATCATAAGTATCGTCATACTCATAATAGGAAACACTGATTTGCGGTGCTGTGTCTTGATTTCTGTTATAGGTCACAGTAAGCAATGCCTGATTTGTCTCTTTTAGCCTTTCTTCCTCTGGCTGCCCTGCCAGCATAACAGAAGACAAGGCCTGATATAAGGTAGTAAAGTCTTCCTTTTCTACTTTCTTTTTTCCAAGCTGATACTCTTGCTTCTGTGCATCAACAGACATCTCATATGTCTTATCTGACATGGAAAGTTCTATACTTTCCACTGTCTCAATGTTCACCAGAACCGGAATTTTCAGGATATAATCATATGGATTCAGTTCATACACACTCTCTAAAAGAACTGTAGGCAGTTTATAAACCTGATTTTCAAAACCTTTCACTGCTGCAAAACGATTACCTTCCCCAGCCTCGTTTCCAAGAATAATTTCTGCCTCCGCATCTGCATACAGGGTACTCTTAGCTTTTTCCTCATCTTGGGTATTGACAAATTCCAAGAAAATACTGGTACTGGAATCCTCAATCCCAGTGTCAATTCCCGCTTCTATCTCTATAGGAGTCTGAAGATTCATCTGGCACAGGATATCGAACAAACCATACATTTCCTCTGTATTCACAGTCATGGTCTCATCATAAGGATTTAAAATTTCCCAGTAATCAAAGTCCATCTTATAGTTTGCCGGCTCCTTGGAAAGATGAAAAATCTCTTCTCCATCCTCTGTAAGCACTACTTTTCGGATTCCATCCTGGATAAAAGCAGGATTTTCTACTGGCTCTGTCTCTGACTTTTCCGGCAGTTTCGATGTTTCTGTCTGTTTACCAGCCTCTGCTTTTTCCTCTGACTGTGTTGTTTTGGCATCCCCGCAGCCCGTAAGCAACAGGGCAGCCAGGCACAGGCAGCCTCCCGCCTGTTTTGCCTTTCCTGTCCATTTCTTCATACTTTCTGTCCTCTCTTTCCTGTCCTTTTGCAGTTTACAGGATTACGGAAACCTCCACCGGAGATTTTCCTGTAAGCCCTTTACTTCTGCTGTCTGGCTGAGATACACCTGCAAACAAGGTAAAGTGTTTGCTATCCACATGGCACTCTCCCTGTTCATCCACTACCATCATAGCTCTGTTTGGAACGGTAAACTTCACAGTCTTACTTTCTCCTGTCTGTAAAGCCACTCTCTTGAAACCGCAAAGGCTGTGATTTCGTACTGCCAAAGGAGAATCCGTATCTTTTATATAAACTTGAACCACTTCTTCTGTTTCTTTGCCATGATTCTCAACTTTTACTTCCAACTCAATATCAGAGTCTGCAGTTACTTGATTTACTACCTTTGCTTCTGTCACCTGTACATTACCATAAGTAAGTCCGTATCCAAATGGGTACAGGGCTTCTTTTTCCATATAACGGTAAGTACGGTTCCTCATAGAGTAATCAGTAAATTCCGGCATTCCTTCCAAGTCTCTGTAGAAAGTAACTGGCAGTTTTCCAGATGGCGACACCTTACCAAACAATAAATCTGCCACTGCTTTTCCACCTCTGGCGCCTGGATACCATGCCAGAAGAATTCCATTACAGTGTTCATCCGCATAGCTTAAATCAATGGCACTTCCTGCCATAAGAACTACAATGGTAGGCTTACCTACAGCTGTTACTTTTTCAATTAATTCTTCCTGAACTTTTGGAAGATGAAGATCTTTCTTATCTCCAGATGCATCGCTGTTTCCGGTATCTCCTTCTTCCCCCTCTAAGGTTTCGTCCAAACCAACACAGATAACCACCACATCACTATGTTCTGCAGTAATCACTGCCTCCGAAATTCTGTCCTGGTTCCATGCAAGATTCTCTACCTTGTCCTTAGATAAATGGCAGCCTTCGGAATACAATACCCGTACCTCATCTCCCACTTCATCCTGAATTCCTTCCAGTACAGTAATATATCTGGATGCAGTTCCATGATAATTTCCAATAAGTGCTGCCCGACTGTTGGCATTTGGTCCTACCACGCCAATGGTTTTCAGCTTGCTTTTATCCAGAGGAAGCACACCGTCATTTTTCAAAAGAACGCTTCCTTTTCTTGCCATATCCACCGCTGCTTCTAGATGTTCCTTACATTCCACTGCTTCATATGGAATTTCGTCATATTCACTGCCATCAAATAGTCCCAGAAGGTATCTGGTGGTAAATAGACGCTCTGCCGCCAGGGTAATTTCTTCTTCAGAAATCAAGCCTTCCTCCACAGCTGCCATGAGATGTAAATATGTATTTCCACAATTCACATCGCAGCCTCTCTTCAACGCCAGGGCTGCAGATTCTCTGGCATTTTTCGTAATTTTATGATTTTCATGGAAATCCTTAATTGCCCAGCAGTCAGAAACATAATGTCCGTCAAACTGCCATTTATCTCTTAATACATCTTCCATTAAATACTTATGTCCGCAACAAGGTTCCCCATTGGTTCGGTTATAAGCCCCCATCACAGACTCTACATCTGCTTCTGTAACCAACGCCTCAAAAGCAGGCAGGTAAGTTTCCCACATATCTTTTTTCGTTGCTTTTGCATCAAATTCATGGCGGATTGCCTCAGGTCCGCTATGTACTGCAAAATGTTTTGCGCAGGCCGCTGCCTTCATCACAGGTCCTTCTCCCTGAAGCCCCTCTACAAATCGCACGCCCAAACGGGAGGTGAGATATGGGTCTTCTCCATAAGTCTCATGACCTCTTCCCCAGCGTGGGTCTCTAAAAATATTTACATTTGGGGACCAGAAAGTTAGACCCTTATAAATATCTCTGTCATGATGCTTGGAATATTCATTGTACTTAGCTCTTCCTTCTGTAGCAATCATATCCCCCACCTTCTGCATAGCATCCTCATCAAAAGCAGCCGCCATACCGATAGCCTGTGGAAACATAGTAGCTACACCAGCTCTGGCTACACCATGCAAAGCCTCGTTCCAGTAATTGTAAGTAGGAACCCCCAGACGCTCCACAGGTGATGCGTCATATTTCAGCTGAGATGCCTTTTCCATTAATGTCATTTTTGACACCAGTTCTTTGGCTTTCTTTCTGGCCTCTGCCCGTTCATTTTTATAGTTCTTCATAATCATCCTCCAAATTACTTATTTTGTTCTTCTATTTTACCATGTTCCTCTTATTATACCTCTCAATAATTGCTCTTTTACTGACAAATCTTGCCTTCCTTCTGAATTTCCTCTCTATATTTTGTAGGTGATTTTCCCGTGTGCTTCTTAAAGGCAAGGGAAAAATAATTAGTATCCCGATACCCCACCATCATGGCAATCTTTCCGGTTTTCAGACTAGTAGTTTCCAGCAGTGATTTTGCTTTTTCAATACGCTTACGTACAATATATTCATTACATCCTTCTTTCGTTACCCTCTTAAATAATCTGGAAAAATAATTGGGTGTAATATAAAGAGATGCGGCAATATTAGCAACCGTAAGCTCTTCTGTTAAATGCTGGGAAATATAATACTTGGCCTGATCAATAATCTCATGAACATTCTCTTCCTTTCCACTTAGCATCTGAGAAAGAAACATTTCCGTAACTTCACATGCCTCTTCTGCTGAGGCAGAAACAAGACTTTTTGACAATGCTTCCAGTTTGCCTGATTCCATTTCTCCTGAATCCCCTGTATAGGAAAAATACATTGCTGTAGCAATCTCGAAACAAAGGCGTCGAACTGTCTGCTGTGACAAATTATAAGACTGGGTTGCCTTACAAAAGGTATGAAAAGCCTTCATTACATACTCTGGATTGCCAATATTGCCACACATAATTCCTTTCAGTTCTGTAAAAATATCTCTGAAAATATCATTCTTCTTCTTAGCCCCAAAAGTCTGTATAATATCCTGTATTCCTTCTTTTTCTGTATTCAGCAGATACTTCGCATCATTATAGGAAATGTACAGGCTTTCCATGTCTTCTGCAATACTTCCAATCACTATTTTGGGATTTGTATCAAACTCATCTTTTAAAATATCAGAAAGCTCCTCTGTTTTCTCTAAAACCGAATCATTCTCTTCTTTTAAGAAATATACCACTGCAATGGTTCCATCATCATCCGAGAAGGTCACACCATCCTCTTGAGCGTCCACTACACTCATACACACGTTTTTCACAGACATCGCTCTGAAATTTTCTTCCGGCGGCTGCTGAGACATATAAAGTGTAGGCACAATAAGTACCATCTGCAAATCTCCTTGAATGTCAATCTGATATGTACTTCTCAACCGTTCCAAAAGTGCGGGCATTTCTCCTCTCTTGTGGATTAAATCCCTCATGGTTTTCTCTAACTGAGTCTGCTCAGCTGTCCCCTGGGTACGTTGTAAAATCAGAGAGCTCTTTTCTTCTGCTTTTGCAGCTTCCAGATATGCAACCTGTTCCCTTACTGCTCTTGTCAGGTCTTCTTCATCCACAGGTTTTAAAAAGAAATCCTGTACCTGAAGTCGCAGGCTCTGTCTTGCATATTCAAAACTATCATAGCCTGTAAGCACCAGAACCCGCAATTGCGGCTGCCTTTTTCTGGCAGCTTCAATTAACTGCAATCCTGTCATCTCAGACATCTGAATATCCGTAATCATAATCTCAGGCTCATATTCTTCAATAATTTCAAGAGCTTCCCTTGCGCTAGCTGCTGTAAACACCTCCTGAATACCAAGGGATTCCCAGTCTATGACTTTCTTGATTCCCATGCGTATCATTTTTTCGTCATCCACCACTAAGATTTTATACATTGATTATATCTCCTTGCAAGATTCCAGGTTCCACATTTGTCACATAAGGAAGGGTAATTTCTACAGTCACCCCTCCGAATTCATTTTTCACATAATGAAGACCGTATTCTTTTCCGTACAGTAATTCAATTCTCTTATTCACGTTTCTCACACCATAACCAAAGCCTTCATCATATTCTGACAAGTGCTGATTCATCTCTGCAATCTGCTCCTTTGTCATACCCGTACCAGTATCCGCAATCAAAATCTGTACGGTTTCCCCTTTACGCACTGCACTTAAAGAAATACTTCCCTGTTTTCCTTCTTTAATTTTGATACCATGGTAAATAGAATTTTCTACCAAAGGCTGTATGGTTAGTTTCGGTATCATAGCATCTTTACAGTTTTCCTCCACCTGAATACTGCTTCCTATAATATTGTCATACCGCATGTTCTGTATAATCAGATAATTCTGTACGTGTTCCACTTCCATTTTCAGAGGAATCACGTCATGCCCCTTACTGAGACATATCCGATAATACCTGGCAAGTGCTTTTACCAAAATAGAAATTTCCTGATTTCCATCTGCCACTGCCTGCCAGTGGATACAATCTAGGGTATTATAAAGAAAATGAGGCTGAATCTGGGATTGCAGGGAATTAAAACGTATCTGTTCAATCTGATGCTGTTCCAGTTTCACCTGCTGCATAAGAACCAGAATCTCCTCCATCATGGAGTTAAATCCTGTTGCCAGCTTCACGAAATCTTCCCCCATATGTTCCTCATCAATTCTTGCAGTCAGAGAACCGGCAGCCACGTCATCCATTTTTTGTACCACATTGTCCAGAGGTTTATAAATTTTCCGAATCACCTGCTTCACAATATTTAAACTGATTGCCACCAGAGCCACTAATACCAGTGTCATAAGCCCAATAGTTCGTATACTTGGCTTATACAATTCACTGGAAGAAATACTGCTGACAATGTAATAGTCCCAGTTGGATACCTTCTGATAAATGTAAAGCCTCCCATCCTGATTAAAGCTCCCCTGCATACCATTCAGCTGATTTGCATATCTGGCATCTGTGCCTATTTCGTCCATCTGTCTGGCAGCCACAATCATCCCTTCGGTATCTACCAGCGCTGTCATCTGCCCTGAATCCTCCTGCTCCTTTAAAACCTGTTCCAGAAGAGAACTGGAAAAGCTCATGCAAAGCAAACCTCTTTCCGAGGAAATAGCCTGCACATTATAAACAGGAAAGTATACGTTTAAGGTGTATTTTTTTCCTTTAAAATACGCATTGGTAAAACCAGCCTTTATGGCGCCTTTTTGTACATTTTTTGCCTTTTGGTAATCTTTTCTGTAGGTTTTTTGAAAATCCGTCTCTACCAGACCGCTTTTCCCTCTATACAGGTAATCATCCATCTGATAGCTCACTACTGCAATAAAATTCATGTCTGAATGCATATTTTGACAGCTTGACATCACATTTTTGGCTTCCATAGCAACCAGAGAATAATTTTTATCCTGCTTACTGTTACATTCCAAGTAACGCTGAATGGAATTATCCAAAACCATTGCAACAGCCAAAGATTTATACCTCTCCAATGTGCTTTGAAAGTTTTCTGCCATAGTATCATTCTTTGCCTGCAGCATCTCTTCTGTTTTACTCTTTAACGATGTAACCGAAGATACGGTTGATACCACAAAAAAAATCAGAGTTGTAATGATTAATGCAATGGTAATCAATGCCTGCATTTTCCGGTCAAATTTCCAACAACTGATTTTTTCTCTCCATTTCTCCATAATTTTCTCCTGTCCTGCCTGAATTGATGTCTCAATTTATGGTACAATGTCATAAATTATATTATATCAGAAAAGGCCATCACATAAAACAGAAAATTTCATGCAACAGCCTCTTCCCATAGAATTTTTTGTCAACCTTTCACAGCTCCTGCAGTCATACCTTTTACCAATTTGTCCTGGAAAATAATAAACAAAACAATCATTGGCAACAATGATAAAGTAAGAACTGCCATAATCATTGGGGTATTCATGGAATACTGTCCCTGGAATTCCCAGATTGCCAAAGGCAATGTACGGTTTGCAGAGGACTGGGTCAATGTGTACGCAAAAGAAAACTCATTCCACATATTCACACCATTGTAAATAGCCAGTGTGGCCAAACCAGGTTTTGCCAAAGGTAAAATCATAGCAAAAAACATTTTAATCTTTCCACATCCATCAATTTCTGCAGATTCTTCAATTTCTCTTGGAATCTCTTTCATAAAACTGGTAAGAATGAAAACAGAAATTGGAACTGCAAATGCAACATAAGGACCAATAAGCGCCCAAATACTATCATATAATCCTGTAGATTTTGCCATTTTAAAAACAGGAATTAAGGTAATATGAACTGGTATGGACATGCAGGCCACAATGGCAGCATAAATGGTTCCTGACATTTTAAATTTAAATCTTGCCAAAGGATAGGAGGCACAGGCTGCAATGAACAGTAATAAAGTCAAAGATATTGCCAATACAATGACACTGTTCATGAAATATGTAGTAAATCCTCCTGTGAGAACTTCTTTATAGTTGTCTATATAGAAAGTATCTGGTAATGAAAATACGCCCTTTACCAACATTTCAAACTTTTCTTTAAAGGAGTTTAAAACCATAAAAATAAATGGCAGACAAGAAATAATCAAATAAGCAGTTGCCAACACAAAAGCAACGGTCCAACATATCACACTTTTTCTCTTATTTTTCTTAATGCTATCCATATTCCTATGCTTCCTCCTTTCCTTTTAATAATTTCATGGTAATCAGAGACACCATAGAAATCAAAATAAACATACCACCTGCTACTGCAGACCCATAACCCATGTTAAAGTTTTTAAAGGACTGCTTATACATATAAGTTGCCATCAACTCTGTGGAAGTACCTGGACCTCCTCCTGTCATAACATAAATCAAGTCGAAATATTTCAGAGAACCAACCATGGAAAGAATGGCAGCGCTCTTCATAGAGGGAACCAAAAGCGGCAGTGCGATTCTCCAGAAATATTGCCCTCTGGTAGCGCCATCAATTCTGGCCGCCTCAAAAACATCATAAGGAATATTGGTGAAAGCTGCCATAAAATATACCATATAAAATGGTGTAAACTGCCAACAAATAACAATGATAACGGTAAGTAACGCTGTCTTAGGATTGCCCAGAAGGTCAACATTTCCCCCTCCAAACCATCCTGAAATGGTGCTGACAATTCCACCATTTGTTGCCAGTGCATAGGTAAAAAGAAAACCGATTGCTACAGATGACATCAGTAATGGAACAAACCATATTACTTTAAATACAGTGAGTTTCTTGCCTCCAAAGTCAAGAAATGTAGCTAATGCCAAACCAATAGGAATCTGAATCACAATGGAAAGAACCATAATCACCAGATTGTTGCGAAAAGCGATCCAGAAACTTTTGTCTGTTAATAATGTCTTCCAGTTTTCAAAGCCAATGAGTTTTTTTGCTGAAGAAATTCCATTCCACTGATAACCGCTGGTAATAAATGTATCAATAATTGGATAAAGTATAAATACAAGCAGTAAAATGGTTACCGGCGCCAAAAATAAGGCTGCCACTTTTCTTGTGTTTCTCCGCCTCATCTCTAACAGAGAAATACTTTTTTCCTTCATCTTGAGACCCTCCTTTTGTTACTTTTGTTAAGAAAAGGCCCTGCTGCCAGAGCCCTTCCTTTCTCCCTATTTCTATTCTGCTTTGCTTGCCAGATAGTCATCCATAGCTTTCTGCATAGATTCCTGTGCTTCTTGTGGAGTCATAGTCAGTCCAAATACTTCCTGCAATCCATCTAAGTGCGCTGTAGATACTGCTGGTGGCAGATACTGGTCATACCACAACTGGATTTCAGAAGCATTGTTTGCTGCTTCTACTACTTCTTTTGTAATAGGGTCTGTCAGTTTATCTTCAATGCCTACAACCGGAGGAATTTTTCCATTTTCTACTTCAAAATCAATCACTTCGTCTGATAAGTGTGCTTCTGCACATTCAAAAGCTGCTTCTAACTTCTCGCCTTCACAGTTAAATACAATAAACTGATCACCAACCGTACCAATCATAATGGATGAATCTGCTGAAGATTCTTCGATTGCCGGGAATGGGAACCAACCAATTTTTTCATAGAACTCTTTGCTGTCTGTTGCAAAAGTACCTGTATACCAGGAGCCGCACAGAAGCATACCTGCTGTTTCCTGATACATAAGCTGTTTTGCCTGTCCATCATCTTCACTTAAGGAGTTTACACCGTCTGGGAAATATCCGTTTTTCACCCATTCCTGAATCTTTTCACCGGCTTTAATGAAACTTTCTTCTGTGAATTTTCCTTCTCCGGCAACTGCTTTCTGGAATGGTTCCAGTCCGCCGTAACGTGCTGCCAGGTTCATGTAGTACATACTTCCTGTCCATTTAGAACTGTTCGCAAGGGCAAATGGAGTAATCTTGTTTTCTTTTAACGTATCGCAAATATTCTCTAATTCTGTTAAAGTTTTTGGTTCTTTTAATCCATACTTATCAAACATTTCCTTATTATAAAAAATACCGGACATAGAAACGTTCTGATAAGGTACTGCATAAATTTTACCATTGTATGTAGCCTGTCCAACTGCTGATTCCATTAACTTATCTTTGATTTCAGAGTTATTAAATAAATCATCAATTGGCTGTCCGAATCCAGAATCGATGTATTCATACATAGGACCACCGGACCAGCAGGAATACATATCTGGACATTCTCCTGAGCTCATAGCAACTACCAGTTTTTCTTTGTAAGTATCATTCTGCGTCGGCACTACGGTTACTGTATAACCAGATTTTGTCTCCGAATTAAATTTATCTACTGCTTTTGCAATTACGTCCTTGTCCGGACTCTCTGTACCAATGTTCCAGTACACGATTTCCTTATCGCCGCCTTTTGCGTCACCGCCGCTTTTTCCTTTATCTCCGCCTCCACCACAGGCTGCTAAAGATGCTGCCATAAGGACACTCATGGAAAGTGCTGTTAATTTTGCCGTTCTTTTCTTCATATTCGTCTTCCTCCTTAATCTTTTTCAAACCTTTGTACAACTTTGGTTCATTTGATAGGTTTATCTTACCATTTCCTGTGCAATCTGCCCATTTAATAAAATGTCCAGATTCTATAAATTTCTTACCTATTGATTTCTATTGTATAAAATTACACAAACTATCAAAAATAGCTTGACTTTACATTTACTGTAGATTTTATCATGTATTTTGTACAAAAAACATTTACATTAAGGAGGTTTTTATGAACGGTCAATCTGTAGCAAATGCATATGAAAAGCCTGTTACACTAAAAAATATTCTCAGATTCGCACTGCCTACTATTGCTATGTCTCTGTTTATGTCCTTTTACACCATGGTAGACGGATTATTCGTTTCCAATCTCATTGGTACAAATGCTTTATCTGCTATTAATTTAACAGCTCCTGTTATTTCTCTGGTAACTGCTGTCTCTACCATGCTGGCAACAGGCGGCAGCGCTGTGATTATGAAAAAAATGGGAGAAGGAAAGGAAAAGGAAGCTCAGGAAGATTTTACATCTCTGATTCTGATAAATGTGGCGGTAGGAATTCTCATGTGTCTGATGGGATATGCTTGTATAGATTTTATTTTTTCTCGCATGGAATTATCTGCAGCTGTAACGGCGTACTGCATTGATTATCTTGAAAACTATTTGTTATTTACGGTTCCTATTCTGTTAATGAACAATTTTTCCCTGTATCTGATTGCCTGTGGAAAATCCACCCTATCTTTTCTCTGTTCTGTAGGCGGGGGAATTACCAACATTGTTCTGGATTACGTTTTCATCCACGTTCTTGCAATGGGAACCGGAGGCGCTGCCATTGCTACTGGACTAGGATATTCTGTAACTGCAGTAGTAGGTTTTATAGTCTTCTGTAAACCAAAGTGTTTACTGCATTTTCAAAAACCTGTTTGGAGATTTTCTGTATTAAAAAAAGCTGCTTCTAATGGCTGCTCTGAAATGGCTACGGCTTTAGTGACTGGAATCACCACCTTACTTTTTAATTGGAGTATGCTGAAATACGTAGGGGAAGATGGTGTGGCTGCCATTACTATTATTATGTATGTTCTTATGTTTGTTAGCTCTATGTTCAGTGGCTATTCCTACGGAGTTGCTCCGATGATAAGCTACTACTATGGTGCCAAGGATCATGCCCGATTAAAAAAATTAGTACGCACAAGTCTAGCTGTTATTCTGGTAATTTCTCTGGTATCTGTTGCAGTTTCCATAGGCATTACCAAACCTCTGGTAAGTATTTTCACCAGACCAGACAATCCTGTATACCAACTCGCTGTCACAGGAAACCGTCTTTGCAGTATTGCTCTGTTTTTTATTGGTTTTAATATTTTCTCCAGTGGCTTATTTACAGCATTAAATAATGGCGTGGTCTCTGCTATCTTAGCTTTTTCCAGGTCTTTCGTATTTATGATTATTTGCCTTTTGCTTCTGCCTGCCATTTTAGGCGTTACCGGAATTTGGCTAGCTAATCCACTGGCCGAAGCTATGGCAATCTTACTGGCAACTATCATGTTTTTAAGATATAAAAAAACTTATCACTATTAAGGTTACATAAAAAAGTAAAACTATGGCACAAACATGCTTCCTTTTATTTCTATAGGAAGCTGTCCTCCAGATATGAACATGCCATAGCTTTACTTTTAAGTTTCTTAAATTTATCTATCCCATTTATCACATAAAGAATTAATTTGATCTGCAAATCTTGCCAAATCCTTATTTGCTCCGCCTTCATTATTGCGAATTACTGTCATTAAACGCTGTCCTGCTGCCAGAAGCCTTGCAAATACACCCGCTGCTTTTCTACTCTTAGCTTTCTGCTCTGCACGTTTTACCACAATTCCTACGGTCTGTTTCACCACTTCGTTGGTAAGCAAATCTACCTCTGTTCCACTGTAGGGAGCCAATGCACAGTACCCTAATTCATCTTCCAGACGCTTTGCAAAAATATCACAAACCTGATCATCACCATGAGCCACAAACACCCGCTTAGGTTTTTCTTTAAACGCTGACGCCCACTTCATAAGCCCCTGATTGTCTGCATGACCGCTGATACCAGGAAGCCTGATAATCTCAGCATTTACATGAACATCTTCTCCGAAAATCCTGACATCCTGAGCGCCTTCTACCAAGGCTCTCCCAAGAGTTCCAACCGCCTGATATCCCACAAATAAAATTGTACTTTCACTTCTCCAAAGGTTGTGCTTTAAATGATGTTTAATTCGTCCTGCATCGCACATACCACTGGCAGAAAGTATTACCTTGGGTTTATCATCAAAATTAATGGCTCTGGATTCATCACTGGTGATGGATAGCCGTAATCCTGGGAATGTAATGGGATTAATTCCTTTTTCAATGAGTTCCATGGCTTCTTCATCATAACATTCTGTATAATGTTCTTTAAAAATACTGGTTGCCTGTACTGCCAACGGACTATCCACAAACACTTCAAATCCTGGAAACTCTGGAAGCAAATGATCTTCCTTAATTTTTCTCAGAAAATACAGCATTTCCTGTGTACGTCCTACTGCAAAAGAAGGAATTACCACATTTCCTCCTCTTAAAAATGTCTTTCTAATGACTTTGGTAAGCTCCTCCACATACAGCGGCTTTTCTCCATGGCTTCTGTCTCCATAAGTGGATTCCATCACTACATAATCCGCACTCTCAATATATGTAGGATCCTTTATCAGCGGTTGATCGAGATTTCCAATATCCCCAGAAAATACAATCTTACGTTCTTCCCCATCCTCAGTAATCCAAAGCTCAATACTGGCAGAGCCAAGTAAATGTCCTGCATCTACAAAACGGACTCTGATTCCTTCTGCCAGTTCAATCACTTTGTTATACTCACATTCTGCAAACAATTGAATGGAGCCCAGGGCATCTTCCATGGTGTATGCCGGTACAAATTCCGGCTGTCCATTCCTTCTGCCCTTCCGGTTTCTCCATTCAGCTTCAAACATCTGAATATGAGCGCTGTCGCGGAGCATAATGTCACATAAATCACAAGTTGCAGAGGTTGCATAAATGGGACCACGGAAACCTTTAGCATAAGCTAGAGGAAAGTTGCCTGAATGGTCAATATGGGCATGGGTCAAAAGTGCAAAGTCCACATCTGACAGAGCCACCGGAATATCCTGATTTTCATACTGATCTGGCCCTTGTTCCATACCACAGTCAACAATAAACTTCTTACCTGCCGCTTCCAAATAATAACAGCTTCCCGTTACCTCATGAGCAGCACCTATAAACGTCAACTTCATAAAGAAAACCCCCTTTGCTGTATAATAAATGTCATACTAATATTATACAACACATAAGGGGGTTTTGATAGGGGGATGAAGATTAAATTTGTGTGGGAAAATAAAAATTAGTCTATCCAGATTCCATCAGTAACTGGAGACTTGCTTTCGCTTGTACTACCTTTATATGCAACGCATGCCGCCTTTACCCTGTAATAATATCCTTTGGTCACAGACACATTATAACTTTTAGTTAGTAAAGAATGATTATATTTTGTCTCTGAAAAATATTTAACATCCTTCCATGAACCATTAGAATATCTCTGTAACGTGAGTTTTAGCACTAATTTGTCACAGATAACGCCCCCTAAAACTGCACCGGATACATTAACTACTCCATTGCCATTATTGGCAATACTAGCTGTTCCATTATTTAAAATATTTCCTTTTATAAGGTTTTCTAAACTTACAGTAGACTCATTTAAATTGGTTAATTCTGAACCGTCCACTATCTCTCCTAAACTTTGTATATCTGCTGCATAGGTATTGATTCCCATACAAAAAAATAACATTAAACTAAAAATTACACTTATTAATTTTTTATAGTGTCGCATCACTTTCTCCTTAATCTTAGTACATAATTTCTTTTGCTAATTTACTCATTTCTTCTTTATTCATTTTACCTAAAAATTCACAATGCGTATTTTTGTAATTCCATTTTAGGCTATAAGTAGGTTCTGTGTCCTCTTCCTCAAAAATTTCCCATAGTGTACACGTTAAATTTGCAGTCAAGTTACTCTCTATGTCCCCTAAGTGACTACCTGAGTCTTCCTGTGTTATCCTACTAATTTCTTTCTCATTGACAAAAATACTCAAATATAAAATTTGTTCTCCATACGCATATCTTACAAACGCATGTTGTGCATCTACATCTAGAATATAGTCTAAATACTCCATCCCACCAGGACTATAAAAAAATCTAGGCATCTTTATATTAAATGTATTTTCGATATCCTGATATGCTTGTACCTCTGTCCTGTCACTTTCCAAAACTTCTACATTATTAAGTTTTGTATTCACATCGTTCCCAAACAGCTTATTAACTTCCTGCATAATATATGCCCTATTTGCCTCACTGCTCATGGAAACTCCAAAAATACCAATGACAGCCGCTGCAGCCACGGCTGACCACTTCATCACCCTTTTCCTGATTGCAATTTTCTTGGTTTTGTACATTTTCTTTTTTGTTTTGCTCTGATTTTTCTGGCTATCCGCCATTGGAATTGTATTTTCTTTTTCTATAATCAGGCCTCTTTCCCTGGCTTTTGCCAAAAGTACCTGAAATTGTTCTTCTGTTGGCTCCCATTCCTCTTTATCCGGAATATCTCGTATCTCTCTTTCAATCAATACTGCTTCTTCCATATCTTCAGGACTGTATTCGCCATTGAAATTCTCGTCATACTGGTCCTGGGCAGAAAGAGTTTGTATTCTGTTATTTTTCTCAGTTATTTTGCCCATGAAACTCCTATCTTTCCTTGACTTTTTCTGACAAGTGTATCATATTATCTTATAGTTACTATTTTGAACAAATCAGGAGGAACACCATGAAACATATCGTACTTACCGGCGGAGGGACTGCCGGACACGTTACCCCAAATATAGCCATGATTCCACGTTTAAAAGAACTGGGATATAAAATTTCCTATATTGGTTCTTATGATGGAATCGAAAAAAAACTAATCGAAGAACTGGACATTCCCTATTATGGAATTTCATCCGGTAAACTTAGACGCTATTTCGATGTTAAAAATTTTACTGATCCATTCAAAGTTATGAAAGGTCTTTTTGAAGCTAAAAAATTAATGAAACAGTTAAAACCTGACGTTGTCTTTTCCAAAGGAGGGTTTGTAACCGTTCCTGTAGTAGTGGCTGCCAGCAGAAAAAAAATCCCCACTTTTATCCACGAATCTGACATGACTCCAGGTCTGGCTAACAAATTATCCATTCCATTTGCCACAAAAGTATGCTGTAACTTTCCAGAAACCGTGTCACATCTCCCAGCAGATAAAGCTGTCCTCACTGGAACACCTATCCGTCAGGAATTATTAACTGGAGATCCTGAAAAGGCTTTGGAATTTACTGGATTTACTCCAGATAAACCTGTGATTCTGGTTATTGGCGGAAGTCTTGGCGCTGTTGCTGTCAATGATGCTGTAAGAGCCATTCTTCCTGAACTTTTAAAAGAATTCCAGGTAATTCACCTTTGTGGAAAGGATAAACTGGATGAAAGTTTAAAAAACACACAAGGATATGTCCAATATGAATATATCAAAAAAGAACTGGCTGATTTATTTGCTCTGTCCAGTATTGTAATCTCCCGTGCAGGCGCAAACGCAATCTGCGAATTAAGCGCCCTGAATAAGCCCAATCTTCTGATTCCTCTTTCTGCTCGTGCCAGCCGAGGTGACCAAATTCTAAATGCTCGTTCCTTTGAACGTCTTGGCTATAGTAAGGTACTGGAAGAGGAAGAAATTACAAACGACATTCTTCTGGATGCTATTCACGATTTATATGAAAATCGTGAAACATACATCACTGCTATGTCTTCCAGCAAACACAAGGATTCTATTGAACAGATTGTACAGCTATTTGAAGAGGCTGTAAGCAAATAATCTTAATAGCTATAAATCTTTAAACTTGTCTTTATAATGCTTTTGAATCCAAACTCTTATCCTGTGCTTCTTGGCTCTCAAACTTTCTACTGAGATGCCAAGAGCACGTGCGATATCTTCTGATTTCTCATCTCTTAAAATACCTCTTTTCAGGATTTCATACCAATCTGTATTCTTTATTTTAAACTCAGCCAGTAACTTATCTGCAAGCTCCCAAAACTCCAGCTTACGCATAATTTCCTCTTCCATGGTAATTTCTGCATAGTTTCTGTTGGATATCCAGACGCTGTTGCTGTCTTTTAAATTTTCTTCTGTTTCCAAAATAGATGCTGTTACTTCATGCACCTGATATGATTTTCTACAAAAATCAATAGCCTTTCTTTTTGCGGTTACAATCAGCCACTGTTTATAATACTCTTCCTTTAAGGTATCTTCCTTCTCACAAAATGAAAGAAACACTTCCTGGCAGATATCCTCTGAAAAGTCAGCATCATTTAATACGCTATATATAACCTTTCTCACTAATTGATAATAATTTTGATAGATTGTACGGAACTTGTCTTCTGTCATTTTTTCATCCAACTTTTATTCCATAAGAAATTTTTCTAATATTTCGTCTCTATCCTCTGAAGTCAATGTTCCAGGAGTCCAGGTAATTCCTGCTTGATCTCCCGCTGTTCTTGGTATCAAATGCATATGAAAATGAAATACCGTCTGTCCTGCTGCTTCACCATTGTTCTGCACAATGTTATAGCCATCACATTTTAGAATATCTTTCATTTTCGTTACAATTTTCTTTGCCAAAACCATAGCATGCGCTGCCGTCTCATCTGGCAGCTCGTAAATATTTGCATAGTGAGCTTTTGGCAAAATCAGAGCATGTCCTTTGTTTGCAGGGCCCAAATCCAGAATAACTCTGAATTCCTCATCCTCATACAGAGTGGCCGAAGGGATTTCTCCCTTTGCAATCTTACAAAATATACAATTTTCCATTTTTCTATTTCTCCTTTCATTTATATATCCGAAATTAACAAAGCAAATGTTACGCAAACTTTTGTCGAATTTTGACATTTTTTGTAAAAATCTTTTATTTGATATTTAAAATCAACAGTGTTACACTATCAAATGGAAAAGGGAGGATATTATGGCAATACAAACCAATCAATCAAATACTTTAACATCGTCAGAACAAAATTCAGATTATAAAGCACTTTACGAAGATTTATTATCTCAACATCAAATGATACTATCGCTTATTTCACATGAAGTCCGCAATCCTGTAACCTTAATCAATAGTTTTCTACAATTACTGGAATCTCATCACCCTGAACTTTCCCAGGATTATTATTGGCTCAAAGTCATGGAAAACATGGACTTTCTGAAATATCTGTTGGAGGAATTTTCGGAATTTAACAATTCAAAGACTCTTCGCACACAAGAATTAGATTTAGCACAAGTTTTCCGTGAAACTATTGAATCTGCTGTTCCGTCTATGCAATCCCAAAATATCACCATCACCTTGAATATGGAATCTGATATTCCGACACTAAAGGCAGATAAAATAAAATTAAAACAACTTATTTTGAATCTCCTTAGAAATGCAGGAGAAGCTATTTCAAATCAGGGTACGATTGCCTGTTCACTGAGATACGAAAGAAATAACATTCTTATGTCTATTCAGGACAGTGGTTCCGGAATTCCAGAAGAATATAAAGAAAATTTATTTGTCCCATTCGTTACACACAAACAAGAGGGAACTGGTCTTGGACTTGCAATTTGTAAACGAATTGCTGAAGCCCACCAGGGAAGTATTTCCTATTATTCCCAACCTGGAAAGGGTACAAAATTCACAGTACTTCTGCCTGTGAAATAATTTCCTCAATACCGTGTTCTTGGCTTACGGTATAGCAAGATTCCAAGAAACAAACCGCAAATCAACCCGCCAAAATGCGCCGCATTGTCAATTCCCACACTGGTGACACCGTGATAAAGACTTAAAGCAGCCATGAGCACTAACTGTCGGACTGTAAAGTTTTCTATCCGTCCTTTATTTACCAAAACTACATAAATCAACGCACCAATCACAGCAAATACAGCTCCTGATGCTCCTGCGGAAACCACCTCTTGTCCTTGTTTTAGTTCTACAAATAGGGACAGGAGATTGGCTCCCACACCTCCTGCCATATAGACAAAGGCATATTTCCATCTACCTAAATTTCGCTCCAGACAGTCCCCAAGAAAAAACAGCACCAACATATTATTCCCAAGATGCTGAATGCCAAAATGCAGGAACATGGATGTAACCAAGCGATAGTATTCTCTTCCCTGTACAATTGCAGGGGCATATGCAGCACCCCATTGGTACATATGGCTAGTAGATAAAGCCGATCCAGTCAACTCTACAGCAAAAAACACTAGAAGGTTTGCCAAAATTAAGAAGGTATTCACAGGAACACGTTTTCTATTTCTAACAAACCGTTGAAAATCACTTTCTCTTCGATATTCGTATGGATTCATGCGTTCCCCTCTTTAAAAGTTTTGTTTATTTAATGTGTTAATATTATAAAACTTTTTATTTCTTATTGCAACCCATAGCCTGTCTCTCTTAGTTCTTTTATACATACATATCGAAATTTTTTCTGTGCAAAAACAAGAATATCGCCATTCTTCAACTCATATTCTTCCTCTGGATTTATCCATACTTCATTTAGCATTGTCCCATTTCTGGAATTTAAATCTATCAAAAAGTCTTTCCCTTCCCTGTGAATAATTTTTCCATGCATTCTGCTGACTGTTGGAATTTCCAGACAAATATCTACATTTTCTCTCCACTTCCCTATAATTGTAATCTCTTTTTCTAATGCAAATTTTTTAGGAATCTCCCATTCTAATTCCTCTAAATATGCCCTCGGCATCCTAGTTTTTTGTAACAAAACTGTGGTTCCTGTTTCCTGCTCTGTCTCCTGCATCAATACTTCTTCGTTCTCTTCACACATTCTTAATACAGAAGGAGGCTTCTTTTCCTCTTGTTTTTTCTTCCAAAAGAAACACCAACACCCAATACCTCCAAGTATTCCTGCAATTCCCAAAATACCTATCAGAAGATAAACACTGCCATATCTCCACCAATTTCGTACCAAAAGGAATATCACCGCTCCCATCACTATGATGAAAACTGGCCACAATTTCCCAAGGATACCTTCTGTTTCTTCCTCCTCTTCTTTATAAAAATCATCTAAAATCTTTTGTCTTTCCTGCTGATCCTCCACATCATAATTTTTTTCCTCCCCCTCATACTCTTCTGTTTTTGTATTCATGTGTTCCTTCAAAAAGTCCATCTTTAGATTCGATTCCATAGATTCTTTGTACACTCCATAGCCAAGTGTTACTGCTTGTTTATCCGTATGATCAATTTTGGGCAATAAATATTCCGTTAATTGTCTGAACTCCATCTCAATATTACCATGTATGCAAGGAATCCAAACAAAACAGTACCTATGCTCTCCTTTATCCTGAAAAATACAAGAAGGCTGCAAAAGTAAAAAGTCACGATTCAGTAAATATTCATCTAATTTCTCCATAATGCGGAAAACCCCAAGAAACAGTTCTTCCAACTCCTTATAACCAAATTTTCTCTTTTCAAATAAATTCTGCAGACTTTGACAACCTGTAATTTCATAATAGAAAAATTCTTCTCCATTTATTTTTTGTACCTTACAGGGAAGAAGTCCTGGAACCTGATTTTCTAACAGCATACGAATCTGATAATTTTCTTCTATCTGAAGCTCTGTTCCCGCAATTACCATATAATTTTCACTCATACTTCTCTTATACCATATTTCCATCTGCTCCTTCCCTCCTTTGTTCTCACTCTAATCCATTGGCTATTCTTCTTGCTTTTTGCACTTTCTCAATAAATAACACCGGTCTAATTACCTTACTTTTTACCACAGCTTTTCTTCGCCAGCTAAGATTTTGAAAAGGCAACTTTAGCTTCTTATCAAAAGAAACTGTGATTTCCCGTTTACTTCCAGATACTGTATAAGCATTCTCCCTAACTCCTGATGTTTCTCTTGCCTTCTGTACACCATCTGTTTTCCTGACAACTGCCATAGTACTGCCATAAACAGCAGTTTCACATGCTCCTGCTGTGTCCCACACTCTTTCATAGCTTCCTAATAAAAGTAAAAGGGATGCAAATAATATCAAGATCCACACTCCACTAATCATAGCCATTTCTATGGTATAACTTCCCTTTATCTTACATTCCATAATGCTGTACCTGCCATTCCCAAAAGCAAAAATGGAACAAATGCAATTTGACTGTTTCTGCTCCTCTTCCTTATTACTACCAAGTAAACCGCCACCCCAAACACACCAAATAATGCAATTCCAAGAATCCCCAGTATTTCCCAAAATCCCATAGAAAACCCTAAAATCAAGGTCAGATACCCATCTCCATATCCAATTGCTTCCTGGGATAATTTCCCCATAATCAACATCCCGATTCCTGGCAAAATTCCTGTTAGTATTCCTATCATCCACTCCAATATTTCTTTGTGTCCATCTAGAAAGCACCAAATTTCATAAATCACAATTACAATTGCATACAACCAGATTTTCCACAAAGAAATCTGCTTTTCTCTCCAGTCCTCCACACTGCAGATTCCTAACATCCCTATATGAATGAACCATCTTATTATCATACTCCGCCTCCACATCTTTCACAGGCATGAAATGCACCTGTCTCCGATTTTTTTACCATTCTTACAGTTCTTTTAATTCCACCGCAATGAGCATCATTGTGATATGCAGTTCCATTTTGTGTTATGTAAACTCTATTATGTGCCTCGCTATGCCCAATGCAATTTACACAAGGATGAAATCTCTCCCCCTGCTGATTCCTGCCTGTCTGTGCCTGTTCCAGCGAAACCTGAGCTACGGAAAGGTCTAAATGTGTACAGGAAGGCGAGGTATGATAAACACTTTCCCAATCGGTTATATAAACCATATCACAATCTTCACTCTTTCCATATAAAGTCCCATGAAATCCAGTCCAAGCTCTTGCCTGACTCTCCACAACAATTCGGACAGGAAATAATCGGAACAATCCACATGGTACCTGATAAAAAAAAGTTGCTTTCAGCAAAACGATATCCCCTTTATAACCAGAACCAAGTAGTGTAATTCCGTTGACTCCTCCTTGGATGCCAGATAGCTGCTCGGATTCTAAACGTTCCCTGATTTTTCTGGCACCATATACAGCACAGACTCCGTCTTGAACTACACCTACTGGGGAATTTTGATCCTCTGGCCCACAATAAGCATACATCCCTAGTTCTTTTGCCCCTTCGCACATTGCTGTCTGAATCAAAGTGGAAATCCGATAAAGATCCAACATTCCTGTAATCATCACTACTGCCAGGAAGAAAAAGGGCAGAACAAACGCACATTCCACAGTAAGACTGGCCTTTTGCTGAAGAGAGTTTTCCTCCTTGTACATTCTTTCTAACTTCCTGTGTCTCATTTCTTTCTGCCCCTCTTTCTACATGTCATAAGTATACATACGCTCTGCTTGCCATGTCTTTCCCTCTGAATCTTGTATCTGAAACACAAAGGAAACAGCATCTACACAGGCATCCATGGAAAAATTTTCCTTTCCGTCTGCCTGCTGTATATTTAATTCTATGATATCCATTGCTCTCATAACCGCTTTTTCCTTGGCATGCATAGAAAATAAAATCCGCAAATAATCTTCATAGGAAAATCCATAACTTCCACTGTCTGACTGACTGGCACTCAGATTACTCAGTTGGGTTTTCCAGGAATTGTTATCTTTTACCAGTGGGATTTTTCCACCTGAAAGCAATATTTTTACATCTTCCAGACTTTCCACATAAGCCCAACCAGCGGCCAAGATAGCCTGAACCAAAGCCATTCCTTCTGGAATTAAGGTCAAAAAGGACAGTGCAGCAGCACAAGCTTCCAGTTCTGCTCTTCTTTGTCCATTTGTATACAAATAAGCAATATTAGACACTTCCCTTATGAGTAATAAGCGGTTTGCTACATAAGAAAGATTACTTTTATCAGAATCTTTTCCACCCAAAATATATTCCACCTCATAATCAAGCAAACCATGGGTATCACCATCTGTATAGCTGCTCATATGCTCCATAATGTATTCCTGAACCCAAAGTTTATCTAACGCTGAACTATCTTGCATTAGTTCCGGCAAGTTTCCCATACCGGTCTGCAAAACTCGATTAGAAACTACACTTTCAGTCTCTATTTCCTTCTCAGACACCAAAGCTCCTGTTGGCAGTACCATTCCAAGAAAGCCATTATTTTTTATATTTGTAATAATATCCAAAGGATTATTACTCTCTGAGATTTCATCCATAGGCTCTGTTCCCTCTGGAATTGTCTCAGAAATCCCCCCTTCTTGTATTGCTTCCTGATTTTTCATAATATCCGAAGCCTGTGATAACATATCTTTGACACGCTCAATACCTGCAACTCCCAAATTCCCCTTCATATAGCGAATCATTTGTTGTTCTACAGCTTTTCCTCTATTGTCAGAAGCAAGTCGAACACCGTCCACACCACTGGCAAGAATTCTACATCTGGTAAGACCAGATGACAGCACAGGATTCATATAATGTTCTATCTGGTTCACCATCTGCCCCGTATTCAAAGTTCTCTGTCCATATCCACCATCCAAAAAAAACAGATGATATGATTCCAATAGTTTCTGGTCATATTCTGAAAAAAGTGAGTACAACCCCGTATCAATTCCATTAACCGCCTGCGCTCTTGCACAAGCTATTCTGGAGGCTTGCAGCCCTGCTGCCACCAAAGACAGCAGGACTAACATCATGAGACTCATAGCAACCGTCATACTTCCTGTTTTTTTCAACCTTTCACCGCCTATACACTATTACTCTGTTTGGTAATCTTCGACAAGATATTCTTTACAAGACTGGTAAGCTGTTCTTTGAAAATCAATACCAGACCAATTAACACCACCAAAATCAAAATAATCTCCACAACACCTACTGCATCTTCTTCCTGCCAAAATTCTTTCCACAATTTCATCTCTACTCCTCCTTCTATTCTCCATGTTTTTCCTTACATAAAATTTAAAAAAGCAGGTACCATAAGAATAATCAATACTACAATTAACTGCATTACCATAGGGAGCAATAGCTTAACTCCAGCTTCCTCCCCCTGTACTTTGGCATTTCGCTTTCTTTCTTCTGTAACAGAGGCTGCTTCCCGCTCCAACAATTCCAACAAATTCTCATTTCCCTTTCTCAGATTTTGAACCAGAAGCACAGAAAGCATCTTATACTGAGGAAGTCCAAAACGCCTTCCCATTCGCTCATAAGCCTCTGCCTCATACACACCTCCTTCCATTTCTTTACAAGTTTTTACCACCTCCTCATATGCAGCCCGCTCGCCTAACCGATATTTGTCTCTATTTCTTAAATAACCGTCTGCCAATTTTTCCATTGCCTTGCGAATAGAAAAACCTGCCCTTAAAAATAACACTAATTTCTCTACGATATCTGGATAGTCTCTCTGCATTTCCTTTTTCCGTAGTTCTTCTCTTTGCTTCTCTTTTTCTCTTGCTAAAGGAAATATCCCAATACCTAAAACCAAGGACAACGCACAAATTAGAAGTCCTGTATGTTCCTTCTCCACTTCATAATGCATATGCTCTCCCTCCAAAGTTGCCGGAAGAAGAAATTTTTTCTCCTCGCCCTTGCTTAGTTCCTCTGCCTGTATCTGAATCTTTTTAGCAAGCTCTTGTTCCTCATTTAAAGCAATGGGATATACGGTTACTGTTTTTTGCCAGACTTCTTCCTGTTCTCCAAGCGAAATACCACAAAACACCTTTACCTTTTCCCCTTGTCCATCCACTGCATCACCTATCTTCCCTTCCCAGTTTAAAACCTGGGGATTCTCTGTACTCCAGGATAACTGTACTGGATTGTCTTTGATTTCCTCTGGAAATTCCACATGATTGTGAATCTCTCCTGTTTTCCTAGTTTCCTCCTGAAACCATTGTTCCAAATATTCCATGGCTTCCTGTAAAAATTGCTTTTTCTTCTCTTCCCCATAAGTTTCCTCCTCTACATAAATAGAAATTTCCTGTTCTTTGTTTCCTCTCTGTACTTTTAAATTCTGTTCATAGGCTCCTTCCCCATAAGGATTTCGCAGCAAATATTTTGTCTCTGTATTCTGACTTTCCTGTATAGCAACTCCAATTCCAAACAAGTTTCCCAACAAAATCACAGCGGCTGCCATATACACCTCTTTTCCTGGTTTTTGTCCTTTTTTAAACTTCAATCTCTGTCAACCTCACTCCCCAGAAGAACGCAAACAGATAGATTGCCAAACATAAAGTCATTACACAAACACCTGCTGCTGTGTCATAGAGCACATCCAGAAACCCAGGAGAAGTAAGGCGCATATACAGAATAATCCCCAGAGGAATGATGCTCATAATCCTCTGCTCCATTTTCTTCGATGCCAGTATAGTATCAATTTCTTTTTTTACCTGAATTCGTTCCTCCATAGAACCAATGCATTTTTGCAGAATTTCCTTCATATTCCCTCCCATCTTTTTAGACTGTACTAAAATATCGGAAAAATTTAAAATATCTTCCACTCTGCTTCTTATCCCAAGATCATACAGCAGCTCTTCCAATGGAATACTGTGTTTTAGCTGAATCTCCATATAGGAAAATTCCATGGTCATTTCTGCTGTTTTACCATAAATCCGTTCCAGATCCTTTCTGGTTTCCCGAACTGCATTATCTAAGGAATATCCGGCTGAAATCCCTACCTGCAAAGCGCTCAAGGCTTCTTTAAATTGATAATGGATGCGTTTCTTGCGAAGCTGAATCTGCTGTCTTCTCCTCTGTCTGATATACCAGGCTGCAATAGGCAAAATAAACAAGAATACTGCAGAGCTTTGATAAAACAGATAGTTAATGGTGCAGCACAAGACCACAGACTCTGCTATATACTGCAACCACTGTTTCCATGACAGCTTGTAAACATTATAATCTATCTTTTTTACTGCCTTTTTCATAAAGAAATCCCTGCCTTTCTTAACTTTTCCCTATGTTTTAATTCTCCTGTTTTCTCCAGTTCCTCTCTTCTTTCAAACAGTGGATTTAACAAAATTTCCCCTTCGCACATTCTATCAATCTCACAAATTTCCTGTACTTTCCTACTCTTATCTCGCATCCTTCCAAGGTGAATAAACAAATCAAACCCTGATAAAATCTGTCTCCGGATAACAGGAATAGGAAGTTCAATTCCCATCAGAACCATGGTTTCCAGCCTACTTATCATATCTTTACAGCTATTGGCATGAATGGTAGACAAACTCCCATCATTTCCCACGTTTACAGCCTGAAGAAGTTCTGCGGCCTCCCTTGAACGCACCTCTCCAACAATAATTCTGCTAGGACGCATTCTCAGACAGGTTTTCAACAAATCCCCTATGGTAATTTCCTGCCCCTTTTCAATGTTTGCCTGTCTGCACTCCAGCCTTACCAGATTCGGCAGTCCCTGAAGTTGCAGCTCTGCATTATCTTCAATAGTAATCACACGCTCATCTTCTGGAATATACTGAGACAATGCATTCAGAAATGTTGTTTTCCCTGCACCTGTTCCTCCTCCAATTAAAATGGTGTATCCAGCTTGAATCATTACGCGCAAAAAATCTGCGGCCTCCTTAGAAAGACTTCCCATTTCTAATAGACTTTCCATAGTAATCGGCTCTCTTGGAAATCTACGAATGGTCAGAACTGGACCATCTAAGGCAACTGGGGCAATAACAGCATTAATGCGTTCCCCATTTTTCAACCTTGCATCCACAATAGGCTGCAAAGTATTAATCACTCGGTTACACCGAGATGCCATTTGCTGTATGACATCATCCAGTTTCTCTGGCGAAGAAAAGCTCTTTTCCCATGGTGAAATTTTTCCATTGCGCTCAATAAAAATCCTATCCCAGCGATTCACCATAATCTCGGTAATACTCTCATCTTCCAAAAGTTCTTCCAGAACATCCATTTTCCTGACAGACTGAAACAATTCCCTGCGGAGCTGTTCTCTCCTGGATATGGGAAGATAAGCACTCCTACAATAATCTTCCATCAAAACATCAATTTGTTCCAAAACCCCCTCATCTGTTTCCTCCCAGGTATCTTCCAACTGCTCCACCAAACGCTTCCTCAAACTCAAAAAATCTTCCCGTTCCTTTCTATCATCCATTCCTCTCCAACATCCTCCTTATAAAACCTCCCCATTTTCCCCAGGCCAAAGTATTTATAAATTCTGTATCTGACAGATTTACACCGCAAGCAGGCAATCTAATTTCTTTTATTCGTTCCTGTTCTATTCTTCCCCACTGTTTTACAAGTTTCCGAAATTGCTCTAATTTACATCTAGCTATCACATCATCCTGAACAGGCACATACACAGTCCTACATATAGCAAGCATCTGAAATATTTGTGCAACACTATCACCCAAATCTAAAATTACCCTTTCGTAATGTCTTCCCTGGCGAATAAAGTCAAAGAGTTTTAACCAGTCCTGATTCCCAATAGCATGAATATCTTCAGGAGAAACTACCGGAGGAATAAAATCCATCTTTCCAATAGATTTTATAAATCCTTGGAGTTCTTCATAAACAAGATTTTCCCTGCACCTAAGGATGTAAAAAAGATCTGTAAGATTTTTTTCATTGTCTAAATCAAATAGATTTTCAAATCCTGAATAGGACTCCATATTAAGGTAAAGCACAGACTTTTCCTCTCCCAAAATTTGTCCTATCGTAAGTGCTAACAAGGTTTTTGCGCTTCTGCCCACAGGAGAATACACTCCAATAAACTCTATATCCTGTTTTGCTACTTCATACAGAACTGGCGCTGTATTTTCTACATAATAGGCCATAACTTCTTGTATCACTGACTCTGCAGACTGATATTTGTAGATACTTTTATGTCCCTCTTCCTGTTCCCTGTTCTCAGTCAGCAGAATCATATTCTCAGTCCCCAGCTCTTTAATCTGTTCATTCACATTGGCTTCTGCAATTAATAAAATCTCTGGTGGATTTTTCCCTGCATAAGTGCGAAGCTTTTCCACATCTGTAAAAGCCTCTGCCTGAAAAGGCAGCTTTTTTCTACTGTTTAAATACTCTGCAAAATTGCAGGCATATTCTCCCTCTGTATCACACACAGCAATTACATTTTTCTTCAATAAAAACCTCCCGCATACAACATGACACTCAGAAAAACAGGCACCGTAAAATGAAAATTTTCAGCTCTCTTCCCCTTTTTCATATAGGGCCTTTGCTTTCCTGTTTTTACATATTCACAAACATAATGAAAAAAATAGAATCCTCTTTCCTTTAGATTTCCACAAGAAATAAGAAATGCCACAGATAAAATAGCTCCAAGAAAAAAGGAGCAGACTATAAGTTTTAAAATTGCTGTCCAGCCAAGAATTCCGCCAAGTACACAAAACAGCTTAATGTCACCAGCACCTAACATCCGAAATGCAAATAACGGCAGCAATAGAAAAAATGGAAAAATAATCCCAAACACATAAACTACTACCCCGGAAAGCCTTCCTACCTGTATCTGATAAGAAAGTCCTAATGCAAGCCCAATACAAATAAAGCTATTCACTACTTTTTCCATTAAAAAATCCATACAAACAGCAGTTCCTGAAACAGCCAGAACCAGCCATAGCCCTACAGACAAACAACCACCTCTTTCTTCTCTTTTTTCTAAAAACTGGATAATGTGACCGAATGGTCTAAATGAATCATAACGAATTGTTTAAGATGCCTTGATTATACCTGTTCCCACCACCTTTGTAAAGGGAATTTCCATGAAAAAATGCGATTTGGGTATACTATACAAAATTACTGTTTGCATTACTGCTAATTTTCAGTTAAAATAATTAATAGAATCGGAATACACCGTATGGATTAAGGAGTATAGATTATGGGACTCATTGTATTTTTAGGCGACAGCATTACAGACGCAGACAGAAAGAACTCTCCCAATCAATTGGGGTATGGTTATGTAAATATATTTTCTCAGAATTTAAATTGCGAAAAAGGAAACTGGCACATTATCAATCAGGGCATAGATGGACAAATCACCCAACAGGTGGCACAATCGCTTCATTCTCATTGTATTGCCCTGCATCCAGATTATGTGAGCATTCTAGTAGGAATCAATGATATTGGACTGATTGTATCAGCTGAAGTCTCCGAACAGGAAAAGCTCTATATGTTAGAAGACAGCATCCGCGCTTATCACGAAATGCTATTTGATCTTTCCAGAGAAAGCAATGCAAAGGTTATTACTCTGGAACCATTTATTTTCCCAAAAGGCGATACCTTTGCGGACTGGGTTCCATGGCAGAAAAAAATGTCCAAGAACATCCGCAAACTTGCTAGAAACTACGGCGCATATTTTATCCCCCTGCAGGAACCTCTCACCCAGAAAATCCAAGAGTTGGGATATGATACCATCACCACGGACGGCATTCATCTTACCTCTGCCGGACAGAAGCTCCTAGCAGATGTTGTTCGTGAAGCCTTCTCCATCTAGAATACTCTAAAAAATTTTATACTTAAGAATATTTATACAGTTCCAACATAGACTGTATAAATATTCTCTTTTTTATTTCAGGCAATAATATTATGGAATTCTCCCTTCACTACTTCCGCTAATTTCTCTGGATTCACTTTCAAAGTGATTCCAATTTTCCCCCCACTTATATAAATCTCCGAAAAATTGAGTGCACTTTCATGGATTACTGTTGGATAAAGTTTTTTCATTCCTAAAGGGCTACAACCGCCTCTTACATATCCTGTCACCTTATTAATATCCTTTACATGAATCATCTCCACAGATTTCTCACCTACTGCTTTTGCCGCTGTTTTCAAATTAATTTCTTCTGCAATAGGAATCACCAATACATAATATTCTTTACTCTTACCTTGAACAACTAAGGTTTTAAAAGACTGTTCCACTGGCGCTCCTGTAATCTGTGCCGTGTGCAGGCCGTCAATAAATTCGTCACACTCATATTGAATTGCCTCATAGGGAACTTTATTTCTCTCTAAAATTCTCATAGCATTGGTCTTTATTTCTGTTTTTTTCATTTTCCCACCTCGTTTCTCTCTATCTTCTACAGAATACAAATCTACTTGCTTTTTGTCAATATATTTGACTTGGGTATATTTTCTGTGATTCCAGACAATCCTACTCCTATTATAATATTTTATAGGAGGTCTCATATGAAAGAAAAAAATATGAATTCTAAGGACCCATATCGGGTAGACGCAACTTCTATTCACGATTTGGAAGGATGTGCCACCACAGAAGTCACAGGATTGATTCCCACACCACCTGAAACCCATGCACAATCAGACTCTTACAAAGAAATCTTTCCCTATTCACCAGACTGCTACGTAGAAAAACAGAGCGCCCACAAATAAGTGCGGCGCCCTGCCCTATTGGATTACTGTCTGATATCCTCTTCTGAATCTTCATCCAAACTCTCTCCATTTTTTAGCTCACCTACTGCATCTGCAGCCTTTTCTAAAGCCCGTAGTGTAAATCCTGTATCTTCCTCGTCTCCGCTTTCATCATCTGGAGTACTCAAACCATCCTGGTCATTCTCATCTCCTTCCAAATCTGAAGCATCCTGCTGATTACTTCCATGCTCTTTTGCCAGTTCCTCTGTATAATCAGACAACTTATAAATTCCAGCCTCTGAAAAATCAGAATTGTAATGCATAACCAGAGGCACCAGCGAATATTCCTCAATACTGATTTTTCCACTGTCTGCATTCTTCTTAATCGTAAAATCTGCCATACCACCTAAAAGATTTTTCAACTCTGTCTGTCCACTGACAAAATTTCCAAGAGAATAATATACCAATGTCTCTCCCCTATCCTCCCGCTCTATAAGTTCATAACCTTTCAAAACGTGAGGATGTGAGCAAAGAATCACATCTACTCCCTGTTCTGCCAGATAATCTACCTTGTCCTTTAGCTTTTCATCTGGTTCTGTAGAATCTGCTTTTCCTCCATGAAGATAAACAATCGTCAAGTCTGCTTCTTTCTTAGCTGCCTTTAAATCTTCCTCTACTGTTTTTTCTGAATAAAGGTCGATCATATATGCTTCATCTTTCTCAATTTTATGATTTTCACTTAACATAGTACTATAATTCAACAGCGCAATTTTAAAATTTTTCACTTCCAAAAGTTCATAATTTTTCTCATTCTCATCACTGTGAATTCCCAGTCGGGTCACCTCTGGATAATTTTTCTTCCAGAAAGATACGGAGTTAATAACCCCATCTGCCTCTTGGTCAAAGGTATGCTCTGTAGCATGGGTTACAATATCAAAACCTGCTCCTGCCAGCGCATCTCCTACTTCTGTTGGTGTGGCAAAGTCTGGATAGCCTGCTGCCTCACTATGACTTTTCACAAAAGGAGTTTCTTGATTTACGGAAGCTAAATCTGCTCCTTCAATATCTTCCTTTATATTTTCATACAAAAAGTCAAACTTCCAATCCTGGGATTTCCCTGCCTTAATAATAGCATCATGAATCATATTATCTCCAACAGCTACCATGTGAAGCGTATTGTTTTCTTCCTCTAATCGGGCTGCTTCTTCTTCTTGTTGCTTCTTCTCCTTAGCCTCCTGAGCTTTCTTTTCTTCCAGTTTTCCTTTTATTACCACGATTCCTGCGATAATTCCAATGAGAAGAAGCACCAGAGCTATACCGGCTAATATCATTCTTCTCCTCATAATCTGTCGGCGGCGTTTGCGCTGTCTTGCAATCCTTCTACGCCTCTCTATTTCTCGCATTCTTGCTTCTTCCTCTTCTCTTTGCCTTTGCCTGCTTCTGCGGTGATCACTCATAATCCAAATCCTTTCTTGTATATATCTACGAAAATGTACGTATTTGCTCTTATTTTTTCTATTTGCAATTCTCAAGAAATCATTGTATGATAACTTCCGTGCAAAATATGAACAATTTATTTCTCATTTATTAACTATCATAATAATATGAAAGTGAAGATTATGTCAACGAAATCAAGAAATTATTTTTTAGATAATTACAAGGCTCTGCTCATTATTCTGGTAGTCATAGGACATTTTATCGAACCTTGTTATAGTAACACTCCATTTCTCATGATACTGAAATGGATTATTTTTTCTTTTCATATGCCTGCTTTTATTTTTATCTCAGGGTATTTTTCTAAAAAAACCATGACTTTTGAAAAACTCATTCAAAAGCTGGTCATTCCTTATTTGGTGTATGAAATGCTTTATTATCTCTTGTATGTATTTGTGATTCACAAGGATACTGGACTGTATCTCAACCGCCCAAAGTTTTCCTTGTGGTATCTTATGGCCTTATTTTTCTGGCGTATTGCCACACCATACATTAAGAAAATCCCTGGAAGCATCTTTGTTTCTATAACAGCAGGTCTACTCATTGGATTTTCACAGCTTGGAAATTTTTTCAGTATTCCAAGAACCTTATTTTTCTATCCATTTTTCCTTGCTGGTTACTATTTCCAGGAATCCTGGTTTGAAACAGTAAGAAAAAAATGGAAATTTTTAGCTAGTTCCCTTGCCTGTGTACTCCTGCTGTTTTTTGGAGGTGTTTTTGCAGGTAGCATCCAGTTGACTCCATGGATTTTCTATGGACGTTACTCCTACGAAGACATGGGTATGACCCCAGGTATAGGAATGCTTGTACGTCTTGGATGCTATGGAATTTCTTTTCTACTTGTTTTTACATTGTGTGCCGTTATCCCAAAAAAGAAACATTTCTTCTCTGTTTTAGGTTTACGCACCATGCCTATTTATCTGTTTCATGGCTTAATCTATAGCGTGTTAAAAGCAACGCCCCTACTAAAACAGATAAATACACCACTGGAAACATTGGCGCTTCTTTTGTTCTGCGTACTGCTTTCCTTTGCCCTTGCCTCAGAGCTTCCAAACCGCTTTGTGACATGGATTTCCTCTATTCCTGTATCTTTGCCAAAACCACCAAAAAATCTGGGACTTCCCCCTGTTTTTACCTTTGGAAAAAGAAATCAGGCCCAACCATAATCAGACTCTAATAAAAAAAATAAGAAGCAATTACATCAATACAGTATTCTCGACATACTATGAATGATGCAATTGCTTCTCTTTTTTATCATCCAATTCCTTTATAGATCAATCCCAGAATAAATACAATAATAGAAAGTGGTACATAAATATATTTTGCCGCCGGCTTAAATAGTTTCGGCAATGCTTTTTCTCTTCCCTCTTCCAATTCTTCTCTAATCTTATCAAATCCAAGAATATAGTAAGTGGAAATTGCCCCTAAAACTGCTCCAAATGGAACTACAATAATCGTTATGAAATCCATCCAGGACCCCACTCTCGCTTCCTCTTCCAGGAACAATCCAACCAGAAGTGTAATACCTCCGCAAAGCAGCACAGCGTGATTTCTTTTTAATTTAAATTTATGCTGCCAGCTTTCAATTACTGCTTCAAACATATTAATCAAAGATGTGATTCCTGCAAAGCATACTGATAAGAAGAAAATCACTGCAAATATTCTTCCAAAAGGCATTTGTTTAAAGATGTTTGGAATGGTAATAAACATTAGGGAAGGACCTGCTGTTGGTTCAATTTTAAAAGCAAATACTGCAGGCATAATAGCCAGAGCAGAAAGCATTGCTGCAATGGTATCAAATACAGCTGTTTGCATAGATGCTTTTGGAATATCTTCTTTTTTGCTCAAATAAGAACCATACACAATCATCCCAGAACCTGTAATAGACATAGAGAAAAATGCCTGTCCCATAGCCATAACCCAAGTGTCCACATTTGCCAGTGCTTCCCATTTTGGTACAAACAGAAATTTATATCCCTCTGAAGCTCCTGGTAAAAATGCAACCCGTACTGCTAAAACCGCAAACAACACGAAAAATAGCGGCATTAAAATCTTATTTGCCTTTTCAATCTGTGTAGCTGCCCCCAGCAAAAGTACCAATACAGTTATGGCAATTACAATAACATGGAAAGGTACATTTCCCATCCATTTTGTTACTTCGCCAAAATACTGAGCAGAATCCTGTTCCAATACTGTATTAGTTACAGAACCAATTAAAAAACGGACCACCCAGCCAATAATAATAGAATAACCTATAGCAATTCCCAAAGAACCAAGAAGTGGAATCCATCCTAAAATTTTTCCTGCAGTTCCCATTTTTCTGGATTCCCAGCAATGCTCATAGGAGCCAAGAGTTCCAGTTCCCACTCTACGCCCAATGGCAAATTCTGCTGATAATCCTACAAATCCAAATAATGCAATAAAGAAAATATATGGAATTAAAAATGCAGCGCCTCCGTATTCACCTAAGCGGTAAGGAAACATCCAGATATTTCCCAGACCTACCGCAGAACCCACACAGGCTAGTACGAATCCTAAAGAGCTGGTAAAACTCCCATTTTTATGTTTATTCATAATCGTCCTCCCTTTTTTGACTTTAAACCTTTGAACTACACTCCTTTAATGTATCAAAGAAGCATAGAAAAGTCAAGAATTTAACCTGGATTTCTTTACAATTTCTACTTTTATATTTTATAATAGAAATATGTAGTCTGAATTTTGTCTACATATATGAATTTTAAAAGAAATGAGGAGTATTTTACAACATGGAAACCTTTATTTTTGTCCTTGAAATTATTGGAACCATTGCCTTTGCTTCTTCTGGCGCCATGGTAGCTATTGAAAAAAAAATGGATATCTTTGGAGTAAATATCTTAGGCGCCACTACTGCGGTGGGCGGAGGTATTATGCGTGATATTATCCTAGGGTTAGCTCCTCCTACTGCTTTTGCAAAACCGGTTTATATCCTGTTTGCAGTGGCAACCTCCACGCTGCTATTTTTTATTGTATATATCAATCCTGACATCATTCACTCCAAAATCAAATGTAAATACTACGACAAAATCATGCTCTGGTGTGATACAGTCGGTCTAGGTATTTTCACTGTACTTGGTGTTCAGACAGCTTCCAAATTTGTCCGAGAAAATATGTTTTTCTTTGTCTTCATCGGTGTTCTGACTGGTGTTGGCGGTGGTATTCTACGAGACATTATGGCAAGAGAAACCCCTTATATTCTGGTAAAACAGATCTATGCCTGTGCCTCCATTGTGGGTGGAATTGTCTTTGTTCTCTGTAGAAGAACCAGCATGACAAATATGACCGCCATGCTGCTTGGAATGGCAGTCACTGTAATCATCCGTTCCATGGCAGCTCATTATAATTGGAATCTACTACGTATTCATTGACTACACCCAAAATCATGCTATACTGAAACATGTAATTGCATGCAGGCAACATTTATTTTATGAAAAGGAGATGTTTCAAAATGAGCAAAATTGATGAAGTGAGAAAAGCTATGGTAGAGGCCATGAAAGCCGGAAATAAAGAACGAAAAGAATCTCTTTCCATGCTTTTGTCTGCCCTGAAAAACAAGGCAATTGACAAACGGGAAGACCTTACAGAAGCAGAAGAGAATGAAGTTGTTTTAAAGGAAATCAAACAGACAAAAGAAACCTTAGAAATGACACCTGCTGACAGAGAAGATCTGGTAAATGAATGCAAAAATCGCATTTCTGTATATGAAGAATTTGCACCTAAAATGCTGGGAGAAGAAGAAATCAAAGAAGTCATCCAAGGCGTCTTGGCAGAACTTGGAATCGATGCCCCAACCGGAAAAGATAAGGGAAAAATTATGAAAAACCTCATGCCAAAGGTGAAAGGCATTGCCGATGGTAAACTGGTAAATCAGGTGCTTGCTGGAATGATGCAGTAAATACAACTATTTGAAAAACAATCAAAACATTTCTGGAAAATACCCCGGCTGTATACGGATATTCCCAGAAATGTTTTTTATTTAAGAAACAAAAAACACCGTCCCCGCAGCAATGAAGTCTGCAAAAACAGTGCTTTTCAATGCGCCTTCAGGGACTCGAACCCTGGACAAATAGATTAAGAGTCTACTGCTCTACCAACTGAGCTAAAGGCGCTTATTTATAAAATTGTATTTCCTTAGTGCAAGAAATATTATAACCGATAGATTTACAAAATGCAAGGTTTTTTTCTTTTTTCTTTTGTATTTATTTAGAAACATTTTAGAATATAGGACTACCGTGCGAATAGCATATTGAGAATATTTATACTGTTCTGGCTTAGCCTGGGTTCATTTTAAACCTGTAGTCGCAAAGCGTACTCGGCAAACTCACCAAAACTGTATAAATATTCCTAAATGCTGTCTAATGCATAACAACGTCTATTTCTTCTTTTTAATCTTCACATCTTCCAAGGTTTTTTCTACTTCTTCTATAGATTTCAACACTTCTGAAGTTTTTGTTTTCGTTTTACGATTTTGGTATGCCCATTGCATAATCGAGGTCTCCAGGCTGTTTTTTTTCTTCATTTTCCCTCACGCTCCACCTGTTTACCATATCTTATGCAAAAAACTTTTATCTGCCTGCAATCAGCTTATAAATGGGATTCCCCATAGAGGAAAATTTTTCCTCATATTCGGTCATCACATTTCCCTCATTCATTTCATTGTCCTGGTGTAAATCAAAAGTGTGCCCCAGTAACTTCCATCCTGCTTCTTCCACTTCTTCCAGAGAAAATTCAAACAGTCCCTTGTTATCCGTCTTAAACTCCACGACTCCGTCTGCCGCCAGAATCTGGTTATAACGTTCCAAGAATTGTCTGGATGTAAGTCTACGCTTTGCATGACGTTCCTTTGGCCATGGATCTGAAAAGTTTAGATAGATTTTTCCCACCTCTCCTTTTTCAAATACAAGAGGAAGGGTTCTTGCATCCATACGAAGAAAAACCAAATTTTCCGGCAGAGTTCCTGCCAACTCCCGTTCCTCCATTTTCTGCAAAGCTCTCAGAAGAACGCTGTCATACATTTCAATTCCCACATAATTGATTTCCGGATGTTTTTCTGCCATATCCATAATGAAACGGCCTTTTCCCATTCCAACTTCTATATGCACTGGATTTTGATTTCCAAACACTTTATTCCATGTACCCTTTTGTTTTTCCGGCTCCTGCACCACATATTTGCTGGAAGCAATGGCATCCTTTGCTCCCGGTATATTTCTTAATCTCATGAGATTTCCTGCCTTTCCAATATCTTCTTAAGAAGTATAACCCATGGAAGTTTTTCTGTCAAAACCTTATCATTACGCAAAAAGACTGCAATCGGATTTTCCTCATCCATCTGCAGTCTTCTTGTCATCTCATTTCTTCTATTCTGTTTCTTCCGGCAAAGTAAGAATAAATCTGCTTCCCTCGCCCACTGTACTTTCCACTTTTACTTCTGCGCCTAAAAACATGCTTCCATGTTTTACAATAGATAGTCCTAGACCTGTACCACCAATAGCCTTGGAATGACTTTTATCTACTCTATAAAAGCGCTCAAAAATGCGGTTTTTATCTTCTAGTGCAATACCGATTCCTGTATCTTCCACTAGAATCTGAGGACGCTTCTCCTCTCCTTGAATGGTCACAGTCAGGCTTCCTCCTGGCTTGTTATACTTCACCCCATTATCACAGAGATTAAACAGAATTTCCTCCAAAATGGTTTTTACTGTAGTTACCTTTCTATGCGAACCATAGAGATACAGGTGTACTCCTGCTTCCTCTGCCTTTTGTTCCAAATGTTTAAATATTTCTCTGGTTTCTTCATATAAATCCACAGTTTCTTTTTCAAAAACTATTTTTCCCTCATCTAATTGGGAAATTTTAATCACATCATTTACCAGAGTAATGAGTCTTTGGGCCTCTTTAAAAATACGTCCTGCAAATTTTTTAGTATCCTCAGGCTTCACATAGCCGTCCTGAATAATCTCTGCAAATCCAGAAATAGAAGTCAAAGGTGTTTTCAGCTCATGAGATACATTTGCTGTAAACTCTCTTCGCATTTGCTCACCACGCATACGCTCTGTCACATCCTGGATTAAAAGTACAGCTCCTGTTACCTGGTTTTCATTATAAACAGGATTAGCAGTTACCTGACAACTACTTCCTGCCAACTCCATGTTGGAAACTACATGCTGACCTTTTAATACACGCTCCACTGTATTTTGGAAGTCTTCACTCCGATTTAAAGCCAGCACACTCCTTCTCTCTTTTTCAGGCTTGGCCCCTAGAAGCTGCAGGGCGCTGGTATTATGGGAAAGAATTTCTGTATGGTTATCAATTACCACAAATCCTTCCTCCATGTTTTCTGTAATAATAGAGAATTCCTCTTGCTGACGCTTTGCCTCTGAAATCTCATGCTGCAGGGACTTCTGCTGCCGGTTAATCTTACTTAATAAAGGGGCAATCTCATCATAGGTCTGGTTCTCTTCTGGATGTTCCAAATCCAAAGCATTAATGGGATTTACAATATTCCCTGATAATCTGGATGCAATGAAATAAGAAAGAATCACCATAAACACCAACATAATTAAAATAGGCTGAATCATGCCTCCTATAATTCCAGGAACATTGTACTGTTCACTGGAAACTCTCAGGATACTGTTATCTTCCAGACGCAAGGCATAATACAACGTTTTTTTAGAAAGGGTATCCGACTTTCTCACGGCTGTTCCATATCCCTTGGCTGCTGCTTCTTTAATTTCTTCTCTTTGGCTGTGATTCTCCATAGTATCTTCATCTGCCTCACTATCAAAGAGAACCTTTCCCTCCTGATCAATATAAGTCACACGCTCAGCCTCACGGGGAAGAGAGTCAAAAGCCTCCATGCCTTCTTTCTCCACAGAAATTGCTAGATAGGATGCTTCTTTTCTCAACTCCTTTACTAGCTGTTTTCCAAAATAATTATACAAAATTCCCATGGTCAGCGCTGAACTTACGGTAAGTACAATGACACACACCAGAAGAATGGATTTTAAAATTCGTTTTGTCATGAGGTCCCTCCAATCTTGTATCCCATGCCTCGAACTGTCTCAACAAATTGTCCTGCCTTTCCCAACTTTTGTCTCAAAGTCCTGATATGCACATCCACAGTCCGACTTTCCCCATCAAACTGATAGCCCCAGATTTTATCCAAAAGCTGTGCTCTGGTAAATACAATCTCAGGATTGGAAATTAAAAGAAGCAGCATTTCAAATTCTTTTAAGGTAAGAATGATTTCTTCTCCGTCCACTTTTACCTGATGTTTCTGTCTGGAAACCGTAAGACAGCCCAGTACATAATCCTGCTCTACTTCTTCCGTATGTCCGGCTCTGCGAAGTAACGCTTTCACTCTGGATACCAGCTCCATCATGCGGAAAGGCTTTGGAATATAGTCATCTGCACCGCTATCCAAACCTTTTACCGTGTCATATTCACTGCCTTTTGCAGTAAGCATGGCAATGGGAAGCTGCCTGGTATCACTTCTTTTCCTGAGTTTTTTCAAAATTTCTAATCCGTCCTCTTCCGGAAGCATAATATCCAAAAGTACTAAATCCGGCACCCGCTTATCCACTGCTTTCCAAAATGCAGAAGGCACTTCAAAACCTTCTGCCTCCATGCCCTGACTATTCAAGGTATACACTACCAGTTCCCGTATACTCTCATCATCTTCTACTAAATAAATCATCTACCTACCCCTAGCTTCACTCATTATGGGTGCCTGTGATGGAGTACTCCACCCACTGGGCAATATTTTCCGCATGGTCTCCAATGCGCTCAAAATACTTGGCAACCATAATCAGGTCAATATAATATTCCGCATTCTGTGGATCCTGCTGCAATAATTTAGGCAGCTCTGTTTTCACTTTAAGGAATAAATCATCTACTACATTATCATATTTTACCACTGCTGCCGCAGAATCTAAATCCTTTTTTACAAAAGAATCAATACTTTCTGTTACCATTTTAATCGTAGCTTCTGCCATCTTCCCGATATTCATCTTATGAGCAATTTCCTGAACCTTTACAAACCTAGATATATCTGCAATATCCTGAGCCTGATCTCCAATACGCTCCATATCAGAAATCATTTTCAAGGCCGAAGAAATCATTCTCAAATCTCTTGCCACTGGCTGCTGTTGCAAAAGCAGTTTCATGCAAAGGTTTTCAATATCTCGCTCTTTATGATTAATTTCATCCTCTATGCGTTCTACTGCCTGTACTTCATTTTCCTTTTCATTTAAAAGTTGATCTGCAGCTCTTCGGATAGCACGCTCACATAAGGCTCCCATTTTAATCAACTCCAGATTCAACTCCTCAAGCTGCTGGTCAAAATGCATTCTCATCAGCCAAACCTCCCTGTAATGTAATCCTCTGTTTTCTTATTTTTCGGCATAGAGAAAATCTGCTCTGTCTCTCCATACTCAATAACCTCTCCTAAAAGGAAAAAGGCTGTTTTATCTGATATTCTGGCCGCCTGCTGCATATTATGAGTTACCATGACGATAGTATAATCCTTCTTAAGTTCTTCTGCCAAATCTTCAATCTTAGAAGTAGAAATAGGATCCAAGGCAGAAGTAGGCTCGTCCATAAGAAGTACCTCCGGCTCTACTGCCAATGCTCTTGCAATACAAAGACGCTGCTGCTGTCCACCGGACATACCAAGAGCGCTTAACTTCAGACGATCCTTTACTTCATCCCAAATAGCTGCATTTCTAAGAGAACGTTCTACAATATCATCTAATTTTACCTTAGAACGGATTCCGTGGGTTCTCGGACCATAAGCAATGTTATCATAAATACTCATTGGAAATGGATTTGGTTTCTGAAATACCATTCCAACTCTCTTACGAAGAAGGTTAATGTTCATATCTCCGTAGATATCCTCTCCGTCCAAAAGTACCTTTCCTGTAATTTTACATCCTTCTACCAGGTCATTCATACGATTCAGTGATTTTAGCAATGTGGATTTTCCACATCCGGAAGGTCCGATAAAAGCAGTAATTTCATTTGCCGGAATTTCCAAATTAATATTTTTCAGTGCCTTAAACGCACCATTATCATAATATAAATCCAAATTTGAAATGGAAAATTTACTCATTAATTTACATTATCCTTTCTACTACAATATATTTATGGTTAATATCCCTTACAGCCAGTAAGGAA
>CAJKMA010000007.1 GCA_905200905.1 uncultured Bacillota bacterium
CATTCGGATACGATGCTAACAGCGACGCTGTAGCAGCTATTGCAGAAGGTTACGGTGGAACTATCAGCCAGCATGCAGACGTTCAGGCTTATCTGACACTTCGTGTACTGCGTAATGCATTAGATGGTGTTGATATTGATACAGGTATTGGTACAGCAGATGAAGCTGGAAACGTTTTGAGTGAAAATGAATACAGATATAGTGAAGAAGAACGTTCTTACTATGCATTAAACGTAGCGGTAACAGAAGATAACTATAAAGATTTCACAGATTCTACTAAGACATTTGAAGCAGTATCCAATCAGTTAGATGAAAGTAAATCTCCGAAAAAGAAAGTATGGCTGAACATTTACAATGCTTCTGATAACTTCTTAAGCTCTACATATCAGCCACTGCTTCAGAACTATGATGACCTTCTGAATCTGGATGTTGAATATATCGGTGGTGATGGACAGACAGAGTCCAACATTACAAACCGTCTTGGAAACCCAGGTCAGTATGATGCATTTGCTATCAACATGGTTAAAACAGATAATGCAGCTTCTTACACTGCTTTATTGAATCAGTAAGTCTATTTCAAATCACATGAAAGAGGTTCTGTAGGGAGAAGAAATTCTCCCTACAACCGATTAAGGATATTCAAAATAGTAAGATACAGGAGTAAAAAATATGGCAGATAAGAAAGAGGATATCGTCTTATCGATACGCGATATGAGTAAATCCTTTGGACGAAACCGTGTTCTGGATCACATCAATCTTGATGTGAAGAGGGGAACAGTTATGGGTCTGATGGGTGAAAACGGCGCCGGTAAGTCAACGATGATGAAATGTCTTTTTGGTACTTATCAGAAGGATGACGGAAAAATTTTCCTTGACGGAAAAGAGGTAAGTTTTTCCGGACCTAAGGATGCTCTTGAAAACGGTATCGCAATGGTGCATCAGGAGCTGAATCAGTGTCTGGAAAGAAACGTAATTGACAACCTGTTTTTAGGACGTTACCCACGCAATTCTATGGGGGTAATTGATGAAGGCAGAATGAAGAGAGAAGCTTCCGAGCTTTTCCGTAAATTAGGTATGACAGTAAACTTGACCCAGCCTATGAGAAATATGTCTGTTTCTCAGCGTCAGATGTGTGAAATTGCAAAAGCAATTTCTTATAATTCCAAAGTTATTGTTTTGGATGAGCCAACCTCTTCTCTGAATATTCAAGAAGTAGAGAAGTTGTTTGAGATGATGAGAATGTTAAAAGACCAGGGTATTTCTCTGATTTACATTTCTCATAAAATGGATGAAATTTTTGAAATCTGTGATGAGATTTCTGTACTTCGTGATGGTAATCTGGTTATGACGAAAAGTTCTAAAGATACCAACATGAATGAACTGATTGCAGCTATGGTTGGACGTTCTTTGGAAAACAGATTCCCGCCAGTGGACAATACACCAAAGGATGTTATTTTGTCTGTTCAGAATCTTTCCACAAAATTTGAACCTCATTTAAGTGATGTATCGTTTGATGTAAGAGAGGGAGAGATTTTCGGACTGTATGGATTGGTAGGTGCAGGACGTACAGAACTTCTGGAGACCATTTTTGGTGTAAGAACCAGGGCAGCAGGACGTGTGTACTTTAATAACCGCCTTATGAACTTCAATAGTGCAAAAGAAGCTATGGAGCATGGCTTTGCCATGATTACAGAGGAGAGAAAGGCAAATGGACTCTTCTTGAAGAGTGACCTTACCTTTAATACCACCATTGCAAACTTAAATCAGTATAAGTCCGGAATTGCACTTTCTGATTCTAAAATGGTAAAAGCTACCAACAATGAAATTAAAGTCATGCATACCAAATGTATGGGACCAGACGATATGATTACCAGCCTCTCCGGTGGAAATCAGCAGAAGGTTATTTTTGGTAAGTGGCTAGAGAGAAATCCGAAAGTGTTTATGATGGATGAACCTACCAGAGGTATTGACGTTGGTGCAAAATATGAAATCTATGAATTAATTATCAAGATGGCAAAAGAAGGAAAAACCATTATTGTTGTTTCCTCTGAAATGCCAGAGATTTTAGGTATCACCAATCGTATCGGTGTTATGTCCAATGGACGGCTTTCCGGTATTGTAAATACCAAAGAAACCAATCAGGAAGAACTGTTAAGACTCAGTGCAAAATACCTATAATGAGGGAGTGTAATAGATATGGCAAATGAAAATAGCAAGATTCTGACTGCAGATCAGGAAGCAAAGCTGCGTCAGCCTATTGATGATTATGTGGGCAAGATTCAGAAAGAAATCGATGGCCTCAGAGCAGATGGTACAGAAAAAGTAGTTGCTCTTCAGAATAAAATAGATGGTCTTAAAAGAGACCGTAGTATCTCAAAGAGTGAGAAAGAATCTGAGATTGCAAAGTGTAAAACAGAGCTTGAGAAAGCAAAAGCAGTTGAAGCAAAAAATAAAGATCAGATTTCCAAATTAATTGCAGATGCAGAGGGCTATCTGAATGCTCATTTTGATAAAGAATACTATCAGCCTGTATTAGCAAGCTGCCAGGTGGAAAAAGTAGCTGCAAAGGAAAGATATCAGAAGAGATTAAAAGAACTGGAAGCAGAACATAAAGATATTCTTTCCAAGCTGACAGATCATCAGGAAATCAAAGATGAAAACTATGTTTACAAAAACAGAATTTCTAATGCAAAGATTGAGCTGGAAAAAGACCTTCAGCAGATTAAAGACCGCAGACATGCTGCATACAATCATAAATTCCATTTGATTGACCTGCTCCGTCTGTCCAAGTTTACATTCCTGGAGTCCAGAGCTCAGAAATGGGAAAACTACAAATATACCTTTAACCGTAGAGCATTCTTCCTTCAGAATGGATTGTATATTGCGATTATCATTATTTTCATCGCACTGTGTATTATTACTCCAATCGTAAAAAATACACCGCTTTTGACTTACAACAATGTTTTAAATATCCTGCAGCAGGCATCACCTAGAATGTTCCTTGCACTTGGTGTAGCAGCGCTGATCCTCCTTGCTGGTACAGACCTTTCTATTGGCCGTATGGTTGGTATGGGTATGACAGCAGCAACGATTATCATGCATCAGGGTATCAATACCGGTGGTGTTTTCGGACATATCTTTGATTTTACAAATATGTCTGTAGTTGCAAGAGTAATCTTAGCATTAGTTGTTTGTATTGTGCTGTGTACATTCTTCACAACAATTGCAGGTTTCTTTACAGCGAAATTTAAAATGCATCCATTTATTTCAACCATGGCAAACATGCTGGTTATCTTTGGTCTTGTTACCTATGCGACAAAGGGTGTTTCCTTCGGTGCTATTGAATCTACAATTCCAAACATGATCATTCCAAAAGTGAATGGCTTCCCAACCATTATCATCTGGGCTGTTGCAGCAGTAGCAATTGTATGGTTTATCTGGAATAAAACAACATTTGGTAAAAACCTGTATGCAGTAGGTGGAAATCCTGAAGCAGCAGCAGTATCCGGTATCTCTGTATTTGGTGTAACTGTAGGTGCTTTCGTAATGGCTGGTATCCTTTACGGATTTGGTTCCTGGCTGGAATGTATCAGAATGGTTGGTTCTGGTTCCGCAGCTTATGGACAGGGATGGGAAATGGATGCCATCGCAGCCTGCGTTGTAGGTGGTGTATCCTTCACAGGTGGTATTGGTAAGATTTCAGGTGTTGTTGTTGGTGTATTTATCTTCACAGCACTGACATACTCTCTTACAATCCTTGGTATCGATACAAACCTTCAGTTCGTATTCTCCGGTATCATCATCCTGGTAGCAGTAACACTTGACTGTCTAAAATATGTTCAGAAGAAATAATTTTACAAAAGAAATATTTGATAAGAGTTGCTATATGTGTTTCATATAGCAGCTCTTTTTATGTGTACATTTACTTTTTTTCGTGCACTTGTTATAATCAGATTAGATAAATGTAGAGACGATATGGAGAGAAAATATGGACAGGTATACATTGCTTTTGGTGGATGATGAGGAAGAAGTAATTCAGATTATTATGAAAAAAATTGCATGGGAAGAAATTGGTTTTTCTGTGATTGGACATGCAAATAATGGGGTAAAGGCTCTTGAAATGGTGGAAGAATATCAACCGGATGTGGTGATAACGGATATTAAGATGCCTTATATGGATGGCATGGAGTTGGCTAAACGAATGAAAGCTGACTACCCAGATATTAAGATTTTATTTTTTACAGGATTTGATGAGTTTGAATATGCCAGAGAAGCGATTCATTTAGAGGTAGAGGAATATATTTTGAAACCTTTAAATGCTATGGAATTAACAGAGATTTTTAAGAAACTAAAGACAAAACTAGATCAGGAAATCAGTGAAAAACGAAATGCCGAGATTTTGCAGAAATATTATATGGAGTCTCTGCCGCTCCTCCAGGTGAATTTTTATTCCACACTGATTGAGGGAAAGCTTGGTGAGGAAGAAATTCCCAAGTATTTGTCAGACTATCAGATTTCTTTTACAGGGCCATATTACTGCTGTTTGGTGATTCATACCTCTTTGTCTCAGAACGAGGATCATATGAGCCCTCAGCTTTTGATTACTTCTGTGCAGAAACAAGCGGAGGAACGGTTAGAAGAAAAATGGCATGCCAAGAGTTTTTCTTATCTTGGAAATACGGTGCTTTTGGCACAGCTTGCAGATCGTAAGGAGGTGTCAGAACTTACGGATGAATGTGACCGTTTTTGCAAATATGCCAGTCGTATTATTGGAGCTGTCGTTACCATTGGCATTGGTCCAGTGTGTGAAAACATTAGTGAACTATCAGAATCTTACAGTGGGGCAAGAGAGGCGGTTTCCTATCGGGTGTTGTATGGAGCGTCAAGAGCTATTAACATGCAGGAGATTGCGCCAAAAGAGATTACAAGACAGGGTTTTTCAAATGATGCAGAGCTGTCTAATTTGTTTAAGATGATTCGATTAAGCTCCCAGGAAGATATTTTAGAGGCAGCGGATGCATATTTGCAAAAACTTTCTTCACCGGAAAAATCTATGCAGCAGCATCATGTGGCAGTCATGGAACTGGTGAGTGCTTTGTACCGTTTTGGTGCAAATCAGGATATTGCGGTGGAAGAATTTTGTGGAGATATAGGGAGTCTTTATGGAAAACTTATGGAAATGGAACCGGAAATGTTGGGAAAATGGTTAAAGCAGATAAGTCTTGTGTTTCAGGAAAAAATTATTCATGCTAGATATCAATCCACCAATTCCTTTATTGTACAGGCAAAGGAGTATGTAAAGAATCATTATGATGAGGAGGATCTTTCTTTGGATCGTGTATGTCAGGAGTTAGGAGTTTCCAATTCCTATTTTTCAACGATTTTTAAAAAAGAAGAAGGGACGTCTTTTATTGGATATCTTACAGACTACCGTATGGAAAAGGCTTCTCGCATGTTGGTTGAAACCAAGGAGAAGAGCTATATCATAGCTCGCCAGGTGGGATATACAGACGCCAATTATTTTAGTTATGTGTTTAAGCGGCGTTTTGGGGTATCGCCATCGAAATATAGAACGGAGTATGCAAAGCAGTGAAGAAAAAATTAGCTAAGTACTTAAAAAAATTGAGGCCGGGGGGAATCCAGACAACTCTTATGCTGGTGGTTTCTTGTATTTCACTGGTGACCATGTTGCTTATGGGAATCCTTATGTATGTGCGGTTTTCTACTTTATCCAGGCAAGAGACTATTGAAAGCTCCAGAAAATTAATGGAGCAGACTGGAGAAAGTATGGAGGATTACCTGGTGAATATGAGACAGATTTCTGATGCAATCTACTACAATGTGGTAAAGGAAAATGATTTTCATGATGCCAGAGAAGAAATTCAAAAAGGCATGAATCTTCTCTATGAGGCGAATCGGGACAAGCTTCGTACCATTGCCATTTATAACCGTGATGGCAGCCTTATGGCAGCAGAGCCGGTTGCCACCCAAAAGGAGGATCCGGATGTGACCAGACAGGAGTGGTATCAAAGTGCTGTGGAAGAGATGGAAAATATTCATTTTTCCACTCCTCATATTCAAAATCTTTTTGAAGACAGTACCTTTCGATATTATTGGGTGATTTCTTCCAGCCGTGTGGTAGAGCTTACTGAAAATCGAGATTCCAGACTAGGGGTATTATTAGTGGATATGGATTTTTCCAGTATATCTAGGATGATGAATCAGATTAATAAAGTAGGAAATGGACAGTATTATTATCTGTGTAGCAGTGACGGAGAGATTATTTATCACCCAAGGCAGATTCAGATCAGCGATGGGATTTGCAGAGAAAACAGTGGAAAAGCTGCCTCTTATAAAGACGGGGTTTATGACGAAACCTTTGAAGGAACACAGAGAAAGGTGATTGTGAATACCATCAGTTATACAGGGTGGAAGCTGGTAGGGGTCATTCCATATTCTATTTTTACTCATGAGATGGTAAACGTGCGATATTTTATTGCCATGGTAATTTTGCTAATGGCAATGATGCTTACTATTATTAACCGCGTGGTAACAGAACGAATTTCTCGTCCTATACGGAAGCTGAATCATTCGGTTATGGAGTATGAGGCAGGGAAAAAGCCGGAAATTTATATTGGCGGTTCTTGGGAAATCAGGCATTTGGGATATTCCATTCAAAATTCTTACGAGAAAAGTGAGAAGCTGATGCAGGAAATTGTGTGGGAACAAAATGAGCGGAGAAAGAGTGAACTAGATGCTTTGCAAAGTCAGATTAATCCACATTTTCTATATAATACTTTGGATTCCATAACCTGGATGATTGAAGGAGAGCGAAACGACGAGGCTGCTTTTATGATTTCACAGCTTGCGAAGCTTTTCCGTATTAGTTTGTCTAAGGGGCATACCATTATCAGCGTAAAAGATGAGTTGCAGCATGCTCAGAGTTATATGAATATTCAGAGGGTTCGGTATAAGGATGCTTTTTCGGTTATCTTTGATGTGGAGCCAGAATTGGAGAAATATTGTGCTGTGAAACTGACGCTACAGCCAATTTTAGAAAATGCCATTAACTATGGGGTAGACCCAATGGATGATTGTGGGGAAATTAGGATTGGTGTGAAAAAAAAGGGGGATATGCTTATACTTTTTGTGGAAGACAATGGAATTGGTATGTCTCAGGAAGAAGTGAGTTTGCTGCTTACGGACAGTAACCGAATCCCTAAACATGGCTCAGGTGTAGGGCTAATTAATATTCATAACCGTCTTCAGATTTTGTTTGGAAAGAACTATGGTATTCTAGTAGAGAGTGAACCGGATGAGGGAACTAAGGTTTCTATTAAAATACCGGCTATTTTATACACGGAAGAAAATCGAAAGATTTTGGAAAAAGGATATTTGTTTAGCAGAAAAAAACTGGAGAAGAAAGAATTACAAGGTGAGTGCAATGAAAAATAGCAAAAAGGTGTTTCTACTGATTGAAGTTGTTCTAGGTATTATGGTTATCATTATGGCTTTTTTCATGATTAGAGAGAGAAGCGGGGAAAATTTGGAACGTATTTCTGTAATCGTCCAAAAGTCAGATGACAATCAGTGGACAGCCTTTCAGTATGGTCTGAAAATGGCAGCAGAGGATCAAGGGGTTGAATTGTTTGTGGTGGGAACAGGAGATGAACTTACTGTTGAAGAGCAGAAAAATCTTATGGAACAGGAGATTTCCAAAGGGGCGGATGGCATTATCCTTCAACCTATTTTAGGTAAAGATTCTGGGAAAATGTTGGAAAAAATAGAAAAAAAAGTTCCAGTTATGCTCATAGAACACAGTGTTCCAGAGAAAGAAGCCTCTTTTCCTATTATACAACCAAACCATTATGCCATGGGGATGGCACTTGGAGAGGAGCTATTAAAAGATTACAATGGAAATATCAAAGGGAAAACCTTTGGTTTTACGGCAGAAAACATGGGTTCCCTGGCAACTACAGAACGTATTTTGGGTTTTACAAATGCTCTGGAGGGAAGGGGGGCAGAAATTATTTGGCAGGATTCCAAAGATTTACAACAGCAGCCAAAGGTGGATTTTGTCATTGCTCTGGATGACAGCAGTTTGGTTTCGGCAGGAGAGGCTGCTGCAGCCAACAATCTCCATGGGGCCTTGGTTTATGGAATTGGAAAATCTACAGAAGCAGTTTATTATTTGGATACAGGTATTGCTGTCTGTTTGGTAGTTCCAGATGAGTTTCATATGGGTTATCAAAGTCTCGTAGAAATGTCAAAGAAAATAAAGCGCTCCTTATACAAAATGAAAGGAGATACGGTTTCTTATACAGTACTTCGACAGGATAATCTATTTTCCAAGGAAAATCAGGAACTTCTTTTTACCATGAGTCAATAGAAAGAAGAGGTAGAGTATGAAAAAAGTAAAAAGGATTGCAGCAGGAATGTTTATTTCTATGGTTATCCTGGGGTGTGGTGGATGTGGAAAGCCAGATTTTCACTATACCCAGACTATTTATGTAGGCGTCTCCTATTATGATCAGAGTGATATTTACTTGAATGAGCTTCTGGACTGTTTTAAGGAGAAAATGCAGAAAATTGAGTCAGAGGAGCGGAAAATTAGTGTGACCATTCAAGGAGCCGGCGGTTCCCAAAGAACTCAGGATGATCAGGTGAAAGAGATGATTGATGGAGGTTGCAATGTACTTTGCGTAAATCTTGTAGATCGTACAGATCCTTCCGAAATTATTGATTTAGCAAGAGAGAATCAGATTCCCATTATTTTTTTTAACAGGGAGCCAGTGGCACAAGATATGGAGCAATGGGAACAATTGTATTATGTAGGGGCAAAAGCGGAAGAATCAGGAACTATGCAGGGAGAACTGGCTGCAGATGCTATTAAGGCAAATCCACAGATTGACAGGAATAAGGATGGAAAGATTCAGTATGTAGTGTTGGAAGGGGAGCCAGGACATCAGGACACCATTATTCGTACAGAAAATGCTGTGGAAGCCCTGAAAGCTCAAGGAGTAGAGCTGGAGAAATTAAGCTATGGGCTGGCAAATTGGAACCGAGCACAGGCAGAAAACCGTATGTCTCAAATGATTAGTCAATACCAGACCAAGATAGAGCTGGTTTTGGCAAACAATGATGAGATGGCTTTAGGCGCAATGGATGCTTATGAAAAACTAAATTATACAGAATCTACACTTCCATTGTTCTTTGGGATTGATGGAACTGATGTAGGTCTGAAAGCAGTGAAGGATTCGCGACTTGCCGGTACCGTATATAATGACAAAGAAGGCCAGGCCCAAGCCATGGCAGAGTTGGCAGAGGCATTAGTAACAGGAGAGGGAATGGAAAATATGGATTTTGAAAATGGGAAGTATGTGTATCTGCCTTATGAGAAAGTGACAAAGGAACAGTTGGAGTGAAAGGGATGGGAAGAGGAAAATTATCAGCTATTCTTTGGCAATAATAGCAGTTATATATCTACTTGGCGTTTCTTTTGTTCCAGTTATGAAACCACTTAGGCATAACTGGATTGCATGGCTGATTTTTGGAATCTACTGTCTGAATCTTATTTTCTTGTGGGCAATTGGAGGAAAAAAGACGGAACACCATGGCGACAGAGAGGAAGCAACGAAGGAAGCTCAAATTTCTCAGGAGCTGTTGAAGGATAGGAATAAGTGGGTGATGTGAGACGGTATAGAGATAATGAAAACTGTTACAGAGAGCAGATATCAATTTAGATTGTGCTTATCTGTAGCAGTTTTTTATATGCCCTGAAGAGATTTTTCTATTGTTGTGAGATTTTAAAAGTGCTATACTTGCAATATATTCAAAAATTGATGCTCATATAAAGGAAGTGCATATACAAATGAGATTTTTCGGGAAGTTTGTACGTGGAAAAGGGTTTGCAGCGCTGTTTGCCTTGTTTTCTATGTTTTCTGTATGTTATGTGTCTGAACGTATGGGGAGACTTTTGGAGAGTTTCTTTTCCTGTCCGTGCAAGTGGTGGATTTTTGCGGTTCTGTTCGTGTTTATGGGGTATATGTTTCTGTATATTAATAGTAAAAAGGAGAAGAAAAAAACCAGAAATCTATATGAATTTTGCAGCGTTTTTTTATGCTTTTTACTGTATCTGGTAATGCTTTTATGGGTATATGATTTGGCGGATTGGCTGTTTCAGATTGACAAAGATTCTTTTTATATGATTCCTGTTATCTGTGCAGTTCTCATAACCGGATATGGTTTTTGCCATGCAAAAAAGTTGTATGTGAAAGAATATGACATTCCTCTGGAGCATTTTCAAAAAGAGAAGAGAATCGTTCTTTTAAGCGATATTCATGTGGGAACTTTTGTAGATGTAAGACAATTACGAAAAATCATATCCACAGTAAATGAGGTACAGGCAGATATGGTTTTCATAGCTGGGGATTTGTTTGATGTGGAGGCATTTGCCTACTGTAAAAAAGAAGAAATTGCAGCGGAACTTCAAAAATTGTCCCCCAAGGGAAATGTTTATGCGGTTTTGGGAAATCATGATCCAAAGTCTGAAACAGGAGAAATGAGAAAATTTTTTAAGAAAGCACATATAGAATTTTTGGTGGATGAGAGAAGAGAAACAGAGGATTTTGTGTTAGTTGGAAGAGATGATAGTACCACGAATCCAGATAGAGAAGCGTTGGATAAGTTGTTACAGAGAAGACAGGAGTATAAGCCGGAAATTGTATTGGATCATAATCCAACAGGAATCAAAGAAGCAGTAGAACAGGAAGTTGCGTTAGTTTTGTGTGGACATACTCATAAAGGACAGTTTTTTCCGGCGGATGTTTTTACAAAGTTGGCTTATGGGAAACAGGGGTTTTATGGTTATTTTAGAGAGGGCAAGACCCAGAGTGTAGTATCTTCTGGTGCAGGGTATTTTCAGATGCCTATGAGGATTGGAAGTAATAGTGAGATTGTAGTTTTGCATGTGAGAGGAAAATAAAACATTAACATAAAGGAGTAAACATTATGAAACGAAACGTAAAAGAACTGGTAAAACAAATGACTTTGGAAGAAAAAGCCGGCATGTGTTCTGGAAAGGATTTCTGGCACTTAAAAGGTGTGGAACGTTTGGGTATTCCAGAGGTTATGGTTAGCGACGGACCTCACGGACTGAGAAAACAGGCAGCAGAGGCAGATCACTTAGGATTAAATGAGAGTATCAAAGCAGTCTGTTTCCCAACGGCTTGTGCTACAGCCTGCTCTTTTGACAGAGCTCTTTTAGAGAAAATGGGTGAAACACTGGGGGATGAGTGTCAGGCAGAGGACGTGTCCGTGATTCTGGGACCTGCCGTAAATATTAAACGTTCCCCTCTGTGTGGAAGAAACTTTGAATATTTTTCAGAGGATCCATATCTGGCATCCCAGATGGCAGCGGCTCATATCAAAGGTGTACAGTCCAAGAATGTGGGAACTTCTATTAAACATTTTGCAGCTAATAATCAGGAATATCGAAGAATGTCCTGCTCTTCTGAAATCGATGAACGGACATTTAGGGAAATTTACCTTGGAGCCTTTGAAACTGCTATCAAGGACGCAAAGCCAGATACAGTAATGTGTTCTTATAATAAGATTAATGGTGAATTTGCTTCTGAAAATCATAGATTACTTACAGAAATTCTTCGGGATGAATGGGGCTATGAGGGCTATGTAATGTCAGACTGGGGCGCTGTTAATGATAGAGTAAAAGGTTTAAAAGCAGGTTTGGAGCTGGAAATGCCGGGAGGCAATGGAAATACAGATAAGGAAATTGTGGAAGCTGTGAAAAACGGAACACTGGATGAGCAGATTCTGGATACTGCAGTGGAACGAATTTTAAATATTGTGTTTAAGTTTGTAGATAACCGTCAGGAAGGAAAGTTTGACAGGGAGAAAGACCACAAACTGGCAGGAAAAATTGCAGCAGAATCTATGGTACTCCTGAAAAATGATGAGATTTTACCTTTGAAAACGCAAGGACAGAAAATTGCTTTTATTGGCAAATTTGCAGATAAACCAAGATTTCAGGGTGGTGGAAGTTCTCATATTAATTCCTTTAAAGTTACCAGCGCTTTAGAAGCAGTGAAAGAAGTGGCGGAAGTAACCTATGCACAAGGTTATGATATAAAAGAAGATAAGATTGATGAAGTCCTGCTTGCAGAAGCTGTACAGACAGCGAAAGATGCAGATGTGGCAGTGATTTTTGCCGGACTTCCAGATGCTTTTGAATCCGAGGGTTATGATAGAAGCCATATGAGAATGCCGGATTGCCAAAATGCTTTGATTTCCCGAATTACTGAGGTTCAGAAGAATGTTGTTGTGGTACTTCACAACGGCTCCCCGGTAGAAATGCCTTGGGCAGATGAGGTAAAAGGAATTCTGGAGGCATATCTCTGTGGAGAAGCCGTAGGACAGGCAGAAGTAGACCTGCTGTTTGGAAAAGCAAATCCATGCGGCAAGCTGGCGGAGACGATTCCGTATAAGTTGTCAGATAATCCTTCTTATCTGTTTTTCCCAGGAGACGGAAGAACCGTGGAATATCGGGAAGGTGTCTTTGTGGGATATCGTTATTATGATACGAAGGAAATGGCAGTTCGCTATCCTTTTGGATATGGATTGAGCTATACCACGTTTGAATATAGTGATTTGCAGCTTTCAGCAGAGGAAATCAGAGATACCGATACCTTAACTGTTTCTTTGAAAGTGAAAAATACAGGCGCTGTAGCAGGAAAGGAAGTTGTTCAGCTTTATGTGTCTGATAAAACAGGAGCAGTTAGCCGTCCGGTGAAAGAGCTGAAGAATTTTGTAAAAGTGGAATTACAGCCAGGGGAAGAAAAGACGGTACAGATGGAGTTGGATAAGAGAAGTTTTGCTTGGTACAACACACAGATTCAGGACTGGTATGCAGCAACAGGAGAGTATGAAATTCTTGTAGCCGCTTCTTCACAGGATATACGCCTTACGAAATCGGTGAAAGTGATTTCTACCACTGAGTTGCCCATTCAAGTGACTATGAACACTACCATTAGCGAGCTTCTGGAAAATTCAAAGACAAAACCGATCATAGAAGATATGTCAGCCAGCCTTATGGAACACATGGGAGGCTCCCAGGAAGCAGAGGAAGGTAACGCAGCATCTGAGGCCATTACACCGGAAATGTCTTTAAAGATGATGGAAAATGCACCTTTACGTTCTATGAGAAGTTTCATGGGTATGAGTACAGAGGAAATTCAAGGACTTATCCAGAAATTGCAGGCAGCAGCTGATGCGAAATAAAAGAAAAGTAAAATAGAAAAGCATTTGTAATACAGGAAAAGCAGTCCTACTGAAATGATATGTGCAGTAGTGACTGCTTTTTGATATAAAATGCCAAGAGACTGTGAAGAAGTTAAAGGAAGAGAGCTCAGATAAATAATTTTATAAAGCTCAGGGCATATCACAGGCAAATTAAGCTGTTAGAATGATATGCCCTTTTGCTATGTTGAGGCAATATTATGGCTGCTTCTGAACCATTTCCAAACAGCAGCATATACTGCTAGCAACAAGGATTTTGGATGAAAAGGAAATGGTAACACATGGAAATGGAATATGTAGGTGAAAGTAGTTCTTTTTATCAGACAGTTGGAAAAGGGCAGCTTTATGCCCAGGAAGCACCAGTGGCAGAGGATAAAATCTTGATGCATTCATACTATCCCCCAAATGCAGCTATGGTGCAGTTCTATGTAGAAGATGTCTGTGATCGTCTGGATTATGAAGGTAGCTTTATATATGATGAATATCCAGATAAGCAGGAGATTGAGCGGATATGCAGGAAAATTTGCGAAAAAATAGAACAGAATAAGCAAATGCAATCATCTGAGAAAAGAAAGGATTCCATGGATTGGGATTTTCTAGGAGAACTAGTGAGTACTTTATTTTGTCAGGAATTACATTGTAGAAGATGCAGGAGAAACCGATGCAGAAGATTTTTTTAGGGCTTGCGGTTTTGGAACAAAACTTTTACAATAGAACTGAACTACGGGGATTTCCCGTAAAGAAAGGGGAAATATAGAATACAAGGGAGAAATATGGCAGAATTAAAAGCGTTTTTAGATAAAAATATAGATAAAAATCTTCGGCGGATTCTGATTAGCAATGCCAGAAAAAAAGAAGGTGCATCAAAATTACAGGTGCGTCCTGTGCTGGTGAAAGGGCAGATGTTATATCAGGTGACTCGAACAGAAGGAACCAAAGAGATTCACAAAAATTACGAAAAGGCAGAACTGATTTCTTATCTTTGCACAGAAATGCAAGAAAATTTTCGCCAACTTCAGTTGGAGGGTGCAAAGGTTCGAGGAACTGTTCTGGTGAGCAAAAAAGGCAGGATGAGCATAAAAACCAAGGTACAGAATATTCAGGGAAAGAGCAGGGAAGATTTTACTCCCATGCTTTCCCATAACCGTACCAAGCGCTATCTTTTGCAGGAGGGTGTTCCAGTTCCCTGGTTGATTGATCTTGGAGTTATGAGTCCGGATGGCAAGGTAAAACATTCCAGATACGATAAATTTAAGCAGCTTAACCGTTTCTTGGAGTTTATTCAGGATATACTACCCAAACTTCCCAAGGAAAGAGAGATACGTATTATTGACTTTGGATGTGGGAAATCTTATCTGACCTTTGCCATGTATTATTATTTAAAGGTTTTGAATCATTATGATATTCAGGTGACAGGACTGGATTTAAAAGCAGATGTTATTGAACACTGTAGCCGCCTGGCAGAGAAATATGGGTATGACAAGCTGCAGTTTTTGCAGGGAGATATTGCTTCTTATGAAGGTGCAGACCAGGTGGATATGGTGGTGATTCTTCATGCCTGTGACACGGCTACAGATTATGCTCTGGCAAAGGCAGTGAAATGGAATGCATCTGTGATTTTATCTGTGCCATGCTGTCAGCACGAGCTGAACAGACAAGTAACGAATGAGATGTTAGCGCCTGTTTTGGAATATGGCATTTTAAAGGAACGTTTTGCTGCTATTCTCACAGATGGACTGCGGGCTCAGATGCTCACTACAGCTGGTTATGATACACAGATTCTGAAGTTTATTGATATGGAACATACGCCTAAGAATTTACTTATTCGGGCTGTGAAGAATCCTCGAGGAAAGCAGGATTTGCAACAGCAAAAGGCATGGAAAGACTGTGTACAGGCTTTTCATGTGCAGCCGTCTCTTGAGAATCTGCTTTTTGGAACAGATAAGGAAGGTTGTAGATGAAAAAGATAATACGCAGAATAATAGTACTATTCCTGGTTTTTGTAGGAGGAGTGGTAGGTTTTAGCTGTCTTATGAACAGTGAAAATACGGATAATAGAACAGACTTTCAGACACCGGAAGTTCCCTGTATGGCTATGCTTATGGGGGATACAGAAGTGAACCGCATGTATGGTTATGCCAAGAATATGGAGACAGATTATGTGAGGGATACTTTGACGCCCATAGGAACAGATAAAACCCTGGCTGTGAGCATTACTCCTTATGGAAGAGAAATCGAGAGTCTGGTATATGAAATTAAATCTTCAGATGGCGGCAAGGTAATTGAAAATAATAAAATTAAGAAATTTAAGGAACAGGAAAATGGAACCCTTACTGCAGAGTTCTCCTTGAAGAAGTCCATTCTCATGAATCAGGAATATACCTTGATGTTTACTTTAAACACAGATGCAGGGAGCTGGAATTATTATACCAGGGTTATTCAAAGAGCAGGACTGAGTACAGAGAAATATATTGATTTTGTAAATAATTTTTATCAAAAATCCGTGAGTCAGGATGAAAAGGGGGATTTGAGTACCTATCTGGAATCCGACGATTCTCCTGGGAACAATAGTTTTTATGATTTGAATATTCACGCAGGTTTAAACATGGTATCCTGGGGCGATTTAGCACCCGAAATCAGCAGACCAGGCATTCCGTCTATTAAAGATATTAATGAAAACACAGGAAGCTTGTCCATTACTTATTATATTACAGCAGAAAACGGGGAAGGGGAAATTGAACGCTATCAGGTAGAAGAGTTCTTCCGGATGCGTTATGATCAGACACGTGTGCGACTTCTGGATTTTCACCGCTCGGCGAAGCAGATTCTTACCATGGAACAGGCCATTGTAGCTGGTGGCAGGTTGAATCTAGGTGTTACAGACAATAATATTCAGTATAAGGCGGACATCAGCGGAAATATTGTGGCTTTTGTCCAGCAGGGAGACTTATGGTCCTATAATGTAAAAAACAATAAACTAATCCGAATTTTCAGTTTTCGGGATACAGGAAGTAATGATGAACGAAATGATAATGCCCAGCATGATGTGAAAATTGTTCGAGTGAGCAAAAATGGAGATGTGGACTTTATCTTGTATGGTTATATGAACAGGGGAGACCACGAAGGCGAGGTTGGAACCGCTGTTTATCACTACAATGCAGAGCAGAATGTAATTGAAGAAAAATTTTTCCTGTCCAGCACCAAATCTTTTGAATTTTTGAAACAGGATATTCAGGATTTTGCTTATGTGAGCAAAGATGGGAAACTTTACCTCCTCCTTTCAGATACTCTTTATCAGTTTCAAATGGAAGACAAGAGTTACAAGGCTTTGCAGGAGGGAATGAAGAAAGAATGTTTTTATGTATCAGAAAATGGTAGATATGCAGCCTGGATGGAGGGAATGGATCCATATAATGCAGACGCAGTTATATTGTTAGATTTAGAAACTGGAAAGCAACAGAAAGTAAGTGGTGACAGTGGAACAAAAATCCGGTTGTTTGGTTTTATTAACAATGACATGGTTTATGGGTTGGCAAAAGAAGAGGATATCCGAAAAAATGGGAATGAAACTCAGTTTGCTATGTATGAAATACGTATCCAGAATAGTCAAGGCGAGGTAAAGAAAAGCTACAGCCAGGACGGATATTATATTATGAATGTTCTTTTTCAGGATAATCTTATCCAGTTGGAGCGTGCAAGAAGAGAAGGGGATTCCTATACGGCTGCTGGCAGTGAGCAGATTTTGAATAATGTGCGGGATAAAAAAGATGAGACTTTTTCTGTGGTAATGCTGACTACAGAACGTCAGGCAAATATTACGGGGATTCAGTTTGCCAAGACAGATGTTCAGGAGCCGTTGACCACGGAAGCAAAATTTGTGGAAAATACTCGGGATAATGTGTTGAATATGGAACAAAAGGAAACCAATGAGGAAGCATATTATGTTTATGCCATGGGAAAACTATGGGGGATTTATGAAAACGCTGCCAAGGCAGTACAGACAGCAGATGAAAACATGGGGGTCGTATTGAACCAGAAACAACAGTATCTTTGGGAACGGGGAAATGCAAAAGATCAGGGAGATATTTCTCTAAGTGATGTTCCAGAAGCAGTGAAGGAGGCATCTTTAGACGTCAATGTTTTGAAGGAAAAGGTGAGAAATATGGGAACTGTGGCAGATCTTACAGGGTGTACCTTGGAGCAGATTTTATACGAGATTAGTTATCAGAGGCCAGTAATTACCAAAAGTCAGGATGGCCAGGCTAGGGTGATTGTGGGATTTGACTTGTATAATACGTATTTGTATGACCCACAGACTCAGAAAACGGAACCAATGGGATTAAAAGACAGTAAGAAAACCTTTGAAGAAAATGGAAATGTCTTTCTTTGTTATATGGAAGATATAGAATAAAAATAAGGAAAAAGGAGTGTTTTTGTATGGACGAAAGAATTAAAAAATTAGCAAAGGTATTGGTGCATCATTCCTGTAGAGTGCAGAAGGGAGAAAAGGTATATCTTAATTATGTGGGGCAAGATACCAAGCCTTTGGCAAGACAATTAATGAAAGAAATATATGAGGCAGGCGGGGTTCCTTTCCCACATTTTACTGACCCACAGATGGAGAGAGAAATGCTGTTAGGCTGTACCGCAGAGCAGCTTCAGCTTATGGCAGAAATCGACGGTGCAGAGATGGCAAAAATGGACTGCTACATCGGAATCCGAGGCGGTGACAATGTATCAGAAAAGGCAGATGTGCCTTCAGAAAAATTGAATCTTTATGAAAAATATTACAGCACACCGGTTCATGGAAACATCCGTGTTCCAAAGACAAAATGGGTTGTTTTAAGATATCCAAATGCTTCTATGGCACAGTTATCGAATACAAGCCAGGAAGCTTTTGAGGACTTTTATTTTGATGTTTGTACAGTGGACTATGCAAAGATGGCAAAAGCTATGGAGCCACTGGTAAAATATATGGAGCGTACAGACAAAGTAAGGATTACAGGACCAGGCACAGACCTTACCTTCTCTATTAAGGACATTCCGGTAATTCCATGCAGCGGGGAATGTAATATTCCTGATGGAGAAATCTTTACAGCTCCTGTAAGAGACTCTATCAACGGAACATTAACTTATAATACTCCGTCTGCTTTCCAGGGCTTTACCTATGAAAATATTTCTTTTGAATTTAAAGATGGAAAAATTGTAAAAGCTACCGCAAATGATACAGAGAGAATCAATAAAGTCCTTGATATTGACGAAGGTGCACGTTATATCGGAGAATTTGCCATTGGTGTAAATCCCTATGTGCTGCATCCTATGAAAGATACTCTGTTTGATGAGAAAATCCAGGGCTCCATCCACATCACGCCTGGCAGATGCTATGAAGGCGAAGCACCAAACGGCAACCATTCAGCAATTCACTGGGATTTAGTATTGATTCAAAGACCAGAGTATGGCGGTGGGGAAATTTATTTTGACGATGTTTTAGTTCGCAAAGACGGACTCTTTGTAGTACCAGAACTGGAAGGGTTAAATCCGGAGAATTTGAAGTAAAAGCAGTTTATCCTTGCACTGGGCAGGGCAATGAGATATACTATAAGGAAATTGATGCCAAGGTATCAGAAATGGAAATAAGTCTCAGCGTATCTGCTGATAAAATACAAAGAAGGAGACAGACAAATGCAGTTAACAACAGTAAAAGAAATTTACAAAGACACAGCGCAGTATCTGGACAAAGAAATCACTGTAGGCGGCTGGGTGAGAAGTGTCCGGGATTCTAAAACCTTCGGATTCATTGTACTTCATGACGGAAGTTTTTTTGAAACTCTTCAGGTGGTTTATCATGACACAATGGCAAATTTCCAGGAGATTTCAAAATTAAATGTAGGTGCAGCAATTGTAGTAAAAGGAACCTTAGTGGCAACACCACAGGCTAAACAGGCTTTTGAGATTCAGGCAACAGAAATCAGTGTGGAGGGGGATTCTGCAGCTGATTATCCGTTGCAGAAGAAGCGCCATTCCATGGAATATTTAAGAACCATTTCTCATTTAAGACCGAGAACCAATACGTTTCAGGCAGTATTCCGTGTGCGCTCCTTGATTGCCTTTGCCATTCATCAGTTCTTCCAGGAGAGAGGATTTGTTTATGTACACACTCCTCTTATTACAGGCAGTGACTGTGAAGGTGCAGGAGAAATGTTCCAGGTAACTACCATGGACTTAAATGATATTCCTAAGACAGAAGATGGAAAAGTAGATTTCTCACAGGATTTCTTCAGAAAACCGACAAACCTGACAGTAAGCGGCCAGTTAAACGGAGAAACTTATGCACAGGCATTCCGCAATATTTATACTTTCGGACCAACCTTCCGTGCAGAAAACTCCAATACCACACGCCACGCAGCAGAGTTCTGGATGATTGAGCCGGAGATGGCATTTGCAGATTTAGATGACAACATGGCTCTGGCAGAAGATATGTTGAAATATGTAATTCGCTATGTTCTGGAACATGCACCAGAAGAGATGAACTTCTTTAATTCTTTTATTGACAAAGGACTCCTTGACCGGTTAAACCATGTGTTAAACTCAGAGTTTGGCCATGTTACTTATACAGAAGCTATTGAGATTCTGGAAAAAGCAAATGACAAGTTTGATTACAAAGTATATTGGGGATGTGATTTACAGACAGAGCATGAGAGATACCTCACTGAGCAGGTTTATAAACGTCCTGTTTTTGTTACCGATTATCCAAAGGAAATCAAGGCATTTTATATGAAGCTCAATGAGGATAATAAGACCGTTGCAGCTATGGACTGCCTGGTTCCAGGAATCGGAGAAATCATTGGGGGAAGCCAGAGAGAGGATTCCTATGAAAAACTTTGTGCAAGAATGGATGAGTTAGGACTGAAAAAAGAGGATTATGACTTCTACTTAGACCTGCGTAAATACGGTTCTACCCGTCATGCAGGATTTGGTTTAGGTTTTGAGCGCTGCGTGATGTACCTGACAGGTATGCAGAACATTCGTGACGTGATTCCATTCCCAAGAACTGTAAACAATTGTGAATTATAAGAGAGAAAAGGAGTACCATGAGATTTTTCCATATTGCAGATGTTCATTTGGGCATGCAGCCTGATAAAGGCTGCCCCTGGAGTGAGAACAGAAGCCGAGAAATCTGGGAAAGCTTTAAGAGAGTGATACAGCAGGCTGGCAGGGAAAATGCCAGCCTGTTTCTCATTGCCGGAGATTTATTCCATAGACAGCCTCTTACCAGAGAATTAAAGGAAGTAAATGCTTTGTTTGCTTCCATTCCCCAGGTACAAATTGTTCTTATTGCAGGAAATCATGATTATATTAAAGGCGAGCTTCCTTCTAAGAGAATTACCTGGGCGCCGAATGTGTGCTGGCTGGAAGAAGAAAATCTTACGCATGTGGATTTTCCAGAAATAAAAACCAGGGTTTGGGGACTTAGTTATCATAGACGGGAGATTTTAGAACCTCTTTATGACGGAATTAAGGAGCTCAAAGACAGTTCTATGATGTACAACATTCTTTTAGCCCACGGAGGGGATGAAAAACATATTCCTATGAATGGAGAAACCTTTCGCAAGCGTAACTTCGACTATATTGCCTTAGGACATATTCATAAGCCACAGATCCTACAGGAAAACTATCTGGCATATGCAGGTTCTTTGGAACCTTTGGACAGAAACGAAACAGGGCGTCATGGCTTTATGAAAGGAGAGTGCAGCAAGGACGGAACAAGAGTAGCCTTTGTGCCTTATTCCATGCGGGAGTATAAAAGATTTAAGTTGCAGGTAACAGAAAAAACAACACAGGTATCCTTAGAAGATGGCTTGGAGAGAATTTTGGAGGAACATGGAAGGCAGCATATTTATACCATTTTGCTGGAGGGTATACGAGGAAAACATACAGAGTTTCTGCCGGACAGTCTGAAAAAGCTTGGAAATATTGTAAGTGTGGAGGATTGCACACGCAAGGCTTATTCTGTAAGACAGCTTTTAGAAGAGTATGAAGGCAGCGTTCTGGAAGAGTATATTCAGTCTTTTGACATAGGACATCTCACAGAAGAAGAGGAAAAAATTCTCCGTTTTGGTATAGAGGCATTGTTAGAATCAGGGGAGGAACTGCTATGATTATTAATAAATTGCAGCTTAAAAATTTTGGCAGATTTCAGAATCGGGAACTGATTCTAAAACCAGGAGTCAATGTGATTTACGGGGGAAATGAAAGTGGGAAATCCACCATTCATACCTTTTTACAAAGTATGCTTTTTGGTATGAAAAGGATGCGGGGACGGGCTTCCAGAACAGATAGCTACAATAAATATATGCCCTGGGAAAATGCTGGATGGTATGAAGGTGCCATGACTTTTACTTGCGGAGAAAAGCGTTTCCAATTGGAGCGGAATTTCCAGAAAAATAAGGAAGAATCAGTATTATTCTGTGAAACAGATGGGGAGTTGCTTTCTGTAAAAGACGGGGATTTAGACATGCTTCTTGGAAACATCTCCGAGGTTGTGTATTGTAATACCGTATCTGTTGGACAGGCCAAAAGTACAACGCAAGAAGGTCTTTATAAGGAGTTGCGAGATTATTTGGCAGAATTTCAGGGGTCAGGGGATATGCATTTTGATCCGGAAAAAGCAGTGGAAATCCTGAAACAAAAGAGAAAACAGAAGGAAAAACAAGAAGAGATTGCAGCTGAGAAAAAAGAAAAAGAAGAGGAGCGGCTGGCATATGAAATCAGACATGAACAGGAAGAAATCCGAAATCTGAAACAAAAACAACAAGAGTTCCAGATTCAGGCAGCAAAACTTGCAAGAGAAGAACGCCAAGCGCAGGATGCAGAGCAAACAGAGGGAGCAAGAAGGGAAACGTCAAGCAGGAAAGGGCTGAAACTTATGGCAGCAGCAGGATTTTTCTTGTGTTTTCTGCTGTTCGTATTTGGAAAAATACCATGGTATCTGATGATAATGGGGGCTGTATTTCTGGTAGTAGTATGGCTGCTTCCATGGTTGTTTCCAGGTTTCATAAAAGCGTCCACAAAGAAGGAGGAACCCAATGTTTCTCCATCGGATACAGGAAAAGTAAAGTTGCAGGAGAGACTTGGAATGTTGAACGAAAACCTGCAAGAGCGCCAGAGAAAGTTGGAAAATCTTCAGGAGGAATATGAGGAAGCAAGACAAGAGCAGGGAGAAATTCTGTCTGCCAGAAGGGAGATAAGAACCCTTTTAGAAGCAGAGAGGAGAATCAAGGAGGCAGCAGCCAGAATGCAGAAAAAAACAGGGGGAGTTCTTCAAAAAAAACTGTCTCAAATTTTTTCCAGTCTTACCCAGGGGAAATACCAGCAGATTATTCTGGATGAGGATTTTAATATTCATTTGAGTCAGAATGGAAAACTTCTGGCTTTGCATCAAGTGAGCTTTGGAACTATGGAACAGGTTTATCTGGCTCTGCGTCTGGCATGTGGGGAAATCCTTTGTCAGGAAGAAGATCTTCCATTGGTACTGGACGAGACCTTTGCTATGTACGATGATAATCGTCTTTGCAATACGTTAAGATGGCTTCATGAGAATTATTCTCAGGTGATTTTGTTTAGCTGTCATAAAAGGGAAATACAGGCTTTAGAAGGTATGGGTATTTTGTATCATCTTGTAGAGCTATAGAAACAGGAGGAATGAGAAGATGAATGAATTTAATCATTTTGACCGAAATGGAAATGCAGTGATGGTGGATGTGTCTGGCAAAGAACCAACATATAGAACTGCTGTTGCTCAAGGAAAAATCCTGGTATCAGATGAGATTTTGCAGGCGGTTTTAGAGCAAAAAGTGAAAAAAGGAGATGTTCTGGGTGTGGCACGGGTTGCAGGAATCATGGCAGTAAAACAGACCTCATCTATTATTCCTATGTGTCATCCTTTGATGATTCAGAAATGCTCTATGGATTTCCAGGTGCTTTCAGATGAACATGCCATTTTGGCTGTGTGTACTGTAAAAACGGAAGGGAAAACAGGAGTAGAGATGGAGGCCCTTCATGGTGTTAGCGCTGCACTTCTTACTATTTATGATATGTGTAAAGCTATAGACAAGAGAATGGTGCTTCAGGATATTCATTTAGTAGAAAAAACAGGAGGAAAAAGCGGAGATTTCCGATTTTCCTCCAAGGAATCATCTTATTAAGGGAGAGCGCACTCAGAAGCGCTTCCCTTTAAAATTTCCAAGCCGTGTTCGAGAGCAGGAAGAATGCAATCCAGGCTTTCCTTCACGGCCTTTGGACTGCCGGGAAGGTTAATAATGAGAGTCTGTCCTCGTAGTACAGAAACACCTCGGCTTAACATGGCCCGATTGGTAATCTGCATAGAATAAGCCCGAATAGCTTCCGAAATACCAGGAGCCAGACGGTCTGCAACGGCGAGTGTGGCTTCTGGTGTGCAGTCACGCATGGAAAATCCGGTACCTCCTGTGGTGAGTATTAAATCCACTTTTAGATGGTCACAGAGATGAATGAGGGTCTCTTCAATGGTTTTCTGTTCGTCTGGTAAGATGCGCTGGTCAATGACTAGATAATTTTCTGTTTCTATGATTTCACGAATGAGAGGGCCGCTTTTGTCTTCTCTTTCTTTGGCAGCTCCTTTATCACTAAGGGTTAGAACTGCAGTGCGGAAACGGTTCTTTTCGCCGATTATTGTCATTTCATCCCCTGTTCGAATCATGCCGCCTTGTATAACCTTTGCAAATACCCCTTCTTTTGGCATAATGCACTCACCCATGATTTTATAAATTTCACAGTGAGAATGACATTGCTTACCTATCTGGGTCATTTCTAGAATGACATCGCCGCACTGGAAGAGAGTTCCAACAGGCAGATTTCTGAAATCAAATCCTTCTACTACTAGATTTTCACCAAAAGCGCCGTCTATAATATCTGCCCCTCTTTTTTTGAAGTCTTGGATTTTATCATAGGAGAGCAGACTTACTTGGCGGTGCCACTTTCCAGCGTGAGCGTCTTTTTCTATGCCCCAGTCCTTTACAAAGCTTGCTTCTTCTACTTTGTGTTTCTGGGTTCCTTTTTTTTCACTGATACAAATTGCTTTTACAATTCCCATAAGTTTATCCTCCGATTTGTGACATTTTGCGAAGCTCCGGTTCTCCTTCCAGGGCAGGTTGATAAAAACAGTGTTCAGATGGCTTCTGAAGAATTGCCTTTTCTATAGCAGAGCGTACTTCCTCAGAAGTAAGACCGGTGCGGAGAAGATTTCTTAGATTCAGGCCATTTTCATAATACAGACAGAGCTTTAACATACCATCTGCGGTTAGACGGATTCGATTGCAATGATTGCAGAATTTCCCATGAACAGCGTCAATAAAACCGATACATCCTTGAAAACCAGGGATTTGTATATAATTGGCAGGACCATTTCCCCGTTTCTGTGTTGTAACCTGATAATCCGGGTAAAGTTCTGTTATTTTGGACAATAGTTTTTCTCTGTCATAGCCAAGATAGTTTTTGCCAAATCCTATGGGCATGATTTCAATGAACCGGACATCTACAGCATAATCCCTTGCCAGATGCAGTAAGTCTGGAAATTCCTTGTCATTAATACCTTTCAAAAGAACAGTATTGACTTTTGTGCGGATACCTAATTCCTGACTCTTAATAATATTTTTCAGAACTAATTCTTGTCCTTTTTGCCTGGTAATTTGCTCAAAGGTTTGGGGATTTAGAGTATCCAGGCTAATATTAATACCGTCGATACCCATGTTTTTTAGCTCTGGAAGAAATTCTCCAAGGAGAGTACCGTTCGTTGTAATAGTTACCTGCTCTGTATATGGCAAAGCTTTTAATTGCTTTAAAAAATCCATGCAACCTTTGCGCACAAAAGGTTCCCCTCCTGTAACCTTAAAGTTGTGGATGCCCAACTCTCCGGCATACTGACAAATCTGTAGGATTTCTTCAAACCGGAGAATTTCTTTATGGCTTATGGAAGGAAGGTCTTCGGGCATACAATACTGGCAGCGGAGATTGCACCGGTCTGTTATAGAGATACGGAGATAGTTAATCTTTCTGCCGTAAGAATCAATCATATAATAAAACCAACCTTTCTAAAAATACTACTTCAATTATACCAGAGATGTTCTCCAAAGTATATATGCAAAGAAACGCTGCAACTGGAAGCAATACTTCCAGAGCAGCGTTTTTGTAATGGAAGGAGAAACACATATGAAAAAATAAAGAATTTATCTCTTCATATAGTGGATATAACGTATATCCTGATATTCATCAAATTTAATTTTCAGGTAGGTCCATGCCATATGTAATACAGGTGCAAGACCTGCCAGGAGAATTACAATGGTTACTAAACTAATGCTTCGGGTCATCTGATAAATATAACCTGTGTACATGATTACAAAGAGTGCAATGCTAACATTGAAAATAGGTATGATTTTATCTCTCATAATGGCACCTCCTGACTAAAGTATTGTTTCATTTTTGTTTATTATACAATAATAGTCTGTAAATTTCAATGGTAATATTATAAAAAATATATAATTCAGCGGCGATGGAAAAAATAGACTAAAAAAACAGGAGCTGCCACATTCATGTGTGAACAGCCCCTGCTGCATTTTTTTATTTTCCTTGTGCCTGATTATGCTTCTGCACCAGTTTGTTGATTCTTTCCACTGGATTCAGCAGTGTGCTGATAGAGCCATCGTGGTTCAGGGTGTCAATAATCAGTGCAATGTATTTACTCATATCACAGTTCACATAATATGGTTTTGCCAACAATTCTTCTGGCTGGTAAACCAGGTTTGTAGTGAGCAGCCTGTCAAAAGCTCCTTCTTCATAAGCTTTGTCAAAACGTTCCAGACCGTTGGTAAACAGACCAAAGGTTGCACACATAAAAATTTTGGCAGCGCCGCGTTTCTTTAAAAGGGCTGCAACTTCCAGCATACTGTCACCGGAAGAAATCATATCATCAATGATAATCATGTTTTTGCCCCTTACATCAGCACCAAGGAATTCATGGGCTACAATAGGATTTCTTCCATCTATAATAGTAGAATAATCTCGGCGTTTATAAAACATACCCATATCTACACCAAGGACATTAGCCAGATAAATAGCGCGACCTGTACCGCCAGCATCTGGACTGATAATCATAAGATGATCGCTGTCAATGGCAATATCGGGTTCTGCTTTAAACAGTCCTTTGATAAACTGATATGCAGGTTGAACAGTTTCAAAGCCATGGAGTGGGATGGCATTCTGCACTCTTGGGTCATGTGCATCAAAGGTAAGAATATTGTCTACCCCCATATCTGTAAGCTCCTGAAGCGCTAAGGCGCAATCTAAGGATTCACGGCCAGTTCTTTTATGCTGGCGACTTTCATATAAGAATGGCATAATCACATTTACACGTCTTGCCTTTCCGCCTACAGCAGCAATGATTCTTTTTAAATCTTGGAAATGATCATCTGGGGACATATGGTTTGTGTGTCCGCATACTTTGTAAGTCATGGAATAATTACAGACATCCACCATGATGTAAAGGTCATCTCCACGTACAGATTCGCTGAGAATACCTTTGGCTTCTCCAGAACCAAAGCGAGGAGTTTTGGAGTCAATGAGATAGGAGTCACGTTTATATCCCTCGAATTTCAAGGAATCTTTTTCTTCGTGATCCCGTTCCTTTCTCCATTTGACAATGTAATCATTTACTTTTTGGCCCATGGCCTGACAGCTTTTCAGTGGGATAATACCCAGTCGCCCTACAGGGAGGGTTTTTAAAGTGTCTGCGGATATTGATGCCATTTTTCTTTTCCTCCTAAAAGTTTTTTTTGAATTCTTATGTCATTTCCCACCAGTTTCAGCATGGTATAATTGCTTGTGACTCTGGAAAAGGTCCGTTCTGAATAAGTATTCAGGAAGTCCTCCATGGTTAGGTTGGTGGAAATGATAGTTGCCTTTTTGTTTAAAATTCTTTCATTAATACAGCAAAACAGCTGAGATGAAATAAAACTGTTGGTTAACTCTGTTCCTAAATCGTCAATAATCAGCAAATCACATTCAAAGACAAAAGAGGCCATATCTTCAGATTCTGTATCTTTTTGGAAAGTGTTTCTGGATAACAAGTCAAAGAGATCAAAGGCTGTAAAGTATAAAACAAAGTAGGAACGGTCCAGAAGCTCTTTTGCAATACAGTGGGTGAGATAAGTTTTTCCCACACCAGTATCACCATATATTAACAGGTTATCTTTTGTATTGTTAAAGCTTTGGATAAAATCCCAGGATTTTTCCACTGCTTTTTTTGCAGATTCCAAGGAAGTCATGCCACTGGAGTCATCTGTAAATGCAGGGGAGTAAAAATCAAAAGAAAAATGCTGGAAGTTTTCTGTATTTAGTATATCCCTGATATTGGACTGGGTATACAGAAGATCCACAGCTGCTTTACGGAAACAAGAACATTTTTCTACTTTACCAGGACCATCCTCTTCCTCTGTAAGAATAAAGCCTGTATCTTTGCAAAGAGGGCAGTCATAGTGAAGCTCCAGATAGTCTTCAGGATAGCCATGTTCCCTAAGAAGGCGGATTCGTTCTCTTGCAAGAAGCTGGATTTTCTCTGAAAGATTAAAATCTCCGTCTTTAGAAGCGCCTAGCATGAAACGGGCTTTTTGAAGCCCAAGAGAAGCAATCTCTTGGCGTATTTCAGAGAGTCTGGGAATCTCTGCTTCTGCTTTTTGAATACGTTCATCCTGTTCATGTTTATGTAAAAACTGTTTTTGGTTGTAATTGCGCATAAGCGCATCATATTGAAAGTTTTTCAGTGGCACGGTTTGCCTCCTTACTTATTCATTTTCCAAGAAGCTGTTTTTCCAATTCTGCCATATTGTAATTACGCTGATGAAAGTTATTGAATTTGTTTTTCGTCTGTGTTGGCCGAGGTTTGGAATCTGCTGCTTTGGCAGCCTTTTTCTGCTGAAAACTCTGATCCAGGGAATCGATATCTGAAAGATGGTGAACTCCCTTTTTGAACCAGCTTTCTAAGATACTGTCCGCATAGGAAAAACTGGCTTTTCCTGTGGAAAGTACGGTTCTGCTGCAAGCCTCTGAAATAATGTCCAGGGTAAATCCATACTGGTTCATCCAGAGATTCATGTATTGAATCTCCTTTTCTAGAGGATTGCGGTTTTTAATGCCAAAGGCTCTTAATATAGTAAAATAATTTCGGTTGTAAAGGTTTGTTTCTTCTTTTGCTTGATTAACCGTGACAATTTTCTGTTCTGCCCAGGCAAGCCCTACCTTTTTAATATAGGCCATGCTGGTACTTCCCTTAGAAACACAATATTCAATTAGATACTCCATAAGCTCTGCAGAAAGGCCCACTTCATCATAAAGAAACAGAAGCGTTTCCATATCCGTTGGAGTAAGAGTCTTTCCAAGATATTGTTCTGCAATAAACAGAAGTTGACGCACTTCATCATTCCCCTTTAAGGCTCTGATTTTATCAGGAGTGAGAGTAGAAGAGGAAGGAGAAAATGTCTCTTTTGGTGTTTCCAAACCTGCGGCTGCTTCCTGAAGACTATTTTGGCCGAAACTTTCTTCGCTAGAAGCAATAGGGTAAAATATGACTCTAGTAAGAGTCCCTTTGTTATCAAAGGTAACATCTAAAATCCCTGTTTTTTTCCAGTATCGCAATGCTCTTAATACGTCTGCCTCTGTACAATTAAAAACGTCTGCAATAGAGGAAAGCTCCAAAAGGGTTTTCTCCTGACAGGCGTGCCTTAGCAGATAGAGATAAATTTTTACAAATTCACCATTTGCGGAAGGCATATAGCGATCCAGGAAATGGTTGGAGATGAAAGTGAATTCCCCGGGAAAGCTATTATATACTTCAAACTGCCCCATTTTAAACATCCTTTACATGTATCATTTTCTTTCTCTTGAATCAATTTCAGTATAGCACACAATATATGAAAAGAGAACTGGATTTTTTTTCGACAGCGAAAAACAGAAGGTGAGTAGAGAATGCTGTGGGAAATGTGGATAATGTGGATAAAAAAGTGGACTACTTTTTATTGGAAACCATAAATTGTCGAAAATACAAGGAAAACAGCGCTTTTTTGAATGGAATGCTGTCGGTTTATGTCAACTTTCTAGAATGAAAAAAATCCACATGCTCTGTGGGTAGAACATGTGGATGATTTAGTGGATAATGTGGATAACATTACATTCCTAACAGGTTTTCGCCGATTTTATACACATCTCCGGCACCCATGGTTATCAACACATCTCCGTGGATACAATTTTCTAATAAAAATGCTTCTATTTCATCAAAGGTAGGGAAATAATAAGCATCTACACCTTTTTCCAGAAGCAAATCACGCAAATTTGCGGAAGAAATTCCCAGAGTATCGGTTTCCCTAGCTGCGTAAATATCTGCCAGAATTACCTTATCTGCCAGGGATAAGGCCTGAGCGAATTCTTTCATTAAAGCTTTGGTACGTGTATAGGTGTGGGGCTGGAATACACACCAGATAGTCTTGTGAGGATAATTTTGTGCGGTTTTCAAAGTAGCTTCGATTTCAGTTGGATGATGGGCATAGTCATCAATGACTGTAACGCCGGCAACTTTACCTTTATACTGAAATCTGCGGTCTGTTCCGGAAAAATGCAAAAGTCCTTTTTGGATGGTTTGCAGGTCAATGCCTATTTTTACTGCCAGAGCAATGGCAGACAATGCATTTGAAATATTGTGCATACCAGGCACAGACAAGGTAAATCTGCCTAGGTTTTCATTCCCTTTCACACAGTTAAAGGAGGCATGGGCAAATTCGTCAAATACAATATTTTCTGCATGGTAATCAGCACCAGCTTTTAAAGAATAAGTAAGAATTTCGCAATCAAGTCCCTGAGTGATTTCCTCCACATTGGGAATATCCTTATTAATAATCAGGGTTCCATCTGGGGGAAGTAACGCTGCAAAACGACGGAAGGAGTTCCTAATATCTTCCAAATCTTTAAAAAAGTCCAGATGATCTGCATCGATATTGAGGATAATGCTGATTTTTGGAAAGAAGCTTAAAAAACTATTTGTGTACTCGCAGGCTTCTGTAATAAAAGTTTCAGACTGTCCTACACGGATATTTCCATGGATTGCAGGAAGAATTCCTCCTACAGAGATAGTGGGGTCTGTATTTGCTTCCAGAAGAATGTGAGAAATCATAGAAGTTGTAGTGGTCTTTCCATGAGTGCCAGATACTGCAATGGGAAGTTGATAATTTTTCATAATCTGTCCCAGAAGTTCTGCCCTGGTGAGCATAGGAAGATTGCGCTCTTTGGCACAGGCATATTCAGGATTGTCTGGATGAATGGCTGCTGTGTAGACCACAAGTTCTACATCCTCTGTGATATTGGAAGCTCTTTGACCAATGTAAATTTTAGCACCTTTTTCTTCTAATTGTTTGGTGAGTGCTGATTCTTTTGCATCGGAACCAGAAACAGGAAAATCTTCTCCAAGAAGAATTTCAGCAAGACCGCTCATGCTGATACCGCCGATTCCAATGAAGTGAATGTGTAATGGTTTATGAAAATCAATCTGATACATATGACAGAATCCTTTCTATAATAATATATAATATGTGATTTTAACATTTGAGCTGTATTTTATGCAGTTCATGTCTTTTAAAGATACACTTAAATTATACCCAACATTACAGGAAATGGAAAGCCTTTCTTGATAAAATTACGTTTCTATCGTAAAAAACAGGTAAAATGTAACAAAAAGTTGTAAAATGTCGAAAAAAATTGTTTAAAATGTTCACTTTTTATAAAGATTATGTTATAATAAAAAAACCATAGATTATACAAGAGGTGATGGCATGATTAAGAAAGAAATGATTGCAATGTTGCTAGCCGGCGGGCAGGGAAGCCGATTAGGTGTACTTACTGCAAAGGTTGCAAAACCAGCGGTAACCTTTGGTGGAAAATACAGAATTATTGATTTTCCCCTTAGTAACTGCATTAATTCAGGCGTGGATACAGTAGGTGTGTTGACACAATATCAGCCTTTGCGGCTGAATACCCATATCGGGATTGGAATTCCCTGGGATTTGGATAGAAATGTAGGGGGAGTTTCTATTTTGCCTCCTTATGAAAAGAAGACAAATACAGAATGGTATACAGGTACAGCCAATGCCATTTATCAGAACCTGGCATATATGGAAAATTATAATCCAGATTATGTGCTGATTCTGGGTGGTGACCATATTTATAAGATGGATTATGAGGTAATGCTGGATTTCCATAAGGCAAATAAAGCAGATGTTACTTTGGCTTGTATGCCTGTTCCGTGGGAAGAAGCATCTAGATTTGGTCTTGCAATTACAGATGAGACCGGAAGAATTACAGAGTTTGAGGAAAAACCAGAGAATCCTAAGAGCAATCTTGCTTCTATGGGTATTTATATTTTTAGTTGGCCAGTATTAAAGGAAGCGTTGATTGCATTAAAAGATCAGTCAGGCTGTGATTTTGGTAAACATATCCTGCCATATTGCAGGGAAAAGGGTCAGAGGCTGTTTGCATATGAGTATAATGGCTATTGGAAAGATGTAGGAACTCTTGGTTCTTATTGGGAAGCGAATATGGAGCTTATTGATATTATTCCAGAATTTAATTTATATGAGGAGTTCTGGAAGATTTATACCAAGGGTGATATTATCCCTCCTCAGTATATTGCAGAGGATGCTGTAGTAGAGAAGAGTATTATTGGAGAGGGAACAGAGATTTACGGAGAGGTACATAATTCTGTAATTGGAGCAGGAGTTGTGATTAAGAAGGGAGCCGTTATCCGAGATTCCATTATCATGAAACAGGCCGTTATTGGAGAGCATGATGTCATTGATAAGGCAATTATTGCGGAAAACGTTGTAGTAGGTGATAACGTTGTTATGGGTGTTGGAGAGGATATTCCAAACAAATTGAAACCCAACGTATATTCCTTCGGACTTGTAACTATAGGCGAAAATACCGTCATCCCATCCAATGTAACCATTGGAAAGAACACAGCCATTGTAGGTCAGACCAATATAGAGGATTATCCGGGCGGTGTTCTGGAAAGCGGTGAAACATTGAATAAGGAAGGTGAGACAGAATGAGAGCAATAGGTATTATTCTTGCCGGCGGCAATAACCATAAAATGAGAGAATTATCACAGAAAAGAGCCATTGCGGCTATGCCTATAGCGGGAAGCTATCGGAGTATTGATTTTGCACTCAGTAATATGTCAAACTCTCATATTCAGAAAGTAGCTGTATTTACTCAGTATAATGCACGTTCCCTGAATGAGCATTTAAGCTCTTCTAAATGGTGGGATTTTGGAAGGAAACAAGGAGGACTTTATATCTTTACTCCTACTATCACGCCAGATAACAGTTTTTGGTATCAGGGAACGGCTGATGCTATGTATCAGAATCTGAATTTCCTGAAATCCAGTCATGAACCTTATGTGGTAATTGCTTCAGGCGATTGTGTGTACAAGCTGGATTACAATAAGGTACTGGAATACCACATTGCAAAACGAGCAGATATTACAGTGGTATGTACAGATGTTTATGGGGAAGATGTTACCAGATTTGGTTGTCTGAAAATGAATGAGGACTGCAGGATTGAGGAATTTGATGAGAAACCTATGGTTGCCCAGTCCAATACCATTTCTACTGGTATTTATGTAATCAGGAGACGGCAGTTAATTGAATTAATTGAAAAGTGTGGTCAGGAAGGCCGTCATGATTTTGTAAAGGATATCTTAATCCGTTATAAAAATCTTAAGAGAATTTACGGATATAAGATTAATACATATTGGAGCAATATTTCTACGGTGGAATCTTATTATAAGACAAATATGGATTTTCTGAAACCGGAAATTCGGGATTATTTCTTCCGTCAGTATCCAGGTGTTCAGTCTAAGATTGATGACCTGCCTCCAGCTAAGTACAATCCTGGAGCAGCAGTAAAAAATAGTCTGATTTCCAGTGGATGTATTATTAACGGACAGGTGGAAAACTCTGTACTGTTTAAGAAGGTTTTCGTTGGAAATAATTGTGTGATTAAAAATTCCATTATTTTAAACGATGTGTATTTAGGTGATAACACACATATTGAAAATTGTATTGTGGAAAGCAGAGATACTATTCGAGCAAATTCTTATTTTAGTAGCGAAGAAGGAATTAAGATTGTGATTGAGAAAAACGAACGCTATGTTCTATAAAATGGCATAAAATACCACTGCATAAGGCGGCAGTAAAGGCAACAAAAGGCATGAAAGGGGAAGGTTGTATGAATATCACAGACGTAAGAGTAAGATGCGTAGCAAAAGAAGGAAAAATGAAGGCAGTAGTTTCTATCACCATTGATGAAGAATTTGTAGTGCATGATATCAAGGTAATAGAGGGAGAAAAAGGGTTATTTATCGCTATGCCAAGCCGTAAAGCAACGGATGGGGAGTATAGGGATATTGCGCATCCTATTAATTCTGCAACCCGCGAAAGAATACAAAATATTATCCTGGAGAAATACGAACAGGTATTAGCAGAAGAGCCACTGGAGGAAGTGGAAGCGTAAGCTAAGAAGATAAAAGAGCTATTGCATGAAAAGCATCAATATTTCTGAATGCTATTTCATGTAATAGCTCTTTTTTTATGAGATGAAGGTGTTATTTTTTCTTAGATAGATTCAGTAGTTTTGGCGCCAACCGGCAGGATATTTGTTTTTTACAGTGTTGCCAACTACTTTGCCCCAGCCAAGAGGGAAATCTTCTACGCAAATGAGCTTCCATCCTTTTTGAGATGAACATTCGTCTTCTTTTAGAGAAAAGGTTTCACCTCGTAAGTAGGCGGAAAGTCTGGAATCTTCGGATGCTAAAGAAATCTTGGAAGACTGCGGTATGTCTTTTAATACCATGGCAAGGGACTGACTTGGTTCAAAACGGTTTTTCTTGAACTCGCCAAGGAAGAGGCCATGGCGAAGGAATTTTAATCCTTTTAAGGAATTTGTACAAGCGGATGGAAGGCGATAAACAAATCCATTGCGGGCTTCTATGCCATTCCAGTCAACAGGGAGTCCAAGAGAGGTAAAAAATTCTTCCAGCAGTTTTTTTTCTTCTTTTTTTAGTGTGCAGGGCATTGGGGTATAAGAAGCAGGCTCCAATGTCCCTTTTTTTCTTAGGAGTGCCAGAAAATGTCCCTCTCCGTCCATATGATGCGGGAAGATACGACGTGTTTTTTGAAGGCATGTATCACCATTTCCCCATTGGGGATTTCCAGAGGTAAAACCAGGGTAATCTTCCATATCCAGGAGTTCCATCTGGGGGAATTGTTCCAACACATAGGAAATTAGTCCTTCATTTTCCAGAGGAGAGAAGGTACAAGTGGAGTACATGAGAAGTCCACCTGGTTTTAGCATAGAAATAGCATGCTGGACGATTTCCTGTTGTAATTTTCTAAAATAGGACGGGCGGTCCTTATCCCAAGTTTTGGCTACTTCGGGATCTTTGCGGAACATTCCTTCGCCAGAGCAAGGAGCATCTACCAGAACTTTGTGAAAAAATTCAGGGAAATAGTTGGCAAGACGTTTGGGTGTTTCATTGGTTACCAGTGAGTTGGAAACTCCTGAAAGTTCCAAATTGCGAAGCAGGGCTTTTGCCCTGGAAGCGCTAATTTCATTGGCCACCAGAAGTCCTTTGCCCTGGAGTTTGGCAGCTAGTTCCGTAGCTTTTCCTCCTGGTGCAGCACATAAATCCAGCACATATTCGCCAGGAGTGATGTCAAGACGGCTGGCAGGAGTCATGGCACTTGGTTCCTGGAGGTAATATAATCCAGCAGAATAAAAAGGATGTCTGGAGGGCCGATCTTCACTTCCGTAGAAGAAACCATTGGGAACCCAGGGAATGGGGGTAAGATGAAATGGGGCGATTTTAGCAAATTCCTGGGCAGAAAGTTTCAAGGTGTTGACTCTGAGACCAAATTTGCGGGGGGAATTGTAGCTGCTAAGAAACGCTGGATATTCTTCTTTTAGCATGTCTTTCATGCGATCTAGAAATGTGGATGGTAATTGTTCCATGTAATCTTCCTTTCTTTTTTGTATTTTCCAATCCTATACATTTCAGGTGGAATAGAATAAAAGAGAAAATGCCAGAAAACCTGTACATAAGGCTTTCCGGCACTTTTCAACGTTAGTCGAAGCGACGTGATTCGAACACGCGACCTCTGCGTCCCGAACGCAGCGCTCTACCAAACTGAGCCACGCTTCGCTATTCAACAAATTTCATTATATAGAACACAATAGGAAATGTCAATAAAAAATTTATATTTATTTTATTGACAAATTGTGCATTTGCACATTAAAATTAACTTAGATAATGTGCAGATGCATAGTTTTATATGGAGAAATGAAAATGGAAAAAGAGACAATAGATAAACGTATAGAGAAAACAAAAGCCAGTATTTTAAATGCGCTAATTGCACTTTCCAAGGAAAAGGAATTAAATGAAATATCCATACGAGAGTTGACTGAGACTGCTCACATTCATAGAAATACCTTTTATCTTCATTATACGGATGTGGATTCCGTTTTAGCAGAGGTAGAAGAAACTATGTGTAGTACAGTAAAGGAGATGGCAGAGCAATTTACAGACAAAGAGCTTTTGACACATGTGGGTACTCTTTTGCAGGAGGTGTTTCAGTATCTGTATGAGGAAAGAGAGAAGTGTGTGCTTATGATGAAAGGACGGGGAAAAGTTTCCAATGGAAAAATGCTTTTAGAATCTGTTTTTGAGAAATATCTGCAAAATTTTCCAGTGGAAATAAACAGGGATTCTTTTGAATTTCAAGCACAGTTTTATTACTGTACGGCAGGCGCGTTGGGTATCATTCGTTATTGGATGGAGCATGAGTTTCAGGAGTCACCTAAGCAAGTGGCAGACATTACTGGAAAACTTTTGCTACAGGGAATTCAGGGGATTATTCCAGTTGATGAAGGGAAAAGATACTGATTGGAGGAAAATAAGGATGGAGAATGAGAATAAGTGTACAGAGAATTTTGTGAAGCTGGAACAAGTAACAAAAGTATATCAGATGGGAGAAGTAGAAATCAGGGCTGTGGATGGCATTGATTTTGCAATTGAAAAAGGTGAATTTGTGGTGATTGTAGGACCAAGCGGCGCGGGCAAAACAACGGTTTTAAATATCCTTGGAGGAATGGATACAGCAACTTCTGGAACTGTTTTGGTAGATGGCAATGATATTGCTACATACAGTCCGAAGAAACTCATTGGCTACCGTAGGGATGATATTGGATTTGTGTTTCAGTTTTATAATTTAATACCAAATCTTACTGCATTGGAAAATGTTGAGCTGGCTCTTCAGATTTGCAAAAATCCATTGGACGCGAAAACCGTTTTGGAAGATGTGGGTCTTGGGGAAAGACTAAATAATTTTCCTGCACAGCTTTCTGGTGGCGAGCAGCAAAGAGTGTCCATAGCAAGGGCATTGGCAAAAAACCCTAAATTGCTTTTGTGTGATGAACCTACAGGAGCGCTGGATTACAATACTGGAAAAGCAATTTTGAAGCTTTTACAGGATACTTGTAGGGAAAAGGGGATGACGGTTATTGTCATTACACATAACTCGGCCATTGCACCTATGGCAGACCGAGTAATACATATTAAAAATGGAAAAGTTTCCAGTATGGAAATCAATGAACATCCAGTTCCAGTAGAAACCATTGAATGGTAGGTGTGTACATATGAAAAAACGAGCATTAAGAAAAAATTTTTACATGGAAACACGGAAAAGCCTGGGAAGATTTTTATCTATTTTTTTCATTGTAGCCATGGGTGTAGCCTTTTTTTCTGGTATTCGGGCAGCAGAGCCGGACATGAGATATTCCGCAGATGCCTACTTTGACCGGAATGAGTTTATGGATATTCAGGTTATGGGAACCCTTGGTATTACAGAGAAAGATGTAGAGGCCATTGAACAGGTAGAGGGAGTGGAAAAAGCAGAACCAGGGTATTCTGCAGATATGTTGATAGATGTTCAGGGAAACCAGAAAATCCTCCATGTAGCTTCTATTTTGGACAGTATGAATCATTATAAAGCAGAGGAAGGAAGAATGCCAAAAAAGGCAGGAGAATGTTTGATTGATGAGGATTTTGCATCATCGGCAGGCTTGAAGGTAGGGGATACGATTACCTTGTTAAGCGGAACAAAAGAATCGGTGACAGATACTTTACGGACAGATACTTACAAGATTGCAGGTCTTGGAAGCAGTGTTTCTTACATTTCTTTTGAGCGTGGCAGCAGCAATATTGGAAACGGAGAAGTCAGTGGATTTCTGGCAATCTTGCCAGAGGATTTTTCTATGGATGTGTATACAGAATGTTATGTAACTGCAGAAGGCGCCAGAGAACTTACGGCTTTTACACCGGAATATGACAAAAAGGTGAAAACTGTTCTGAATCACATTGAGGATATTGGGGATTATCAAGGAAAATTAAGGGCAGATGAAATTCGGGACGAAGCAGGGGAGGCGCTTGAAAAGGCAGAACAGGAATTATCAGATGGAAAAGCCAAAGCCAAGCAGGAGCTTTCCGATGCAAAGAAACAGATAGAAGATGGAGAGCAGGCACTGAAAGACGGAAAAGCGGAGCTTGAAACAGGAAAAAAGGATTTGGAAGCAGGGCGTAATAAATTGTATGCCAGTCAAAAGGAAGTTGATGGAGCTTATGCACAGATTGCTTCGGAAGAAGGAAAAATAAAACAAGGAAAACAGGAACTGGCGAATCAAGAAGCAATGCTTCAGCAAAAAGAGAAGGAATACCGAGATGCTGTGACAAAAGTAGAAGCAGGGGAGGCAGAAATCTCTAAGTTTGATACCGCTTATTCCAGTTTAGAAGCAGGTATCCAACAGATTGAGCAGGGAATGGAAGCTGGTATTCAGGCTCTTGAGGCGGCGAGAGTGCAGTATGAGCAGGGACTTGCGGCACTGGAAGCGGTGAAGGGACAGGTTGCAGTGTTGGAGGAACAGCTAAACCAGGATGGGCTTTCAGAAGAAGAAAAGCAGATGATTATGGAAAAGCTTGAAACTGCTAAAGCCCAGATTGCCCAGCAGGAGCAGATTCTTGCTCAGGCAAAAACAGCCCTAGAAGAACAGGAAAAACAATTTTGGGAACAGCAGAAGCCTGAAGCAGAAGCTAAACTTACAGCATTAAAAGAGCAGAAAGTGCAGTTAGATGCCAAGAAGTCTGAAATAGAAGAGAGAAGGGCAGCTTTGGCAGCAGCTAAGAGCCAGCTAGAAGCGCAGAAACCGCAGTTAGATGGTGCAAAGGCACAGTTACAGGAGGCGAAAAACCAGATTGCTGCTGGAGAAGCCCAGATTGCTGCTGCAAAACAGCAGGCAGCAGCAGGACAGCAGCAGATTGACAGTGGTTGGGCAGAAATCCATGCTGGAGAGAAGAAATTGGCAGAAGGCGAAACAGAAATTGTCGAAAACGAAAAGAAATTGGAAGATGCCAGAAAGGAATACGAGGAAGGTAAGGAGGAAGCAGAGCAGGAAATTCAGGATGGAGAAGAGAAGATAAAAGATGCCAGGCAGAAGATACAAGATATTGAAGATGCAAAATGGTATGTAAATGACAGAAGTATCACTACAGATTATGATGGGTATGGAGACAATGCAGACCGTATGAGAGCCATTGGGGAGGTATTCCCAATTTTATTCTTTATTGTAGCTGCCCTCATTAGTCTTACAACCATGACGCGTATGGTAGAGGAACAGAGAACAGAAATCGGTACACTGAAAGCCTTAGGGTATGGGAAGCTAAGTATCGCCGGAAAGTATTTGAATTATGCTATGGTAGCTACCATTGGCGGAAGTATCTTTGGAGTATTGTTTGGAGAGAAGATTTTTCCATATATTATTGTTACTGCCTATAAGATTATGTATACCCATGTACCAGATGTAGTGATTCCTTATAACATGGAATATGGACTTATGGCTACGGGAGCAGCGGTTTTATGTACTGGGCTTGCTACTTTACTTGCCTGCTATAAAGAATTGGCTGCACAGCCTGCGGTTCTTATGCGTCCTCCGGCGCCAAAGCAAGGAAAAAGGGTATTTCTGGAATATTTGCCTTTTCTATGGAAGCGCTTAGGATTTATCTGGAAGTCTACCATTCGGAATCTGATTCGTTATAAAAAGAGATTTTTTATGACTGTTTTCGGAATTGGAGGTTGTATGTCTCTTATGATTGTAGGGTTTGGATTGCGAGACTCTATTTTTTCCATTGGAACATTGCAATATGAGGAATTGCAGCTATATGATGGAATGGTCATTCTGAATTCAGATGCTGATAAGGAAGATAGAAAAAAGTTGGAAACATATTTGGAGAAAGAGAAAGAAGTTTCTTCTGTTTCTCAGGGTTATTTAAAGAAAACCAATGTGAAACAAGGAAATAGTAAAAAAGAAGTTTATCTTTATGCACCTCAAGATCTAGAGAAAAATAAGGATTTTCTGGTATTCAGAGACAGGAGAACCCATGAAAAATACCAACTGGGAGAAGAGGATGCAATTCTTACAGAAAAGGCAGCAAAAGCACTGGAAGTAAAAAAAGGTGATAAACTGTCTGTAGAAAAAGAAGATGGGGAATTTGTAGAAATCACGATTACAAACATCTGTGAAAATTACATGGAACATTATTTATATGTTTCTCCTGATATTTACCAGCAGATTTACAATAAGCCAGTGGAAGAAAATAATATTTACTTTAAGATGAAGGACTTTGACGAAAAGAAACTGAGCGAAATTGGTGAAAACATTCTGGAAGAACGGGCAGCTTTAAATGTGTCTTATACGTATAACATAGAAGAACGTTTGGACGAGATGTTGGAAAGTCTGGATATTGTTATTGTAGTGTTGATTATTTCAGCAGGACTGTTGGCTTTTGTGGTGCTTTACAATTTGAATAATATTAATATTACAGAGAGAAAACGAGAATTGGCAACGATTAAGGTGTTGGGATTTTATGATAATGAAGTATCTGCATATGTATATCGTGAGAATATACTTTTGACCTTAATTGGCACCATAGCCGGAGTGCTACTGGGAAGTCTGCTTCACCGGTATGTAATTGCCACCGTGGAGATTGATAATGTAATGTTTACTAGAATTATAGAAAATATTAGCTTTGTATACAGTGCACTGCTGACCTTTGGATTTTCTGTTTTTGTAAATGTGGTGATGTATTTTAAATTAAAGAGAATTGATATGGTAGAATCTTTGAAGAGTGTGGAATAAAAGAAAGTTCCCACAGGAAGATGCAGGTAACAACCAGTCTTCTTGTGGGGATTTTTTTAGGGTTAAGTGTGTAGAATCTTACAAGATCTGTAAGTGTTATTTTCGCTTGTTTTCTTTTATAATGAACTCAGATAGAACAAGCGGAAAGGGGAAGAAGAATGCAGAATAAATTGTTAGAAGTAAAGTCATTGAAAAAAATATATGGAAAAAATGAAGGTGCAACAACCGCCTTAAATGGGATTTCTTTTCAGGTATTAGATGGGGAATTTCTGGGGATTATGGGAAGCAGTGGCTCTGGAAAAACGACACTATTGAATTGCATTGCTACTATGGTAACACCTACAGAGGGACATATTTTATTAAAAAGAGAGGATATCAGCAATTTGAAGGGAAGCCGTCTGGCAAGATTCAGGGGAAATCAAGTGGGATATTTGTTTCAGGATTTTGAGCTTTTAGATCATATGACAGGGGAAGAAAATATTCTTTTGCCTGCAGAAATTCATAAGCTGAATCAAAAGGAAGTAGGAAAAAGATTAAAGGATTTGGCGGATTATCTGGAGATTGAAGATGTGCTGCAGAAGTTTCCTTCTCAGATGTCAGGAGGACAGAAACAGAGGGTTGCAGCAGCCAGAGCTTTGATTGTAAAGCCAGAGATTCTTTTGGCAGATGAACCGACAGGAGCTTTGGACAGCAAAAATTCCAAACGGCTTATGGAAATGCTTCGGGGTATTCGAGATAATTATGGTACAACCATTATGATGGTAACCCATGACCCAAATGCTGCAAGTTTTTGTTCCAGGATTCTCTTTATTCAGGATGGGATGTTGTTTCATGAGTTGAGACGACAGCTTCCAGAGGAAAGCCAGAATGATTTTTATAGGAGAATTTTAGAAGTTATGGCTCAATTGGGAGGAGGAAGCGCTAATGTTTTATAGTCTGATTAAACGGAACAGCAGGGCTAACAGAAAAGAAAACAGCATTTACTTTGTATCCATGATTATTGCCATTATTGCCTTTTATGTGATACTTTCTTTGGAAAATATGGATGTTATACGGTTTATAAAAGACATGGAAAGTGATGCAGTTCATAAACTTTTGAGCCTGGTTCCTGCTTTGTATGTATTTTCTTTGTGTGTGATTTTCTTTCTGGTATTTTTTACTACCAGATACCAGATGGAGAGGAGAAACCATGAGTTGGGCATGTATCTCATGATGGGAATGAAGCGGAGCCGGTTGTTTTTTATGCTGATTGCAGAAGATTTGGTGAATACTTTGTTATCCTTACTTATTGGGATTCCAATGGCAGTGTTGTTCTCAGAGATTACCAGTCTTGCAGTGGCAAGAGTGGTGGGGATTGGAATTTTGGGGCATAAATTTACCATTTCTATGACTGGAATTTTGTGGACAGTTGGTGGCCTTTTGCTGGTGAAACTTGTGACTTTGGTGATTTTAAGTGGCAAGACTGTACAAAAAGAGCCACAGGATTTAATGAAAAACAGCACAGTGGGAAGAGAGAAGCAGCAGAGGAAAACTGTGTCATTTTCTTGTTTGATTGCAGGAATCATGCTGCTGATTCCAGCATATGGAGTAGGGATTTTCGCAAGAGATTTTACCCTTATGAGCCTAAATCTCCTATTGGGACTACTGATTTGTGGAACAACAGGTACATTTCTATTCTTTCAAGGGTTGTATCCGCTTTTTAATCTTATGATGAAAAAACAGAAGGGAAAGCCAGGGCTTGGTTCCTTTACGCTGCGCCAGCTTCAGGAGAGTGTTTTTTTAAAAAATGGTTCCCTGGCAGCGATTTCTCTTTTAGCGCTGATTTCTTTTTGCTGTATGGCCTTTGGGATATCTTCTGCTTTGACAGAAAAACCGGTGCATCATATGGATTATACCTTTCATGGAGAAGAAGAAAAGGTGAAAAAAACTCTGGAGAAAAGTGGAGTTATGGAGAAATTTCAGGTTTTTTATCCCATGCATACCAGCAATCTGGATACGGATTTCATGTTAGGAGAGGAACTGGAAGAAGGTTTTTATGATTTGGATTACGAGGAAATTGTACGCGCCTTGAAAGCAGAAAAAGACAGTGAAGGAAAAGAAAATGTGCTTTATGATTTTGAGGAAAATGGATATCTTTCCGTCCCCCATATTTTATGTATTTCGGATTATAATGCCCTGCTAAAGGCAGCAGGAGAATCAGAAATTCCTTTAAAAGAAAATGAAATGATGCTTTATGCAAATCCTGAATTTTCGGTAGGAGGTAAGGCGGAAATTCTGAAAAAAATACTACAGGAGGATTTGCAAATCTATTTGAACGGAGAACCGTATACGCTACGAAGAGAATTGGTAGAGTATGACATTGTAACAGATTCAGCCATTACCCTTGCATATGCTTTGGTTTTGCCGGATGACCTGTTTTGGGAGGCAGCGTCTAAGAGCAGTGTCAGCACCTATTGGAATGGTGTGTTAAAGGAAAGTGTAGTTAGAAAGCAGGGATTGATTCAGGCTATTTCAGAGATTAATCAAAAGCTGAACCAGACAGAATTTGGGAAGCAAACAGATTTAGTATATGAAAGTTATGTGGAAAATATTGGCAGGCATTTGTTTTACATTATTGCAGAGAGTTACACCACTTTATATCTTGGAGTGATTTTTCTGGTGATTGCCAATACTGCTCTGGGAACCCAGTATCTTATGTATCAGAGAAAAACAGGAAAACGTTATCAGACCATTACTGCTTTGGGATGCAGCTATGAAGAACTTTCCAAATCAGGAAGAACACAAATTCGCTGGTATTTTCTGTTGCCTGTTCTGGTAGCTTGTGTAAGTGCTGTATTTGGAATTTTCTCTTTCACAGAGGGATTGCTTTCCTCTTACTTCAAGATGCAGAAGAACCACATAATTTTCGTGGGAATTCTTGTGATTTTTGTGATTTGTGTGGTAGAATATCTGTACATGATGGCTGTTATGAGGACTAGTGACCGAACCATACGAGAACTTATGAAACGTAAGAGAGAAGAAGATTAGAGGTGCCAGAATGATACGGATTACCATTGTAGAAGACGAGAGCTTTATGCGGGAAGAGTTGTCCCTGATTCTTAAGAGGGCTGGATATGAGGTGTGTGAGGTTCAGACATTTCAGGAGACATACAAAGAAATCATAGAAAGTAATCCGGATTTGGTGCTTCTTGATATTAATCTTCCCGGGCAGTCTGGATTTGAAATTTGTAAACAATTAAAGGAAAAGGAGCTGTGTCCTGTGATGATTCTCACATCCAGGACACAACTGAAAGATGAGATTCACGGACTGGAACTGGGGGCAGAAGAATATCTTACAAAACCTTTTCATAAAGAGCGGTTGTTGGCCAGGATTCAAAACCTGCTGCGCCGCTCTAAAGGCTTTTATGGAAGTTTTTCTCATATGGAAGATGGAGAAGGATTTTATCTGGATAAGAATACCTATACTTTGTTTTCCAATGGAGAATCCGCTATATTGCCGGAGACAGAAGGCAGGATCCTGGAGTTATTGATTCAGAAAAAAGGGGAGCTTGTGACAAAGCAGGAATTATTTCAAGGAGTATGGGGAACAGCAGAATATGTAGACGAAAATATTCTCCAGGTGAACATGACAAGACTGAGGAAATCCCTTAGAGAGTTAGGGCTTGAGGGACGAGTTCAGACGATCAGGGGACGGGGGTATTGCCTGGAAAGGAAAAACTATGAAGGAGAAAATTAAGATTCTAAAGGAATTATTTCTGGAAAATAAATGGAAGTGTTTCTTATTTGCAGGTTTGGATTTGCTTTGCTTTTGGACCATATGGCTCATTGACGATAAGAAAGCAGAGGCACTGACAGCGCTGGTACTATTGTTTACAGCATTACTTTTCATAGGATTTTTTTCTGTTTTATATTGGAAATATTGGAGAAAAAAGGAGTATCTGGAAAACCTTTTAGAATCAGGGGAGATATGGGAAAAGTCTGTGGATGACAAGATGCTTTCATCTCATGAAATCTATTTGATAGAGGAACTAGGAAAGCAGTTACAGAATAGCAAGAACAGAGAAAAACAGTTGGAAACAGAGAAAAAAGAACAAAGAGATTATATAGAGACATGGGTACATGAAATGAAAACACCCATTGCCTTATGTACTTTAATTCTGGATAACCGAAGGGAAGAAATGAGTCAGGAAGTATATCAGAGAATGCGCCATGTGAGTGGAAAACTACAGGAGTATGTGGAACAGATTCTCTATTATTCCAGACTGCACTGTGAACATAAGGATTATCTTTTACAGAGAGTTTCCCTGAAGGAATGTGTGGAAAGTGTAGCGGAGGATTATGAATATTTTCTGGGAGAGAAGCAGATAAAGGTAAGGTTGAAACTAGGAGATACAAAAGTCTATACAGACAGAAAAGGGCTGGAGTTTATGCTTGCTCAGATTCTAAGTAACAGTATTACCTATCTGCCTACAAAGGTATTGGGAAAGGAAATTTCCTTTGAGGTAAAAGAAGAGAAGAAAGAGGTTATCCTTTCTGTGAGAGATAATGGAATTGGGGTAAAACCTTCAGATTTACCTTTTGTTTTTGAGAAAGGATTCTCAGGAGATAACAGGGAAATAAATAAAAAAACCACGGGAATGGGATTGTATCTGGTAAGAAAAATGGCAGAAAGCCTGAATCTGGTTTGCGAAGCTAAGTCAAAATATGGAAAGGGATTTCAGATAGATATTCGGTTTCCTGTGGTAAGAGATAGATAAGGAGGAAGTCAATGAAGCTAATCATTGTAAGACATGGGGATCCGGATTATACCATAGATTCCCTTACAGAAAAGGGCTGGAAAGAAGCAGGATATTTGGCAGAAAGATTAGAAAAACTAGAAGTAAAAGAGTTTTATGTTTCGCCATTGGGAAGGGCAAAAGATACTGCATCCTGTACACTGAAAAAGGTGGGAAGAACGGCAATTGAAAAGGAATGGCTCAGAGAATTTGCACCAAGAATTCATCGTCCAGATAGAACAGACAAAAAGACAATTTCCTGGGACTGGCTACCTAAGGATTGGATGAACCAGGAGGATTTTTTTCATATAGACCAATGGTGGAATTTTCCGGTTTTCCAGGAAGCAGGAGTGAAACAGGAGTATGACTGGGTGATTGAGAATTTTGATAACTTACTTCAAGAACACGGATATTACAGAGAAGGAAGGTACTACAGGACAGCGAAAGCCAACAATGATACACTGGTATTTTTCTGTCATTTTGGGTTGGAGTGTGTGCTTCTTAGCCATCTTTTGAATATTTCGCCTATGGTTTTATGGCACCAATGCTGTGCAGCCCCCACTTCTGTGACGACTATTGTGACAGAAGAGAGAAGAAAGGGAATTGCCAGCTTTCGTATGCTGTCTTTTGGAGATATTTCTCATTTATATGCAAATCAGGAGCCGCCAGCTTTTGCTGCAAGATTTTGTGAAGCCTATGAAAACTCAGAAGAAAGACATGATTAGTGAGAGTGTGGGATGAAAGAAAAAGATTTTAAAGAACTGGAACCTTATCTGCCAGGGCTAAAAAAAGAAATGCCGGATGTTTATAAGAAACTGGCAGAAATCATCAAATGCCAGGCTCTGGAAGTGTGTTGGAAAAATGGAGAGAATGGGGAGAAGCAGATCTGTATTCCCTATATGATGAATGATGCCCTGGAGTGTTATCTGATTCTGGAAAATTGCAGAATAACAGGAGTTTATTTGCCTCATTGCAAAGAAAAAATAGAGGCATATCTTACAGAGCATCAGGGATCTGTAGGGCTAGTAGTAAAGCAGGGAAAGGACAATGTTTTTACTCTGTGGTTTGAGGAAATTTCAGAACATTTAGAGTGTTATCAATACCATGAAATTGGTCATTTCTGGGTACAGGGAATGGAGCAGTGGCGCCAACTAGTCTATATGATTGGAACGATTTATGATAAGTATGAATATCTGGGAGAAGAAGTTTGTACAGAGAAAGAATTGGAGCTGATTCCTTTGATGGAATTTGCTCCTTTTCGTGCTTGGTCCCCGATAGGAAATTCTCTGGAGGACTGGTATACGGATACGATTACAGGGGTGGAAACTATGAAGAAAATGGCTCTTTTAGCAGGGGAGGAAGGCTTTGGGAAATTACTAGATAAGTATCAAAAACATCCTGTTATCAGGCTGGAAAAGAAAATAGAAAAGTTTTTAACAGGAAAGACAGGGGCTAGTGTTTATCAGGTGATTTATCAAAAGGTTTGTGAGGCTTCTAGTCAATATCCCAAAAGAGATTATGGAAAAGAAATGAACGAAAAAATAGAAAGACAGCGGCAGGAAACAATCAATGCTCTAAAACAGAAGGGATTTATAGGGCAATATCCACATTTTCATAGGGGAACCATGCAGGTAGTGGCAACAGAAGAGCATCCGTTTACCATTTTTGAGTCCGAAGATTTTGTGTTTCGGATTCAATGTATGGTTTCTGTGAGTTCAAAAGAAAATAAGGTTCCTAATTTTGGATTTTTTAAAGGGAGAGGGAATAAAGGGTGGATTGAGAAAAAAATTGAAAATTTATAAGGGAAAGTGGGATTTTTCATCCATAGTAAAGGTATTATAAGTGAAAGGCCTTTTAAGAAACTAACAATATGTGCTTACGGAGAGAAAATTGTGGATGAAACAAAATTTGTAGAGCTTGTCATAGAGTACAGCGATATGGTTTATCGTCTGGCTCTCCATGATTGCAGGAATCCCCAGGATGCAGAGGATGTTATGCAGACTGTTTTTATGAAATTATATACCAGAAAACCGGAATTTGAAAGCTTGGAGCATGGGAAATACTGGCTTTTAAAGGTGACAGCCAATGAATGTAAAAGGCTTTTTGCATCCTCCTGGAAAAAGAAGATGGATTATCTGGAAACCTTTGTGGAACAGGGACAGATTCCAGAAGATTTTATAGAGGATACCAGGGAAAAGGAACAAAGAGAAGTGGTTTTGGAGGCGGTTTTTGGGCTACCAAGAAAATACAGAATGCCGGTATATCTGTATTATTACGAAGAGTATTCAGTAGCAGAAATAGCTGGAATTCTGGGGAGAAATCCTTCTACCATTCAGACACAACTTGATCGGGCACGGAGGAAACTGAAGAAGCAGTTAGAGGAGGCTGGATATTATGAATATGAATAAGTTATTTCCAAAAGACAAGTATCAAGAAATCTGCCGCGGGCTCCAGCCTTCCAGGGAGTCTGTAAGGGAGGTTATTACTATGAAAGAACCGAGGAAACATTCCAGAATAAAGCGTAAAACCTTTGTAGGAGCAGCGGCCTGTGTCACCTTGATTTTTTCTCTGTCTGTGGGAGTAGTAGCAGCTACGGACGGGGACATTGTGCAAAATGTTACAAATCAATTGGTAATCTGGTATGAGAATCTTACCATTGATAAGGAGGCATCTACACCAAAAGAAACTGTGGCCTATGCAGAGGATGGAACGGAAATTCATGTGGTACATGGATATGGAGAGAACGGAGAATATTACGTGACTTTAGTGTATCACGAAGACAGCGGCAGGCTTGGGCTGACGGTTGGGGAGGAGGAATTTGACATCACAGAGGAACTTCAGAAAAACGGAACTTATACGAAAGAGTATTCCTATGATGGAAAGAATTACAGGGCAATTGTTACGGGGACACCACAGAAGGCAGAGCTTGCAACAGAAGAAATAGGACAGTAAGATAAAAGAGACAAGGGCTATCACACGAAATTGCATCTATTTTCAGATGCGTTTGCGTATGATAGCCCCTATTTTTGCCTGAACTTGTAAAATGATTTTGAAAATGATAAAATTTTTTCTACAAGATTTTGATTATATGAAGGAAGATTAGAGAGGAGTATATGAGGCAGAGCTTCATAGAAAATAACTATGGATAAATATCAGGTTTTAAAAGAAACATTTGGTTACACTACATTCCGACAGGGGCAGGAGAGACTGGTGGACAGTACACTTTCGGGGCGGGATGTGCTGGGAATCATGCCAACAGGAGCAGGAAAATCCATTTGTTTTCAGGTCCCAGCCCTATTGTTTCCTGGAATTACCATTGTAGTTTCCCCTTTGATTTCTCTTATGAAGGACCAAGTGAGTGCATTAAATGCAGCAGGGATTCATGCAGCTTACATTAACAGTTCTCTCACAGAGAGGCAGTTTTACAAAGCTATGGATTTTGCCCGCCAGGGGCGTTATAAGATTATTTATGCTGCACCAGAACGGCTCATGACAGAGTCTTTTTTGGCTCTCGCAAAGGAGGTTCCTATTTCCATGGTAGCTGTGGATGAGGCTCATTGTATTTCTCAGTGGGGACAGGATTTCCGCCCAAGCTATTTAAAAATTGTAGATTTTATCCAGCAGCTTCCAGTGCGTCCTGTTCTGGCTGCCTATACAGCAACCGCAACCAAGGCGGTAAAAGAGGATATTTTGTGTATTTTAGGACTACAAAATCCGGATGTATTAGTAACAGGATATGACCGGAAGAATTTGTATTTTGCAGTAGAGAAACCTAAAAATAAAAAGGAAGCGCTGTTGGAATATCTCAGAAAAAATCCAGAAAAAAGTGGTGTTATTTACTGCAATACCAGGAAGACAGTAGAGGAGGTCCACCAACAACTAGTGCAGGCAGGCTATCCGGCTGTGCGGTATCACGCTGGACTTTCGGAGGGAGAGAAAAAACAAAACCAGGAGGATTTTATTTACGATGCAGCGCCCATTATGGTGGCAACCAATGCATTTGGCATGGGAATTGACAAGTCTAATGTGCGGTTTGTCATTCATTATAATATGCCAAAAGATATTGAAAGCTATTACCAGGAGGCAGGAAGAGCAGGACGGGATGGGGAGCCAGGAGAGTGCATTCTCTATTATAGTGGACAAGATGTGAAGACCAATGAATTTCTCATTGAGCAGCAAGTCAAGAACGAAGAATTAGGAAGAGAGGAACAAGAAGTAATACGGGAACGGAATTATGAGCGTCTTCGGAAAATGACTTTCTATTGTTTTACTAATGAGTGTCTTAGGGATTATATTCTTCGGTATTTTGGAGAATATGGAGGAAATTATTGTGGAAATTGTAGGAGTTGTCTTACAGAATTCCAGGATGTGGATGTGACAGAAGAAGCGTCAGGCATCCTGAATATGGTGGTTACCAGTGGACAGCGGTATGGTATTCAGGCTGTAATTGATGCAGTACATGGTTCAGACAGCGCAAAGGTGCGACAGTTTGGACTTCAGGAAAACTCGTATTATGGAGTACTGAAAGATAGAACCATTGTGCGTCTCCGTCAGATTTTAAATGATTTGCTGGTAAAAGAATATTTGTGGCTTACGCCAGGAGATTATCCGGTGTTAAAACTAGGGGAAAAAGGCAGAGAATTTCTGCAAGAAGGAGACAGAGTACAGGTATTTTTGAAATTGCCCAAAGAGCAGGAAAAGGCAGAAAACAAACAAAAAGTTCAGAAGAAACGGGCAGTGGAAAATGTGAAATATCCAGAATTATTTGAGATTCTCCGGCAGTACCGTTATCAAATGGCGCAGAAAGCACATATTCCTCCTTACATCATTTTTTCAGATAAGACTTTACGGGAAATGAGCACTTATCTGCCTGTAAACAGGGAGGAAATGCTCGAAATCAATGGTGTGGGAACCAGTAAATATGAAAAGTACGGAAAAGCCTTTGAAAATTTGATTCAAGACTTTATCTACAATAAGAATATAGAAAAATAGAGGGAGAAAATGGACAAGGAATATTTAATACGAGAAAAGCCTTTAAAGGCGCTTTTGATTTTTGCTTTTCCTATGATTGTAGGAAATTTGTTTCAGCAGTTTTATACCATGGTAGACTCTGTGGTAGTAGGAAGGTTTGTGGGAGAACATGCTCTTGCAGCAGTTGGGGCATCTTATTCCCTTACCAATGTGTTTATATCCATTGCCATTGGAGGGGGTGTAGGAGCTTCTGTCCTTACCAGTCGATACTTTGGATCCAGAGACTATAAGAAAATGAAAATCTCTGTGACCACAGCGCTTCTTTCTTTTTTGGTGGTGAGTTTGGTTCTTGGAAGTGTAGGTTTTTGTTTCGGAAAAGAAATCATGGTGCTTTTAAATACGCCGGCCAATATTTTAAAACAGGCTACAGAATATTTGAATATTTATTTTATAGGATTGCCTTTTTTGTTTATGTATAACGTTCTGTCCGCCATGTTCAATGCTTTGGGAAGATCTAAGATACCTCTGTTTCTGCTGATTTTTTCTTCCTTATTTAACATTGTGCTGGATGTAGTGTTAGTTCGTAGCTTCTCCATGGGAGTAGCGGGGGTGGCCTGGGCGACACTTGTTGCACAGGGGATTTCAGCAGTGGTGGCATTTTTTATTTTTGTAAGAGAAATGAGACAGTATCAGGGAGAAAAGGGTGACATTCATTTTGATAAGAGAGAATTTTGCGAAATGAGCAGAATCGCTCTGCCTTCCATTCTCCAACAGTCTACGGTTTCTATTGGAATGATGCTGGTGCAGTCCGTGGTCAATAGCTTTGGGGCAGAAATGTTGGCTGGCTTTTCCGCTACTATGAGGATTGAGAGTATTTGTATTGTACCAATGGCAGCTATGGGAAATGTGATTTCTTCCTTTACCGCACAAAATCTAGGTGCGGGTAAAAAGGACAGGGTAGTGAAAGGTTATCATACAGGATATGGAATTGTGTTTGGGTTTGGAGTTATCCTGTGCGTGATTTTGGAATTTTTCTATGAGCCTCTTATTAAAATGTTTTTGGGGGAAGATGGAACGGTCCTGGCTATGAGTACCGGAACAGATTACCTACGGTTTATTGGATGGTTTTTTACTTTTATTGGTTTGAAAATGATTACAGATGGATTACTAAGAGGGGCAGGAGATATGAAAATGTTTACTGTGGCAAATCTAGTGAATCTTAGCATCAGAGTGATTATGGCAGTAACTTTGGCACCATGTTTTGGAATTGCTATGGTGTGGTATGCAGTGCCTATTGGATGGGCAGCCAATTATACTATTTCTTTCCTGGAATATAGAACCGGAAAGTGGAAAAAGTAACATATAGCTTAGGGCGTCAGGCATAAACATGTAAAAAGCCCACGGAGCAGTACCTTGAAGATTTTAATGTTTTTATCAGAAATCAGTATCCCTCTTATTTTATTTTATATTGTAGGGTTCGGAATCCTTATGAAGTGTAAGGTGTACGAGGAATTTGTAAAAGGCGCAAAAGATGGATTGAAAACAGTGGTGGGGATTTTGCCTACTCTGATTGGTCTTATGGTGGCAGTAGGTGTACTTAGGGCCTCTGGTTTTTTGGAGATGCTTGGAAAAGTACTGGGACAGCTTACTGGTCCCATAGGCTTTCCGGCGGAGTTGGTACCTCTTACCATTGTACGGATGTTTTCCTCCAGTGCTGCCACAGGACTTGTTCTGGATATTTTTAGGGAATTTGGTACAGATTCCAGAATCGGACTCATTGCGTCCATTATGATGTCATGCACAGAAACTATTTTTTATACGGTTTCTGTGTATTTTATTGCGGCAAAAGTACATAAGACCCGTCATACTATTCCTGGAGCTTTGATAGCTACTATGGCAGGAATTGTGGTGAGTGTTTTACTTGCAGGAATTATGGTGTGAGAAAGATGCTTGACAAATAATGCTTTGAAATGCTAATATGGTAGCACACTAAAGTAAGGGGATAAATATATGAAATATTATGATAAAATTACACCAGACGGAACCAGGGATTTGCTTTTTAGCGAATGTGACCAGCGGTCCCAGGTGACAAAAACCTTAAAGGATTTGTTTGATACACAGGGATATCGAAGAGTTATGACACCGGCGTTAGAATTTTATGATGTTTTTGGAAAAGCTGCCAAATACCTGCCAAAAGAGACTATGTATAAACTTACAGATGCCAAAGGACGTCTTATGGTGCTGTGTCCAGATTGTACGGTTCCTGTAGCCAGGCTTACTGCCACCAGATTAAAAGGAATGCTGAAACCTATCCGTATTTATTATAACCGGAATATTTATAGAGGATTTCCTAAGAGAAAGAGCAGGAGTGTAGAAATTAATCAGGTGGGGATTGAGCTTATTGGAGGTTCTACAGTGCGAAGTGACCTGGAGGTGATTGAACTGGCTGCAAGAAGCCTTGAAAAAATCAGTCAGGGCGGCTACCGGCTAGAGCTTTGCCATATTGGATATTTCAAAGCTATTATGGATAGTCTGGATGCAGATGAAGACACCAAGGAAGAAATCAGGCTTTTGATTGAGCAAAAAAATTATGCAAGTCTTACAGATATTCTTGGAAAGGCAAAAGAGAATAGGGCTGCCAGGGCCCTACGGAAACTGCCAAGGCTTTTTGGAGGAGAAGAAGTTTTTGAGAAGGCATATGAGTTGTTTGATGAAAATGGAGCCAGGGAGTGTCTGGACTATCTAAAAAGTATATATGAATATCTTCAAGAATTAGGACTTGGAGATAAGGTGATGATTGATTTAGGGCTGGTGAACCTGGCAGAATATTATACAGGAGTTATTTTTCGAGGCTATTGCAATGGAATTGGAGAGCAAGTTCTATCAGGAGGAAGATATGACAATTTGCTGGGACAGTTTGGGGAAGATTATGGTTCTATTGGATTCGGGCTTAATGTAGATTTAGCCAGCCAAAAAGTAAAACCAGCACCAGATCCTGTACCGGAAATTCTAGTTTTCGCTCAGCACCTAGCTCATGTGCCTGCCAGTGTCCATTACAGAAAAGGATTGGAGGAACAGGGGATTTTATCGGAGAACAGTGTTTTTGATACCTTGGAAGAAACACTAGAGTATGCCAAGAAAAAGAGAATCCCAAAGGTGCATGTGATAGGGGAGGAAATCAGAGAATATGAGACCAATTAGAATTGCCCTGACGAAGGGCCGTCTGGAGGAGAAAACCGTAGAAATGCTGGAGCGTATGGGATATGATTGTGCCAGTGTTAGAGAAAAAGGAAGAAAATTGATTCTGCCTGTGGGAGATGGAAACCTGGAACTTGTTCTGGCAAAGGCAGCAGATGTGGTTACTTATGTCGAAACCGGCGTTTGTGATATGGGAGTGGTAGGAAAAGATACCATTATGGAAAAGGGAGGCACCTTTTACGAAATCGCAGATTTAGGATTTGGAAAATGTCGTTTTGCACTGGCTTCTGTAAAGGGAATGGAAGTGTATCGTGGTTATCATACCAGAACCATTGCCAGTAAATATATGAATGTGGCGAAGCGTTTTTTTGAAAGTAAGAATATGGATATTAATTTGGTGAAGATTGAGGGCTCTGTGGAGCTGGCTCCGGTTTTGGGGCTGGCGGATGCCATTGTGGATATTGTGGAGACTGGTACTACGCTGAAAGAAAATGGGCTGGAAGTCATAGAAGATATCTGTCCTGTGAGTGCAAGGTTGATTGTAAATATTGCTAGTATGAAGTTAAGAAAGGCAGAGGTCGAAGCGTTCATTCAAAAGGTAGAAGCAGATGTAAAAAGCAGAGTGTGAGAGGTGTGGGAATATGTACAAGATACCAGAGCGATTAAAAAATATAGAGTGTTATAATCCAGTAACAAAGCCTTTTCGGATTCGTCTGGATGCTAACGAGAGTTTCCTGGATTTGCCGGATTCCATTCGCACAGAAGTGGCAAAAGCAGTATCAGACATTGACTTTAACCGTTATCCAGACCCTATGGCAGAAGAACTTTGTGAGAAGTTTGGGGAATTTTTTCAGATAAAACCTCAGCTTCTTACTGCCGGAAATGGCTCAGATGAGCTTATTTCTTTGATTGTTCTGAATTTTTTGGAAAAAGGAGATACTATGTTGACCGTGATGCCGGATTTCTCCATGTATGGATTTTATGCCAATGCCATAGGAGTTAGAGTAGAAGCTGTGGAAAAAGAGGAAGATATGGCGCTGTCTGCTGTCCAGGTAATAAAACAGGCCAGAGAAAAGAAGGCAAGACTGGTGATTTTCTCCAATCCTTGTAACCCTACAGCTTTTGTGGCAAAACGGGAGGATATTTTGCAGATTGTAGAACAGCTGGATGCATTAGTGGTAGTGGATGAGGCTTATATGGATTTTTCAGAAGGTTCGGTTTTATCAGAAATTGAACAATATGAGAATCTAATCGTGCTGAAAACTTTTTCCAAAGCATTTGGAATGGCAGCCATACGCCTTGGATTTGCAGCAGCCAATGAGAGCCTTACCAGGATTTTAAGAGGAGTGAAATCTCCCTATAATGTGAATTCCATGACACAGGCAGTTGGCTGTGTGCTTTTGAAGCATCCAGATTATTTACAGCAGTGTATAGAGAAAATTTGCAGTTCCAGGGAGGACTTATATGAGAAATTAAAGAAATTAGAAGAGAATAAGCAGGAAATAGAAAAAGTGTATGCTACGAGTACGAATTTTGTTTATCTGAAAGTCCAGAATGCTGAGAAGATTTTCAAGAAGCTACAGGAACAGGGAATTTCCATTCGGTACATGAATGGATATTTACGAGTGACAGCAGGCTCCCCAGAAGAAAATCAGGAGGTTGTTTCGGCACTGGAAGAGTTGTTAGCCTAAAGGAGGTGTTTCCCATGCGCATGGGGCAGATAGAGAGAAATACAAAAGAAACTCAGATTATGCTTTCCTGGAATCTAGATGGACAAGGGCTCTATGAGGGAACTTGTGGAGTGGGATTTTTTGATCATATGATGCAGGCATTTTGCGTACATGGAGGATTTGATATTCAACTTTCCATGCAAGGAGATTTAGAAGTGGACTGCCATCACAGCATTGAGGATTTAGGAATCGTTATGGGCATGGCTCTTCATCAGGCTTTAGGAAATAAGGCTGGTATCAGACGATACGGAAGTTTTTATATTCCCATGGATGAAGCATTGGGGTTTTGCGCCCTGGATGTAAGTGGAAGGGCTTTTTTGGTTTTTGATACAGTATATGTCAATCCATCGCTGGGAACATTGGATTGCTGCATGGTAAAAGAATTTTTTCGGGCATTGGCTTTTCAGGCAGGGATAACCCTGCATTTGAAAACCTTGTATGGGGAGAATGACCACCATAAAACAGAGGCATTGTTTAAAGCCTTTGCCCATGCATTAAAAGAGGCAGTAACCAGGACAGGAGAAGGTGTGCTTTCCTCGAAAGGAGTGTTGTAATGATTGCAGTAATTGATTATGGAGCAGGGAATCTGTTTAGTGTGAAAAATGCTCTGGATTTTCTAGGAGTGGAAAACTGTATAGCAAAAGACGCGGAAACGATTCAAAAGGCAGATGGAATGATTCTTCCTGGTGTGGGGGCATTTCCAGATGCTATGGAAAAGTTAAAGGAAAAGAACATGGTTTCTGTACTATGTGAGGAAGCAACAAAAAAGCCTCTTCTTGGAATCTGTCTGGGTATGCAGTTATTATTTGAAAGCAGCTGTGAATTTGGAGAAACCAGAGGGCTGGAATTAATTCCAGGCCATGTAGTACCTATTCATGCAAAAAATCTAAAAATACCTCATATGGGATGGAATGATTTAAAAATTCTTCATCCCTGTGCTATGACCCAGGGGATAGAAGAGCATACATATATGTATTTTGTACACTCTTTTAGGGCGGATACAGAGGATGATTATATTTCCTGTTATACTGAGTATGGAGAACAGATACCGGCTCTGGTTCATAAAGGATTGGTTTATGGAACCCAGTATCATCCGGAAAAAAGTGGAGCAAGAGGACTGAAGATGTTGGAAAATTTCGCAAGGTTGGTGGAGAAATGATTATATTACCTGCAATTGATATAAAGGACAAAGCCTGTGTCCGGCTAGTAAAAGGAGATTATAATACTGCCTGTAAGGTGGCAGAGAATCCATTTGAAACAGCCGGGACTTTTGCACAGGCAGGAGCTAAGTGGATTCATATGGTAGATTTAAATGGCGCTAAGGAAGCCTGTCCGGTGAATCAGGATATTTTTATAAAAGTAGCAGCAGAATCTGGGATGAAAGTGGAACTTGGAGGAGGAATTCGGGACATGAAAACCATAGAGTGGTATTTGTCCAGGGGAGTTTCCAGACTTATTCTCGGTTCTGCAGCCGTGAAAAATCCTGGCTTGGTAAAAGAAGCGGTAAAAGAGTTTGGAAGCCAGATTGCAGTAGGGATTGATGCCAGAAATGGCATGGTGGCTACAGAAGGATGGTTGGAAAACAGTTCGGTGTGTTATCTGGAACTGGCTATGGAAATGGAACAGGCTGGGGTAAAGACCATAATTTATACGGATATTTCCAGGGATGGAACTCTAAAAGGGGTAAACTTGGAACAGTTGGAGCATTTAAATGAGACGGTGTCCTGCCAGATTATTGCCAGTGGAGGGGTGCATTCGCTGGAAGATATTCAGGCATGTCGGGACTTGGGACTTTATGGATGCATTTGTGGCAAAGCTCTTTACTCAGGAAAATTGGATTTAAAGGAAGCTATAGAAAAGGCAGGTGGGTGAAATGCTTGCAAAAAGGATTATTCCCTGTTTAGATGTGCGGGATGGCAAAGTGGTAAAAGGTGTCAATTTTGTAGGGATTCGGGAAGTCGGGGAGCCCGTGGAATGTGCTATGGAATATGAGCGACAAGGGGCAGATGAAATCTGTTTTCTGGATATTACAGCTACCCATGAAGGAAGACACACCATGGTAGACGTGGTAAAAAAGACCGCAGAGCATGTATTTATTCCATTGACTGTGGGAGGCGGTATTGGCAGTGTGGAAGATTTCAGAGAAATTCTCAGGGCAGGAGCTGATAAAGTTTCGGTAAATTCCGCGGCTGTGAAAAATCCAGAACTAATCTCTCAGGCAGCAGAAATTTTTGGGAGTCAGTGTGTTGTAGTTGCTATTGACGCCAAGAGAGATGAAAAAGGACAGTTTCATGTGGTAATACATGGAGGAAGAAAGGATACAGGGCTTGATGTTGCAGAATGGGCGAAAAAATGCCAGGAACTGGGAGCCGGAGAAATTCTTCTGACCTCTATGGATACAGATGGATGCAAAAGAGGTTTCGACTTGGAACTTCTTCAGGCTGTGTGCAGTGTAGTAAACATTCCTGTGATTGCCAGTGGTGGGTGTGGAAAATTGGAACATTTTTCCCAGGTGTTTGAAGAAACTGAGGCAGATGCAGCTTTGGCAGCTTCCTTGTTTCACTTCCGAGAACTAACAGTGAAAGAAGTAAAAGAGCATATGGCAGAACATAAGATTCCAGTTCGTATATAAAACAACAGAATAGAAAAAATAGGAGGAAACTCAAAAACTTATGGTAGCTATAGAACAATATTTTAAAAAAAGTGAGTTGCTTCCTGCCATTGTCCAGGAAAAGGATACAGGGGAAGTATTGATGCTTGCTTATATGAATCAAGAGAGTCTGGAAAAAACCCTGGAAACAGGATATACCTGGTTTTTTAGCCGTTCGAGACAGGAATTATGGAACAAAGGAGCGACTTCCGGACATGTACAAAAAGTAGTTGACATAAAAGGAGACTGTGACCAAGATACATTGTTAATCACAGTGATTCAGACAGGAGCTGCCTGTCACACAGGTGCTCATAGCTGTTTTTTCAGAGAATTACGGGAGGAGAGCGAAGTATGATGGATGTTATGGAAGGACTTTATCAGGTAGCCCTAGAAAGAAAGAAAACAAAACAAGAAGGTTCTTATACCTGCTATTTGTTTGAACAGGGACTAGATAAAATTTTGAAAAAATGTGGTGAAGAATGTAGTGAAGTGATTATTGCAGCCAAAAATGGTGTTTCACAAGACACAGCGAATGAAGTATGTGACTTGCTGTATCATCTTATTGTTATGCTGGTGGAATCCGGTATTTCCTTAAAAGAGATTGAGGAGATTTTGGAACAAAGAAGAGCAAAGATTGGAAATTTGAAGCAGTTTCATATTAGCGACCACTGTTCATAAAATTGTTAAAAAAATATCCTGTGAAAATTTTGTCTAATGTGGTAAACTACTTTTAATGGAATGCATTTTAGTAGAACAGAAGGTAAATTATGAAAGAAAAAGAAAACAGGATGTTTTGGAAAATTTTAGTGTTGATTTTAAAAATAATATTTGCAATTCCGGCTGTACTGCTATTCGCCTTGGTTCGGTGTCTTCAGTTTTTTCTGAAGTTCTGTGGTACAGTTGTTTCTTTTGTATGTATTTTGTCAGCAGTGGTGGTATCTATGGGAGCAATTGTGGAAATTTTGTTACAGATACGGGGAAATGGTCCAGGGATACCGGCTATTATTTTAACCATGGCTGCTGCTGGCGGACTGTTTTATGTACCGGCTGTAGGAGTTGCTATGGTTATGGTGGTATTAGAAGCAATTTGTAGCTGGCTTTGGAAGTTTTACATGGGGAATTCTCAAAACTGGAAGGGCTTTTACAAGCGTCCAGATTATCAGTGGTCTGCTTTCGCGGATGGATATAAGGGTCAGGATACAGACGATTCGGAATTTCACATTCATTATTTTAAAGGAATTAAGACCACCGAAGAGTTGAAGAAACGTTATTATGCGCTGCTTCGGATTTATCATCCGGACAATGCCTTTGGAGAAGATGAAATTACCAGAAGTATTATGGAAGAGTATGACTATTTGAAGAACCGGCTTTCAGAAAAAAATTAACATTGACAAGCCTTGGGAAAAAGTTATAATTAGAAGTAGTGAAAATTATCTCAAAAGTGGAGGAACTTAAAATGAAAGTATTAGTTGAAACATCTGCAAGACATCTGCATTTATCTCAGGAGCATCTGGAAATCCTTTTTGGCGCTGGTCATGAATTAACAGTGAAAAAAATGTTAAGCCAGCCAGGTCAGTTCGCTTGTGAAGAAAAAGTAGAAGTAGTTGGACCAAAAAGCAGTCTGAAAATGTCTGTTTTAGGACCAGTTAGAAAAGATACTCAGGTTGAGATTTCTCTTACAGATGCCAGAAGCATTGGTGTAACTGCTCCTATTCGTGAGTCTGGAGATATCGCAGGTTCTGGTGCATGTAAGTTAGTAGGACCAGCTGGTGAAGTAGAACTGACAGAAGGCGTAATTGCTGCAAAACGTCACGTACATATAACTCCAGAAGATGCTGAAAAAGCAGGCGTTGCAGACAAACAGATTGTAGAGCTTGCTATTGAATCTCCAAACGGAAGAAGTCTTACTTTTGGCGATGTGGTAGTTCGTGTAAGTGCTTCTTACGCAACAGCAGCACACATTGATACAGACGAAGCAAACGCTCTGGCTCCTGCAAGAGAATGCTACGGTGAAATGATTGTAAAATAATAGGAAGAGAAATCCTGTATGGGGCTATCGTACTTTGGTGCGATAGCTCTTTTGTTTTGAGTGTCAAAAAATCTCATTGTTTTTCCTTGGAAAATCAGCTATAATAAGGGCATTAAAGTGGAAAAAGGGGTGATGAAGTGAATCATTTTGAAGTCTTTCATGATGTTTTGGTGAAATTATTCCAGGAAATTATGGATATAGAAGAAAAGGCGTTGATTACGTCAGAGTTTCAGGATATTTCGGTGAATGATATGCATATTATGGAGGCTATTGGGGATGAAGGCTCAAAAAATATGTCATCAGTAGCCAAATTGTTGTCGGTAACAGTTGGAACCTTAACCATTGCCATGAATAATCTGGTTAAAAAAGGTTATGTCCACAGAATCAGAAGTGAGGAAGACAGGAGAGTGGTTCTGATTTCCCTTACAGAGAAAGGGAAGGCGGCAAACAGACATCACAGAAAATTTCACGAAGGTATGATTCAAGCGCTGGTTAAGGATTTAAATGAACAAGAACAAGAAATTTTAGTGAAATCCCTATTGAATTTGAGAGAGTTTTTTTATTCGTATCAGAAGAAATAAGAGTTGTTATAGTAAATTGGCATTTAGGAATATTTATACAGTTCTGGCGAGTTTTCCAGAACCGTATAAATATTTTTCGTTTTAATATTGCGAAAGTAGGTATTTTTTTACCACCGGGAATGGTGCGGGACCGATTTCTAAGATTTTTTGATGAAAATCTTTTAGTTGGAAATCGGTTCCTTTTTTGTTTTCTATTGTGGTGCGAAGATCTGTGAAGTTTAAGAAGCCCAGGTAATATTTTAAGTAATTGGTAGGGTTTTCTACAATATACTGGAAAATCTCTTGGCATACTTCTTGGGAAACAATACCAAAGGAGGAGAGCGTATTGGTAACCTCCTGGACAGTCCAACCCTGATAATGGATGCCAATATCCAGAATAGAGTAAAGGCACAGGCTGACAGAACGATTTCGGTTTAAAAGCTCCATAACCTGAGGAGGAATATTTAGAAATTTGGCCCCATATCCATAAGCCATGGACTCTACATAAGTAGCCCAGCCTTCTACATAGCCGCTGCAGCCTAGAAATTCTCGGATAAGGGAAGGCTGCTGTCTGCCGAAATACAAGGTCTGGTATAAGTGACCTGGAAATCCTTCATGGGCAAGTGTGGTGAAAAGTTCCGCCTCAGATACCTGGCTGGAGGCATTGATGTAGATTGCGTTTGGCGACAGAGTATCTAGAGGCGGAGTGAGGTAAAAGGCAGGACTTGAGAAATCTTCCATAGGCTTTGGTACAGATTTTATCTCATAATCAGGAGCATTTAGAACAGGAAAATCCTGAGTTATGGTTTTATTTAGATAAGAAAGCATCTCCTGAGGAGAATAAGTAGCCTTCTGGTTCAGACCGGCAGCCTTGGAGAACAGGTCTGGATCTTTTTTTGTCAGGTCTTGAATAACCAGAGTATCTATTTTTAATTGTTCTGTAAGCCGTTGCTGGATTTCAGGAATAGAACGAAAATCCCCCACGTTATTTTTTATAAGATATTCATAATATTTGGCACCATTTGGAAGATAACAAAGGCCGCTGGAATTTTTGCCTGTTCCACAAAGGTCCTCCAAACCTTTTGCCAGAGCTTCATAGGCAGGAAATACACATTTCCTTAGAAGCTTTTCATGCATAGTTTGATAAGAAGCAGCCTGTTTTGGCGTAATTATTTTTTGCTGTTTTAAATCTGCAAGCTGCTTTTCAAACATGGTATCCAGAAAATTTTCTTTTTGTTGGGAAGAAAAGGTAGTGCATTGCCTGATAATACCTTGTGCACAGGCATCACTCATAAAAAGTCCCTGGCTGGCTTTTTCTTTTTCAAATTTCAGAATGCTGTTGAAATATTCTGGAATACAGGCTAGGAGGGAAAAATAATCCTGTATGTCCTGGGGAACGCGAAAGGTATATTCAGCCAGAAGAGCAGGGAGTTGTGCCTGAATACCAAGGTTTGGTCCAAGAGGCTCCTGGAGAAGATAGAAATCAGCAGCAGAGAGCTGCAAAGAAAAATCCAGTCGCAGCATGTCATAAATCATACGGTTTTCTAGGGACAAGTCCTCATATGAAAATTCGTCTAATTTTTTTTGTAGAGCTTCTATTTGCTGGCTGTTTTGCTGCAGTACTTCAGGGTCCATGGTTCCAAGGCTAATGGTGTAGTCTTTTATTCCATAATTTTGCGGATATGCCAGAGTATAATGGAGATTCAAGGTGTTGGAGGAAAGTTCCTCCATGGCAATCTGATCTGTAAAACATTGAAAACGGGCATCCTGGGAAAAAGGATATTTGAGATAAAAAAGAGAAATCCCAAGACCTAGAAAGAAAATCAGACCCAGGATAATAAGAGGACGCTTTTTAGATAAAAAAGTTTGCAAGGGAAACTCCTTGGAAATTTGGAAGCTTTTTACAGTTTATGAAAAAAATGCAGAGGTATGCTTATTTTTCTTGGAAAACACTGGTTCTTTGTGTTAAGATTTCTCTATATAGGGAAAACTTATAAAAAAGCTTGCAAGAATCCAGGAAGGGGATGTTTGTTTGAAAAAGAAATGGATGCTAGTGTTTCTTACAGCAGCGTTTATAGGCTGTGCTGGCTGTCAAGGGCAGGAGGAGGAACCTGTACCGCTTCCAAAAGAAGAGACAGATACCAAAGAGGAAGAAATAGAAGAGTATTCTGTGAAGATTTCCAAGAATTTATATGATTTTCAATTTGCTATAGATGGAGATGTGAAAAGCCTTCCATCCAGAATCCAGGAATGGGTAGAACAAGGATGGGAATATCCAACAGAAAAACAAAATGCCACTTTGGAGACAGATTCTTATATAGAAGGGGAAACCTTGAAACAAGGGAAAAAGCAGATTACGGTGGATTTGATAAATCTGGAAGGGCAGGAAACCAAAGTGATGGATTGCTATGTAGGTGGGATTACTTTAAGCTATGAGAAAGATGGCAGTATTTATCAGCTTCCAGGTGGAATTACTCTTGGAAAATCTCCTTTGACCCAGGTAACAGAGGTCTATGGAATGCCAACAGATGAGTATAGCGAAAAGGAAGAACTGTATGTGACCTATGAATTTGGCACTTATAAGAAGGCTGAATTGGTCTTTGATACAGAGGAGGAAATTTTGCGTAAAGTTGTGTTGAAAAATTACAGGGCGCCGGTTTCAGAGGAAGAGGAAATTAGCAAGGAGACGCCAGAAGAGGTTACGGCTTATGAAGCGCCACAGAAACTTACAGAAAATCCAGCAGATTATATTGTTTCTTACGGAAGAGAAATGTATGAAATTCCGGCTCCTGTATCAGAATTTGTGAAAAATGGATGGCACATACAGGAGGAAGGGTCTGATGCCTATGTGAAGGCAGGACGTCATGGATATGTAACTCTGGAACAGGACGGCGCTGTGCTGTATGCAGTGGTAAGAAACTATAGTGATAAAACCGTTCCAGCAGAGTATGCTTTTGTGACCAGGGTTTCAGGAGATTTTGATGTGGTGAAGGTTCCTATCACAATAGGAAAAGGAATCACTTTGGGAATGTCAGAAGAAAATATGCAATTATTGCTGGATGATATTCCCTGTGAAACCAAGGATGAAGAACAGGGAATTTCCTATTATATATATACGGATTCGACCAAGAAGAATTTTATCCGCATTTTCACAGATAAAGACTTGGGACTCATTCGAGAAATCGAACTGTCCAATAGCCCAGAGCAGCTCACCACATATACACAGCAAGAATCCGAAAATATACCAGAATCCCTCCCATTGGGAGAAGGAATATAAGGAAAAATAAAATGAACAAAAACTGTCGTATGAGAATACGGCAGTTTTTTTAGGTTACATAAAAAGTTCTTAAAAGATAAGACGCAAAATTTCGTAAATTATTGACAGGAAAACGAACGATACGGGGCGAAAATTGTCAGAATATTCGCGATTGTAAATTATACACAAAAAAAGTCGAAGGATGTAGAATTACCCACAAATTGTCCTCAAAGTTATCCACCTGGAAAAAACCTTGAAACCGTGGAAAAGTAAAGTTATACACTAAGTTATCCACATTATCCACAAAAATATGTGTGGAAGAATGTGATTTACATAATTTGAGAAAGAACAAAGGTTTTGTTCATATGTTATAAAAAGGCTTTTTATGGGGAAAAAAGGCGTATTCTCATTGACATTTTAAAAGTCAATTTTTTAACAAGCCCATGCAAAATTCACCGAATTACAGATAAAATTCGTAAAATAATCAGAAAATTAAGGTTTACAATAATGTGGTGTAAATTGTAAACGAAAGAATATGTAAAATCTCCATGTTAAATAAGAGATTTTGGGATTTTACATATATTTAACGGTTTTATGGTTGGTGATTTTACAAAACATCTTTATAGTGATGGATGTCAACAAGGAAAACAAAAAATTTAAGGATAAAAAGGAGACTTCTATCATGAAGAAGAAAGTATTAGCAGCAATTTTAATGGGAACTATGGTATTTAGTATGGCAGCATGTGGTGGAAATGATACAAAAAAAGAAGATAGCAATAAAGAAAACTATGGAACAGAGGAAGAAGCCAATGCAGGGGAAAGTTTAGAAGGTGAAATTTCCGTAATTTCCCGTGAAGAGGGTTCCGGAACCAGAGGTGCTTTTGTAGAACTTTTTGGTATTCAGGAAGAGATTGACGGAGAAAAAGTAGATATGACTACAGAGGATGCATCTGTAACAAATAGTACCTCTGTTATGATGACAAATGTGGCACAGGATCCATTGGCTATCGGTTATATTTCCCTTGGTTCTTTAGATGAAAGCGTAAAAGCCTTAAAAGTAGACGGAGCAGAAGCTACTACAGAAAATGTAAAGAATGAAAGCTATAAAGTTTCTCGTCCTTTTAACATTGCTACAAAAGAAGGTGTAAGTGATGTGGCACAGGATTTCATTGACTATATTATGAGTGCAGAAGGACAGAAGATTGTAGAGGAAAGCGGTTTTATTGCCATAGCTGAAAATGCAGAAGCCTATGCAGGAACAAAACCATCTGGAAAAATTGTGGTTGGTGGTTCTTCTTCTGTAACACCGGTTATGGAAAAATTAAAAGAAGCTTATTGTGCAATAAATCCAGATGTACAGATTGAACTTCAGGAAAGTGATTCCACAACAGGAATGGAATCTGCATTAAATGGAACATATGATATTGGTATGGCATCCAGAGAATTAAAAGATTCTGAAACAGAAGGCGGACTTACCGGAACTCAGATTGCTTTGGATGGAATTGCGGTTATTGTGAATAAAGAAAATTCACTGTCAGATATTACTGCTGACCAGGTGAAAGACATCTATACCGGAGAAATTACAGACTGGTCTGAACTTCAGTAGTTTAAGCCTGCAAATAAAAAGTCAAGGCTAAATTGAAAGAACATTGAAAATTTTATACAGGTTGAAAATTGGGTATCAAAATAAGACCACCACACCAGTGCTGGTCTGAAAATATTAGTGGATAATTAAGATTCTGGAAGAGATGAAAGATATTCTTTCACTCGTCCGTAGTAGATTCTTAGAAACTTGTTGGCACCTGCAGTCATATAGACATAGTAAGGCTTGCCTTGAGTACGTTTCTTATCTAAGAACTGATAAACAGGATCCTCTTGAGGATGCGTTTTAATTAGGACATCCATTACCTGAAATAAAGTCTTTCTTAGATCAGCGGAACCTCGTTTTGAGGTAGGAACACTTTTTTGTTCATAGGTTCCAGATTCATTAACACCAGGATCTACACCGGCAAATGCAGTAATAGCACTTTTGTGAGTGAAACGGGAAACATCTCCGATCTCAGCCATCAACTGAGGACCAAGTGAAGTTCCAACCCCTTTCATAGCCATAACGACAGGATATTCCGGGAGTTTGGATGCAGTTTCATTCATGAGAGTGCGTAGTGACTCAACAGTTGTAGAGGCACTATTAAGCTGGTCTACAGCCTGTTTGATAATAAGCTTTGTAATGGCATCCTTTGGAAGTACAGGAACAAGTTCCTTTGCTTTTCCATAGATTTCTTCAGCTTTTGACTGACTGAAGTTGTACTTCTTACGTTTGCACCAGTTTTGATAATGGTCTATAAAGGCATTCAGGGACATTTTACGGACACAGTCCACATGCCAGTATGTAGATG
>CAJKMA010000008.1 GCA_905200905.1 uncultured Bacillota bacterium
TCAAGGATTTCTAGGTATCTTTCCTTTGTAGTCTCACCACAGTCTCCACATGCACTGTCTGACAAAACTGGTCTACACAGCACACTTTTTCCACTCTATATCCTTTCTCCAAAAACATCTCCAAATCTCTTGCCAAGCTAGTAGGTTTGCAGGAAATATAAACCATTTTCTCCACCCCATACTCTAGAATCTTAGGCAATGCCTTGGGATGAATACCATCTCTTGGTGGGTCCAACACAATAAAATCCGGCTTCTCCTGAATCTCATCCAATACCTTTAGTACATCTCCCGCAATAAACCTACAATTTCCGATTCCATTTAATCTGGCATTTTCCTCAGCTGCTAAAACAGCTTCCTCTATAATTTCCACTCCAATGACTTCTTTTGCCACTGCTGCCAAAATTTGAGAAATAGTTCCTGTGCCGCTGTACAAGTCAAAGACAGTCATATCCTTTGTATCGCCAATATACTCTCGTGCTGTTTCATAGAGTACTTCAGCTCCATAGGAATTTGGTTGAAAAAAGGAAAACGGTGTAATTTTAAATCTTAGCCCCAAAATTTCCTCGTAAAAATAATCTTTTCCATATAGGATTCTCATTTCATCACTTTTAACCACATCAGAAAGAGCATCATTAATAATATGCAGAAATCCTACTATTTTTCCTTCCAACGTTAAACTCAACAACCGATCCTTCAATTCCTCAAAATCAGCTTCCACCTGGCTGGTAGTTACCAGATTCACCAAAATCTCCCCTGTAGTATTTCCTCTCCTCAAAAGTAAGTGTCTTAAAAATCCTACATGCTGCATTTTGTGATAATAATCATAGCCTTGTTCCTGGCAATATTCCAGCACGCACTTCAAAATCTCATTCATGTCCTGATGAACTAGTTTGCAATCCAGAGCATTTAATACATCATAGGTACTTCCTTTTTTATGTAAACCGAGTGTTAAAGGACCATCTTTATATGCATCTCCAAAAGAAAATTCCATTTTATTCCGGTAAGCAAATTCTCTTGGGCTTCCCTTAATTCCCTCAAAGATATAATCCGGATTCCCCTGTTCATCTACCTGTCCGCCTGCCTTTACAGCCTGATCTATAAGACTTTGAATCTGCTTTGCCTTCATTTCCAACTGATTTTCATAGGACATGGTCTGGTACATGCATCCTCCACACTCTGGAAAAATGCTGCATACTGGTTTCCTTGTTTCCAAGTAGGAATGTTCTAAAACTTCCAAAAGTCTTCCTTCCACTTTGCTGCCCTTCTTTTTATTAATCATGAATTTGACATGCTGACCTGGCATTCCATTTTTTACAATAACCTTTTTATCTTCTATCTGAACAATTCCCTTATTAGGAAACTCTACTCTTTCAATAATTCCCTGATAAATTTCACCTTTTTTCAATGCAATATTCCTTTCCTTCTGACATCTATTTTACAGAAAAAGAAGCTCCGGTTTCCCGAAGCTCCCTATTGGCTTTTTCATTCCCTACATACAGATTTATAATTCTATCATGGTTGCCAGATTATTCCTGACCTTCTTTTTCCTCATCTTCATCTTCAAAGTAGTCATCGAAATCATCATCGAAGTCCTCTTCAAAATCTTCCAGATAATCCGGTGTGAAGAAACGGTAAACTGCATATGCGATTCCTGCTACTGCTGCCACAGCCCCAATAATTGCCAGTACCCATAATACAGTATTTTTATTTCTTTCATCCTCTTTTTTCTGTAATGCTGTAATTAAATCCTCGATACGATTCATATGTCCTGCACCATCCTCTCTTTTTACAGATTCCCTGCAAACTCATTCTTGAAAGCTGTTGTGCGTTGGTTTTGCCTCTGCAAATACGAAGCACCAACTCACTCTTTATGCTATTATACCACTGAACCTGGAATTTTACTATCCTTTCTTCATATTTTCTAAAAACTTTAGAAAATATTTTTCCTTAGATTTTTTTCAATTTTGCAAAAGATGCAAACATTTTCTTGATACCTACTTTATCAAAATTCACGGTAACTTCATAGTCTCGCCCACCTTCAACGATAGCAGTCACCACACCTGTTCCAAATTTTATATGCTTTACTGTGTCTCCCACAGTATAGTCCAATCCATCTGCCTTTTTCACTTCAAACTGCTTTGGCACAAATGCCGGCTGCTTAAATGCCTGTTTCATCTGGCGGAAGGAAGTTGGCATTGGAATATCCATGGGCTTCTTCTCCTGAAACTCTCTTCCTAACTCCACAAGTTCTCTTGGAATTTCCTTAATAAATCTGGAAACTTTATTATATTGAGTCTCTCCACGAATCATACGCTGTTGGGCACAAGTCAAAGTCAAATCTTTCATTGCCCTGGTAATTCCCACATAACACAGCCTTCGTTCTTCCTCAATTTCTGTAGGGTCGTCGGAAGTAATAGTCATATAACTTGGGAACATGCCATCTTCCATTCCAGCCAGATATACGAAAGGAAATTCCAGTCCTTTTGCACTATGCAAAGTCATTAAAAGTACCTGATTATCATCCCCATCCACAGAATCAATATCCGCTACCAGTGCTACCTCTTCTAAAAATCCTGACAGGGTCGGCTCCTCATTTTCTTCCTCATAGGACACCACTTTTGTAATTAACTCGTCAATGTTTTCGATTCTAGCTTCTGCCTCTTCTGTACCTTCTGCCTCCAATTCTTTTACATATCCCGTGCTTTCAATAATATCTTTTAAAAGCTCAGAAGGAGATAAATACTCAGCCTTACTTCTCAAAGTCTGAATAAAGGTTACAAAAGGCTCCACCTTTGTTGCGGCTCGCCCAAGAGTAGAAATTGCATTGGCTTCTTTTAAAGCCTCATAAAAGCTCATGCCCATGCTTACTGCATAATCCTGAACTCTAGTAAGGGTAGTCGCTCCGATTCCTCTCTTTGGAACATTAATAATACGCCGTACCGCCAAATCATCTCTGGCATTATCTACGGTTTTTAAATATGCAAGTAAGTCTTTGATTTCCTTTCTGGCATAGAAGTTTACTCCACCTACTAATTTATACGGAATATTTGCCATAAGGAATTTCTCTTCAAAAAGACGGGACTGAGCATTTGTCCTGTATAAAATGGCAATATCCCGATACTGGGCATCCTTCTCCCTCACCTTCTTACTAATATCCCCTACAATATATTCTGCTTCTTCATAGGCATTCATAAACTGGCGGAAGTGCAGCTTTTCTCCTTCTTCATTTTCCGTCCAAAGGGTCTTTCTCTTACGCTCCATATTATTTTGAATAACCTGATTTGCCGCATTTAAAATGTTCTGTGTAGAACGGTAATTCTGTTCCAGCCTTACCACCTTTGCATCTGGAAAGACATTCTCAAATCCCAAAATATTACCAATATTGGCTCCACGGAATTTATAAATAGACTGGTCATCATCTCCTACAACACAAAGATTTCTGTACTTTCCTGCCAGGAGGCTAACAAACTTAAATTGAGCAGTGTTTGTATCCTGGTACTCATCCACCATAATATATTTAAACCGTTCCTGGAAATATTCCAATACATCCGGGCATGCTTGGAACAATTCCACTGTTTTCATAATCAAATCATCAAAATCCAGTGCATTATTCTTTTTCAGCTCTTTCTGGTATTCTTTATATGCCAGAGCTATTTTTCGCTTAGAGAAGTCCCCCATAACCTTCAGCTCATATTCCTCTGGACCAATCAACTCATCCTTTGCGCTGGAAATAGCCGCCATAATGGATCTTTCCTTATAAATCTTTGTATCAATATCAAGCCGTTTGCAAATATCCTTCATCAAAGTTTTTTGATCATCTGTATCATAAATTGTAAAATTCGTATCAAAGCCCAGTCGGTCAATAAAACGGCGAAGCATGCGAACACAGCTGGAATGAAATGTAGATACCCATATGCTCTCGGAACCAAATCCTACAATCTTATCCACTCTTTCTCTCATCTCTCCTGCTGCTTTATTGGTAAAAGTAATGGCCATAATATTCCATGGATTTACCCCTTTTTCTTCTATCAAATAAGCAATTCTATGAGTCAGTACTCTGGTCTTTCCTGAACCAGCACCTGCCAGAATCAGTACCGGACCTTCTGTATGAAAAACTGCTTCTTGCTGCTGTGTATTTAATGTATCGTAGATACTCATAAATTCTCTTTCCTCCAAAACATTTGTTCTTACACTATACCATTGTAGAAAGAATAACGCAAGTAACTTTACAAATAGTATTAAAAACTATATAATAGGGAATAGAGGTGATAAAACATGACTATAGACACAAAAGACATTTTAAACAGCATTTTAAACAGCATTTCCAGAATTGATTATATCAAAACAGAGGAAATACCAAATATAGATTTATATATGGACCAAGTGACTACTTTTATGGAAGAACATTTAGCAGCTTCCAAGCGACATCCGGAAGATAAAATTCTTACGAAAACCATGATTAATAATTATGCCAAGAATCGTCTGCTTCCGCCACCAACAAAAAAGAAATATTCCAAAGAGCATCTGCTTATCTTAACCTTTATTTATTACTTTAAAAATATTTTATCCATTAATGATATCCAAGTACTTTTGACTCCTCTTACGGAAAAATATTTTTCCCAGGAAAATAATGTCAAACTTACGGATATCTATGAAGAAATTATGAATCTAGAGCTTTCTCAAATTGAACCATTGGCTAAGGATGTTACCAGAAAATTCAAAAAATCTCAGGAATCCTTTTCAGATATAAACAGGGAAGAAAGTGAATTCCTACAAAAATTCGCTTTTATCTGTATGCTCAGTTTTGATGTTTATGTAAAAAAGCAAGTCATTGAACAACTGATTGACCATATGTCAGATCCCACAAACTAATTTCCTACAAAAAAGAAGCCGTCACACATGAAAATGCATATAGGGAGTTGAATGTAATACTCTTCCCTATATACATTTTGTGTAACAGCTTCTTTTTGTCTAACAGACAAGTTCTTATTTTTCCTGCTCTTCCATTCTCTCAAATACCATGTCATATCCGTCATTTCCGTAATTCAGGCTTCTGTTTACACGGCTGATGGTTGCTGTGGATGCTCCTGTTTTTTCTGAAATTTCCAAATAAGTTCTTTTCTCTTTCAGCATCTTAGCAACTTCAAAACGCTGGGATAAAGACAAAATCTCATTTACTGTACATACATCTTCAAAAAACAAATAACATTCTTCTCTGTTTTTCAAACTGAGAATTGCATCAAACAAGGAATCAACTGCTTCTGTGTGAATTTTCTTACTCATAGTCAAAATCTCCTTAACATTGTAATATACACCCCGTAATAGATTCCCGAAACTTCTTTGGTACTCTACCACTTTATCGGTTATATCTTCCATTACTATAATACATATTAACACAGTAAATTTTTGAAGTAAAGAAGAGTCTTGTCATTTTTCTACTTTATCTGTAAAATTTTTATAAATTTTTACAGTTCATCAAGAATCTTCCTTGCTTCCCGAACTCTTTTTTCACTGGTACGCCAAATTTCATATTCACTTACAGATGCAATACCCATACTCACATCCTGTTTCCGGTAACGCATTTCGCTTTCCATAGAAATTTTCCCTGACATATGATAGGCTTTTGCTTTTGTCTTTTCTGCCAGCACAGGAAGCACAGATGCATCTACACCTCCTCCAACGAGAATTTCTGTTTCTCCCTGTGCTTTTTCCACTAGTTCTTTTAAAAGTTCTACTCCATCTATACAGGTATTTTTCTGTCCTGAGGTCAAGATAGTATTAATTCCAAGTTTCCTGGCCTCTTCCAGTGCCATAAACGGATTTTTGCACATATCAAATGCCCTGTGTAAGGTAACTGACATTCCTTGGGCTTCTTCTATAAGTTCCTTCATCTGTTCCACATTCAATGTCCCATCTGGTTTCATAGTTCCAATAACGATTCCATCTGCACCAAGCTTACGAAAACTCCTGATCTCTTCTTTTATGATTTCATGCTCAAAATCTGTATAACAGAAATCACCAAATCTTGGTCTTAATAAGACGCGAATCGGAAGATCCACCTGTTCTCTGATTTTCCAGTAGAGTGCCTGTGAGGGAGACAAACCACCTATCACAAGAGCACTACACAGTTCAATCCGATCTGCACCGCCTTTTTTTGCAGCAATGGCAGATTCCACAGAGTCCACACAGCATTCTAATGTATATCCCATAAACCCTCCTGTAAAACAAAATCAACCAATAGATAGCACATAAGGAAATGCATTCCTGCATTTCCTTATGCTTTGCTTATATTATGTAGTTCTTATTTACATAATTTCTTGAATTCGTCTGCAACATGCTGTACCTGTGTTCCAATGATAACCTGTACGCTTGTTTTTCCTGGACGGATAACTCCTGCAACACCTGCAGATTTAATTACGCTTTCATCAACTAATGTATTATCTTTTATTTCCAGACGAAGTCTTGTAATACAGTTGTCGATAGAAGTAATGTTTTCTTTTCCGCCTAAACCTTCTAAGACAATTCTTGCAACTTCTGTAAAGTCATTGTTTGCTAATACTACTTTTGTTTCATCTGTATCATCATCTTCTCTACCTGGTGTTTTTAAATTAAACTTTGTGATAGCGAAACGGAATACCACGTAGAAAATAATGAATGCTGCAATACCAAGTGGAATAATCATCCATGTTTTTTCAGCTGCTGGCAGGGAAGCAGAGAATAATAAGTCTGTTGCACCTGCGGAGAAGGAGAATCCTGCACGGAATCCTAATAAAGTAGTTACAGTTACGAAAATACCGTATAATAATGCATAAACTACATATAAACCTGGTGCCAGGAACATGAAACCAAATTCAAATGGTTCTGTAACACCACAAAGGAAAGCACAGAAAGCAGCGGATCCTACAAGACCGATGGCTACTTTTTTCTTATTGCTTTTTGCTGTGTGAACCATAGCTAAAGCTGCACCTGGAACACCGAACATCATACATGGGAAGAATCCTGACATGTACATACCAAGGCTCCAGTCCACATCTGCAGATGTCATACCTGCCCAGAATTTCTGTAAGTCACCAAGACCGATGGTATCAAACCAGAATACATTGTTTAATGCGTGATGTAATCCGGTTGGAATTAACAGACGGTTTAAGAATGCATAGATACCAGCACCTACTGCATCTAACTTAACAATAGACTGACCTATTGAAACTAATCCCCCAAAAATAATTGGCCATACAAACAGTAAAATTGCGGATACAACGATGGAAACAACACCTGCGATGATTGCAACACAACGTTTTCCGCTGAAGAATGCAAGGAAGTTCGGAAGTTTTGTTCCTTTGAACTTGTTGTAGCAGGTTGCACCAATAATACCGGCAAGAATACCAATAAATGGGTTCTCAATTTTCTGGAATGCAATAAACTTAGCGGTTCCTTCTTCCAGAGTCATCAGGGTTCCAACAACACCTGTAGACAACAACGTTGTCATCATCAGCCAGGAAGCTAAAGCTGCAAGAGCTGCTGTACCATCATTGTCATCTGCCATACCAACACCGACACCAATAACAAATAAGAGCGCCATATTGTCAATCAACGCTGAACCAGCTTTGATCAGGAAAAATCCTATGGTATAAGCCGTACCACTTGCAACATAACCATTTACTTCGCCCGCCATAGCAGCCGGAGCCAGTGCGTAACCGATACCCATAAGGATACCGCAAATAGGTAAGCATGCTACTGGAAGCATTAAGGCTTTACCTAATTTCTGAAGATATTTCATCATAACTTTTTCCTCCTTTTTCTTTTTCTCTTTCTTATGTGAAATCTTCTTTTATATAAAAGCCTGTTTTACAGACTTATATACCTTTCTTATTTTGTAACAGTCAAAACTTCATCCAGTACCTTTACGGTCTTTCCAGCAGATGCCTGAATTTCACTGTAATCTGATGTATTGCAGATTACCATTGGCACGATAGTGTCAAGTCCTGCTTCCTTAATCGCTTCAATATCAAATTCCAGAAGAAGGTCTCCTGCTTTTACTTTATCTCCTGCCGCAACATGTGCTGTAAAGGGTTCTCCCTTTAACGTAACCGTATCAAGCCCAATGTGAATCAGAATTTCAATTCCACTATCTGATGTCATGGAAATAGCATGCTTTGTATCAAATACCATTGCTATCGTTCCATCAATGGGTGCCACTACCTTTCCTACAGAAGGAATAATCGCAACACCTTTTCCTAAAATTTCCTCTCCAAAAGTAGGATCACTTACTTTTGAAAGTTCCACTGCTTCTCCCTCAACAGGTGCTCCTAACACTTCTCCTTTTTTCTTTCCTAATCCTAATTTTTCTTTTAATGAACCAAACATAATGCTCTCCTCTTTACTCCATTTCTCTTACAATCTTTCTCAGTTTCAGAATCATAGACGGTGCTACAGAAAGTTCATCCACCCCCATGCGTACAAAGGTCTCTGTAAGCTCCAGATCCGCACCTAGTTCTCCGCAGATACCAGCCCACTTTCCTGCCTTGTGTGCATTATCTACCACCATCTGAATCATTTTTAATACTGCTTTGTGATGCGGATTATAGAATGCATCCAGTTTTTCATTCTGACGGTCAATTGCAAGTGTATATTGTGTAAGATCGTTTGTTCCAATACTGAAGAAATCAACCAGTTCTGCAAGTTCATCACTGATCATTACTGCAGCCGGTGTCTCAATCATGATTCCTTCTTCTACATCCTTGTATGGAATCTCACAGTCACGTAATTCCTTCTTTACTTCCTGTACGATTTCCTGAATCTTCTTCACTTCTTCTACAGATGTGATCATTGGATACATAATTGCAATCTGTCCATAATTGGAGGCTCTGAAAATCGCACGGAGCTGAGTTTTAAAAATATCTGTCTGAGTCAGACAAATACGAATTGCACGATAACCGAGTGCCGGATTTTCTTCTTTTCCAAGATTTAAGTAATCTGCCTGTTTGTCTGCACCGATATCCAGAGTACGGATAATCACCTTTTTTCCAGCCATGTTCTGTGCAACTTGTTTATATGCCTGGAACTGCTCTTCTTCACTTGGAAGCTCATTTCGTCCAATGTAAAGAAACTCGCTTCTGAACAGCCCGATGCCGCCTGCATCATTTTCAAGAACATATCCCACATCAGCAGCACTGCCGATATTGGCATAAAGTTCTATTTTCTTTCCGCTAAGAGTAATGTTCTCTTTTCCTTTTAATTCCAGCAGAAGGTTTCTTTTTTCATTTTCTTCATCCAGTTTTTTCTGGGCTTTTGCCTTCACTTCTTCTTCCGGGCAAAGAATAAATTCTCCAGTAAAACCGTCTACTACAGCTTCTGTTCCTGTCTGCATGTCCTCCAGCTTCATCTCCACTCCTATTAAGGCAGGAATGTTCATCATACGTGCAAGAATTGCGGTATGGGAATTGGTAGAACCATGAACAGTAACAAAGGCAAGAATTTTTTCCTTGTCCATCTGCACAGTTTCACTTGGTGTAAGATCATCTGCCACCACAATCACCGGCTCTGTAAAATCCAGGCCATTGTCTCCATTGCCAGCAAGATTCTGAACCAGGCGTTCTGAAATATCCTTAATATCCACTGCACGGGCTTTCATGTAATCATCATCCATGCTGGCGAACATCTCTGAAAAACTGTCTCCTGTTGAAGCTACTGCATATTCTGCATTGACCTCTTGTGTGCGGATGACATTTTCAATTGCTTCGTTAAAATCCAAATCCTCCAGCATCATCTGATGTACTTCAAAGATTGCTGCACTGGCTTCTCCTACCTCTTTCACAGCTTTGTCATACAGTTTTCCAAGCTGCTCAATAGCCTGCGCCTTAGCAGATTCTACTCTCTGCAGCTCCGCAGCCACATCATCGATTTTGACACGTTTTACTACATTTTCTGTTTTACGAAGGACAGCAATCTTACCAAGTGCAATTCCTTTATATACTGCTTTTCCTATCAAAGTTTCCATATCTGTTTCCCGCCGCCTTTATAAATTTGCTTCAAAAAACGCTTTCATTCCCTGTAAAGATGCATCTTCATCTCCGCCTTCTACAGCAACTTCTACTGTCTGTCCGCATTTTACGGCTAAAGACATCACTGCCATCAGGCGTGATACATCTGCTGACTTTCCATCTTCTTTTCTAGTGATGGTAACTTTACTATCATAATTCTTTACTTCTTTTACAAGCATTCCTGCTGGTCTTGCGTGAATTCCTAATTCGTCTTTAATTGTGTACTCAAATGTTTTCATAATCTCTTCTCCTTACCTCATTTTGATAATATATTTTACTGATTATAAATCAGCAGTTACCGTATATTTACAATAGTCTGAATATGCACTGCGAAAAATCCAACTTCTTTTTCCGAAATCGGAGCTTTCATTTTTTCAAACACATACAGGCAGACCTTTCTTGACACTTCCCATGCTTTCGGATAATTCTTCTGCACAAACTCATTCAGCTCAATATGAATATCTTCCCCTGTTTTGATGCGGTCAATCATATAATACAAGTGGCTCATCAGACGGATACCTCCAAGTGATTCCCGACTGATCGTCTGTTTTAGCATGTTTTCTACCATCAACAAACATTCATCAATGGTCTGTGTGATTTTCAAGGTTTCTGTTACATGCTCATCTGACAATCCAGAATGGATGTGTAAGGCTATAAATCCAACCTCATCATCTGAAATTTGATATCCGGTCATTTTCTCTACACTGTCCCTGCAATTGAGAACAACCGTATACTCTCTTCCAAACAAGGCTTTAATATCTGCAATAAAAGGATTCGGTATATGAATTTTTTCTTTTTCCCTCTTTGCAGCAAACGCAATATGGTCTGCAAGCGGCAATAAAATATCTGGATTAATGGAATCAAAAATTTCTTCTGCTTCTTCGATAATTTTACCTGCAGCTTCTAAAAAAACAGGATCAATTCCCTTCACTACATTTAAACCTGATTCTTCGTTTTCTTTGGATGCCAACGTAAACACTCTTGCACCCTTGATTGTCTGAAACCGATCTCCTGCTTTCTTTCCAAATCCAATCCCTTTTCCAAGTAAAATTCTTTCCCCGTCATCATGTCTTGCAAGAAATGCATTGTTATTTAATACTTTTATAATTTGATACATAACCTAAGAATCCCCTCTATAAGCTAAGCGAAAAGGTATTTTTCACACAAAAAAAGCATAAACATATTCTGTACACACTCTATCACAAAGATAGAGAAACGGAATAGTTCATGCCTGCCTGACAGTAACACACTATTTTCTATGATTTTATTTAAATATACTATATACTATATAACTTATTTTCGTCAAGTTGTATTTTTACCCTAAAAATCCATCCTCAATTTGTCTATAATACACAAATCCCAGAATCAATCTTGAAAAACAAAATAACAATTCTGGGATTTTCTGCATCTTAAGTTTTCTTTTATTTATTATAGAGGTAACACTCCAAAAGAGCTGCAATAAAATATTCTCTTTTGGGGTGTTGATGTACCATTATAAAATCTGACTAAATAAATCCTTGACTGTAGGATAAATTTTTGCAAATTTCTGATACTTTTCTTCATATTTTGCTGCCAGTTCTGGTTCCGGCTCGACTGTATCAATTACTTTTACAATTTTCGCTGCCGCATCTTCTACAGACGCAAACTCTCCGTTTGCCACAGCTGCCAACATTGCTCCTCCTAATGCAGGCCCCTCTTCAGATTCAATGACATCTACCTTAATATTCAAAATATTAGCAATCATCTTTTTCCACAGAGGGCTTTTGGCTCCTCCGCCGCAAATTTTTGTTCTCTCGATTTTAATTCCCAGTGCCTTGGCAACCTCAAAAGAATCACGAATTGCAAAAGCTACACCTTCCAGCACAGCTTGGGTCATATCTGCCCTAGTGCTGTCCATAGTAAGTCCAATGAAAGTTCCTCTTGCATTTGGATTATTATGTGGAGAACGCTCACCCATAAGATATGGAAGGAAAAACACATTGTTTTCTCCTAATTTCTCAATTTTTTCCTGTTCACCAACATAATCTTTAGTTCCAATAATTTCGTCCATCCACCATTTATTGCAAGACGCTGCACTTAACATACATCCCATCAGATGATAATTTCCATCTGCATGGGCAAAGGCATGAAGCGCATTATTAGGATCTACCCCAAATTCCTTGCTGGAAATAAAAATGGTTCCGCTGGTTCCAAGAGAGATATTACACATACCATCTCCCACAGTTCCTGTTCCAACTGCGGCTGCTGCATTATCTCCTGCTCCTGCTACGATTTTACAGGAAGCCGGAATTCCCAGTTCTTCTGCCAATTCCGGTTTCAAAGTACCCACTGTTTCATAGCTTTCAAATAATTTTGGCATCTGCTCTTCTTTGATTCCGCAGATATCCAACATTTCTTTAGACCAACAACGATTCTTTACATCCAAAAGCAACATACCGGAGGCATCTGACATATCACAGCAATGAGTACCAGACAATTTATATGCCAAATAATCCTTTGGCAGCATAATTTTCTTAATTCTCTTAAAGTTCTCTGGCTCGTTTTCTCTCACCCAAAGAATTTTGGGCGCTGTAAAACCTGCAAAAGCAATATTAGCTGTATATTTCGATAATGTTTCTTTCCCGATTACCTGATTCAGATAATCGGTTTCTTTTACGGTTCTGCCGTCATTCCACAAAATTGCAGGACGAATCACTTCATCATTCTCATCCAAAATAACAAGTCCATGCATCTGTCCACCAAAGCTAATTCCAGCCACTTGGCTCTTATCACAATCTGCAATCAGTTCTTTGATGCCCTCCAGACTCTGGCTCCACCAATCTTCCGGTTTCTGTTCTGACCAACCTGGATGTGGAAATGCCAGTGGATATTCTCTGGATACAATTTTCTGAATCTTGCCTTCTCCATCCATAAGAAGCAATTTCACAGCAGAAGTTCCTAAATCAACACCTATGTATAACATGGTTTTCTCCCTTTTCCTTAAGCAAATGGATTTTCTGTTGGGTATAAGGTTCCCTTTGGCTGATTGTAGTTAATTTCATCAACTTCTACACCCAAATATTTGAATACTTCGTACAGCGCTTTTCCAAAATGTCCAAAAGCAACAGCTCCATGGTGTGGATAATTCTTCTCTACTAATACATGGCGATAGAAACGTCCCATTTCTGGAATTGCAAAGATACCAATACCGCCAAAGCTCTGTGTTGCCACTGGAAGAACTTCACCCTGTGCAATGTAAGCACGAAGCTTGCAATCTGCTGTACTCTGAAGACGATAGAAAGTAATTTCACCTGGGACAATATCACCTTCCAGTGTACCCTGTGTAACTTCTTCTGGCAGAGTTCTTGCCATAATCATCTGATATTTCATAGAACATGCTGTCAACTTGCTTGCCGCTGTATTTCCGCAATGGAATCCCATGAAGGTTTCTTTCTGGTCATAGTTGTAATGACCTTTAATGTCATTGTCATAAATATGAGCAGGTACTGTATTATTAATATCCAACAGAGTAACTGTATCCTGGCTAATAACAGTTCCGATGTACTCACTTAAAGTTCCCCAGATATCTACTTCACAGGAAACCGGAATACCTCTATCTGTAAGACGGCTGTTTACATAGCATGGAACAAATCCAAACTGTGTCTGGAATGCTGGCCAGCATTTTGTTGTAAGTGTCACATATTTTCTGCAGCCTTTGTGTGCTTCTACCCAGTCTAACAGAGTGATTTCGTACTGTGCTAATTTAGGCAGAATTTCTGGTTTCATATTTCCTTCGCCAAGCTCTGCTTCCATTTCTTTTACTACATCTGGAATACGTGGGTCATCTGCATGTTTATTAAATGCTTCAAATAAGTCTAATTCAGAGTTTTCTTCAATTTCTACACCTAAATCATACAGTCTCTTAATAGGTGCATTACATGCCAGGAAGTTTGTTGGACGTGGTCCAAAGCTGATAATTTTCAAATTTCTTACTGCAACCAGCGCTCTTGCAATTGGAGCAAACTCATGAATCATTTCAGCAACTTCTTCTGCTGTTCCAACTGGATATTCTGGAATATATGCTTTTAAATTACGCAGCTTTAAGTTATAGCTTGCATTTAACATACCACAGTATGCATCACCACGACCCTGCACCAGATTTCCTTCTTCTGCTGCTGCCACTACCATAGATGGGCCATGGAATACTTTTACCAGCATAGTTTCTTCTGTCTCTGGTCCAAAGTTTCCAAGGTAAACAACCTGCGCATTACAGCCTGCTTCTCTTAATTCTTCGGCTGCTTTTAACATATCTGTTTCGCTTTCTACAACAGTCTGACATTCGTAAATTTCTCCATTGAAATTTTTCTTATATGCTTCTACAACTGCCTTTCTTCTGTTCTCAGACAGAGACATTGGGAAGCAGTCACGGCTTACTGCTACAATACCTAATTTTAATTCTGGCATGTTTGATAAATTCATCTTTTTTTCCTCCTGCATGTTTGCTTTTTTATTCTACTGATAAATTTTCACCTTTGAGCCCTTCAAAAGCTCCTTCAATTTTTGCATCTTTATGTGCAATGAGCCATTTATTTCTGGCAAACAGTAATTTATCTTCTTCTGTGTTATTCTGACGTTCTGGAGCCTCTGTGTTGGTTCCTTTTGGTAATACCACTGCTGTACAAAACTTGTTTCCGTTTACATTGCATGGTGCATAGTGAAGGGTAGTTGCATAAACCTCTACAACAGTTCCTGCTGGTACCAAAAACGCTTCCATCTTTGAAGTTTCATAAGTACCATCTTCCTCAATATCCTGCTCTCTTCCTAAAATCAGAATCAAATCTGTAAGTGCTACGTTGACCTCAGAGTCTCTGTGATATTCTACTGCATTTAAAAGCACATTACTTCCATTACAGTAACCAATCTGAATCGGCATTCCTCCGTACAAACTATACGCGATTTTCTCCGCACAGGCACAGGCTTCTAACTTTTCATCAGAAGCAACATAAATCACATCATCTGGCTTGGGAGTTTCCTTTAAAGCCTCCAGAAGCTCAGCCACATCCAGACCTTTAATCACTCTTCCATAGGTCCCGAATTCCTGGTCAGAAACATTATAAATTTTCATCACGCCCTAAACCTCCTTAATTAGTTTAGTCATTAAACTATATAGTTATGCTACCATTTGCATAGAAAAAAATCAAGTTGTTTTTTTGAAAAACATGTTGTAATTTTGTACAAAAAAAGAGAAGCATCATAGGGCATAATTCCCATTATACTTCTCCTGATCTTCTTCTATTTGGAAATTGTAATATCCTTCCCAAAATATTTCTCTGAAAGCTCCTTCAAACTGCCATCATTCCGAAGCATCTGCAGTTTTGCCTCCAACTCATCTTTCATCAAATTATACTTCTTTGTAAATACAGCAATTTTGGTATACTCTCCTGTAATCCCTGTCTCCTCTTTCACAGAAGCAATATCTATATAAGGGGTGGTGTGGTCATAATGGGCCTCATTCCAATCAGCAAGTCCCACTGCAGAAATCACACAATCATACAACTCTCCATCCAGGGATTTCAAAAGATTTTCTTCTGAAGTATCCACGATTTCCAGCTCCAGCTTTAACTTATCTGCCAGCTTCCCAGCCAGCTCTACCTCAAATCCTTCTGGTTTGCTGGTTTCTTCAGACAAATAACACATACCTGGAATTTGAAGATTCATTCCCACCTTTAAGATTCCCTGTTCTATGGGTTTTGCCTCCCTTAATTCCAGATGTTCACAGGCTGTCAGACTTATGAGCAGCGCCATACATACCAGCATCAGGATTCCTTTTTTCATCTTTCTCATATCTACAATCCGTTCCCTTTCCCAGAGTGATTTCTCTCTTTTCACCTTACCATGTACGACTGTTTTTGTCAAAGGATTCCTTTTCTTGCTCTTGTAAAAGAATTTTTCAAATGGTATGATAAGAAGAAAGAAAAACCTTGTAAAGGAACGCTCTAAAAATGAAGAACTGGAACGGAAAACCTTATTATTCTTTTGACTATATGTTAAAAGAACGATTTTCAGAAAAAATATATAAAGTAGCCTTAAATGGACGCATGACCTGTCCTAATCGGGATGGTACCTTAGGAAATCGGGGCTGTATCTTTTGCAGTGCCGGAGGCTCTGGAGATTTTGCCGGAGACAAGCAGGATTCTATTACAACACAAATCGAAAAACAGGCTGCAAGACTTCGCATGAAGCGCAATGCTTCCAGCTTTATCGCTTACTTTCAGGCGTATACCAACACCTATGCCCCTGTAGCGTATCTCAGGAGTATCTTCACGGAAGCTATCTCCCATCCAAATGTTGTGGCTCTTTCCATTGGAACACGCCCGGACTGCCTAGGAGAAGATGTACTGAACCTGTTAGAAGAACTAAATCAGCAGAAGCCTGTATGGGTTGAATTGGGGCTTCAAACAATCCATGAAAAAACAGCCTCTTACATCCGCCGCGGCTATCCTCTCTCATGTTTTCATAATGCAGTAGAACAGCTACGTAGGCGGAATCTGGAAGTCATTGTCCACACCATTTTAGGTCTGCCTGGAGAAACAAAAGAAGATATCCTGGAAACTATGAACTATCTCAATCATATGGATATCCAAGGTATCAAATTACAACTTCTCCATGTACTGAGGAATACAGACTTAGCCAAGGATTATCTGGATGGAAAATTCTCTGTCTACGAGATGAATGAGTATATTGACTTGGTAATCGATTGTCTGGAGCACTTGTCACCAAAGATTGTGATTCATCGTCTCACCGGTGATGGACCAAAAGATCTGCTCATTGCCCCTACCTGGAGCAGTGCTAAAAAAACAGTACTCAATACTCTGCACCACGAATGTAAAATCAGAGGTGCCTACCAGGGAAAACAATATAAGGAGGATTAAAACATGTCAGAACCTCTTACACTCTATAAACTAATTATTCTTTACATGCTGGAAAAAGTAGACTTTCCCCTCACCAATGCCCAAATTTCAGGGTTTGTGCTGGACAAAGGCTATACCAACTATTTTCATTTGCAGCAAGCAATTTCCGAATTAATTGATGCTGCGCTTATTCAAGATAAAACCGTACGAAATACTTCTTACTATGAAATCACAGAGCAAGGAAAACAAACCTTGTCTTATTTTGAGGACCAGATTTCTGATGGGATTAAAAAGGATATTTCTGATTTCTTCAAAGAAAATACAGTTCGTATGCGGGAAGAATTGTCTGCTGTAGCAGATTATTTCAAAAGTGAAACCGAAGGCTATCATGTACGCTGCCAGTTAAAACGGGAGCACTTCACTATGGTAGATCTTACGATTGCAGTTCCAACGGAAGACGCTGCGGCGGCTGTATGCATGAACTGGAAAAACAAAAGCCAGGATATCTACGAGAATTTAATTGATTTACTCTTATAAAAAAGAAGCGGTCATCAATATATTTTTGACTCTTCCTGCATGCTTAAATGAATTTATTGAGCATGCAGGAAGAGTCTTTTCATATCTCGACGAATCGCTTCTAATTTATTTTTATTCTAAGATTGTGTCTAATAACTGCTTTGTGTAAGACTCTTTTGGATTCTGAAAGAGTTCTTCTGTCTCTCCCTCTTCTAAGATTTTTCCGTCTTTCATAATCAGCACTCTATCACACATTTGGTACACCACATTTAAATCGTGAGAAATGAAGAGAATAGACAGATGCATTTCTTCTTGAAGCTGTACCATCAGTTCCATAATCTGCTTCTGTATGGTCACATCCAATGCAGATACAGGCTCATCTGCAATAATGAATTTTGAGCCTTGCAAAAGAGCTACAGCAATACTTACTCGCTGTCTCTGCCCACCGCTTAACTCTCTTGGATAACGGTTTAGATGTTCCTGGCTAAGTCCTACGCGCTCTGCCATTTTTGCTACTTGTATTCTACGCTCTTCTTTTGATTTTTTCTGCATCCGAAGAGGTTCTTCTAAAATCCAGGCGATTTTTTTACTTGGATTGAGTGAGGAGGCCGGATCCTGGAAAATCATCTGTGGATTCATGGTTCCATGCCATATTTCACCCTGGCTTGGCTTTAAAAATCCTAGAATCACCTTCGATAAGGTGGATTTTCCACATCCACTTTCTCCCACAAGCCCCAGAATCTCATTTTCTCTTACTTCCAGAGAAATGTCATTCAACACCTGTTTTCCTTGCTTCTCATCTGCATAAGCAGCGCTGACATGTCTCACTTCTAAAATATTCTTCATGTGTGATTTCCCCCTTTTCTCCTGCGAAGAGAGGTCCTTCTGGTAGGAATAGCCGCTAACAGCTTCTTAGTATATTCTTCTTCCGGTTCTTCAAAAACCTTGGAAACAAGCCCTTCTTCTACTATTTCTCCCTGATTCATCACAATCACTCTTGAACACAGCTTGCGAATCACTCCTAAATCATGGGAAATAAACAAAATCCCTGTTCCATGCTTCTCATTGATTTTCTTCAATAATTTCAAAATCTGAGCCTGAATGGTCACATCCAGAGCTGTAGTTGGCTCATCTGCAATCAAAAGTTTGGGATTAGTCACCAAAGCTGCTGCAATCATCACTCTTTGCCTCATCCCACCTGAAAGCTGATGTGGATATTTCTCCCAAAGTGTTTCCGGTTCATGCAATTCTGCTTCCTTCATGATTTCCAGGGCTTTCTGCTTTCTCTCCCTGGCTGTCATCTGAGTATGCAGCTTCATTCCTTCTTCAATCTGTGTTCCTATGGTGAGTACTGGATTTAAAGATGTCATAGGTTCCTGAAAAATCATACTGATTTCTTTACCCCTGATTTTTTCCATTTCTTTCAAAGGCAGCTTCGCCAGATTTTTTCCTTGAAATAAAATTTCTCCTGAAGCAATGCGCTCCTGTTTTTTCAGAAGTCTTAAAATAGAAAGTGCTGTCTGGGTTTTCCCTGAACCGGATTCCCCTACAATTCCCAGAATTTCTCCAGGCTCCATGGAAAAAGATACCTGCTTTGCCACTTGAGTTGGTGGGATAGTATCCCAAAATTCTAAATTCAGGTTTTTTACTTCCAATAATTTCATTCTACTTCCCACCACCTTTCTTTAAAAGTCCGTCACCTATAAGAGAACAACCCAGTGCTAGAAGCATCACTGCTAAACCCGGAAAAATAGCACACCAGGGCGCGCTCATAAGATAAGTCTGAGATTCAGACAGCATCCTTCCAAGAGAAGCATCTGGAGGCTGTACACCAATTCCCAAATAACTCATTCCTGCCTCTGCCAACACTGCATTATTAAATCCAATGGCTATCATGGACAATACTGCTGGCAAAACATTTGGAAAAATATGCACAAACATAACCCGTAGAGGAGAAGCTCCCATAAGTCGGGCACTTTTCACATAGTCCATTTCCTTCTGACTTAGAAATTCACTTCTGGTAATTCTGGCAAAACTAGGTACAAAAACCACAGCTAGAGCTAAAATCACATTATATTTCCCTGGTCCAAGAATACTGATAAAAACTAATGCCAGAAGAATATGCGGAAAAGAAAACAGTACATCGTTTATCCGCATAAGCACTTCATCTATCCATCCACCAAAATATCCAGTAAAAGCTCCTACCAAGATTCCCACTCCGCCGCCTAAAATCACAGTGGCTGCTGCTACAAAGAAAGTAGTTCCTGTACCTTTTAAAACTCGGCTAAATACATCTCTTCCGAAATGGTCACATCCAAACAAATGCGTTAGGGAGGGTGCTGCAAACTTAGCACTCCCATTCATAGCATCTGGATCATAAGGCGTAAAAATTATTCCCACAAAAAGAAGGATTACCATCAAAAGGGTAATAGAAGCACCTAACATTAATTCATAATTTTTCTGTTTTTTCTTCATATTCCTCCCCCTTTTATTTCTTCATGCGGATTCTTGGATCAATCCTGCTATACAGCAAATCCACCAAAAAGTTAATGAGTACCACAAAAGCTGCAATCAGCACTAAGATTCCCTGTACGACAGGATAATCCCGATTGGAAATAGAAGAAATTAACAGACTTCCAAGCCCAGGTATGGTAAATACTTGTTCTATAATAATACTGTTAGCCATAATATCTGCAATAGCCATTCCCCAAAAAGTAAGTACTGGAAGCAAGGCATTCTTCAGTACATGACCATACAACACTCTAGAGGTTCCATTTCCTCTGGCATAAGCAGTACGAACATAATCTGCATGCATTTGTGACAGTACAGAACTTCTCAGCATTTTCACTCCCATAGCACACCTTGGAAGGGCAATGGCAATAGCCGGAGCAATTAAATATCCCAGAAATCCCCAGAAATTTGGGCTGGCAGATACGTAAGCTCCTGGGGTAAACCAATGCAGGATCAGACCAAATACATAGGTAAGCACAATGCCAATGAAAAATCCTGGAACAGACATCACAAACTGATTCAACACCACCAGAATCCTATCAACTATCATTCCTTCATGCCTGGCTGAAAAAATTCCAAGAGGAACAGAAATTACTAGCATGATCAAAAAAGCCAATACGGTCAACGTCATTGTCACTGGTATTTTATCCTGAATCAAATCACTTACAGGCATGGAATAGCTAAAAGATTCTCCCATATTCCCAGTAAAAAAATTCCCAAGCCAGCTTGCATATCGCACAAGCACCGGCTTATCCAACCCCATTTCTTTCTGTAAAGCTTCCACTTGTTCCTTGGTAGCCTCTGTTCCTAATCTGGATTTGGCCGCATCTCCTGGAATAACAGAAAAGGCCAGAAAAGACAGGAAGGAGACAATTAACAATGTTATAATGAGAGTTCCTATTTTTTTAATCACATATTTCATCTTCCGTCTTTCTCCTTTTCTGCTTCTCTTATTCTGCTATTTTATAAATTTTTGCCATATCCTGCACATAGAGAGGATAGAACACATATCCTCCATAACCTTTTCTTAAAACCACCTCTGCTGCCATATCCTGAATATACACATTTGCAGCATCTTCGCTTAAAAGTGTTTCCATCTTCTTATAAAGCTGAATCTGTTCGCTGTCATCCACACTTTTACGCACCTGTTCATAGAGTGTGTCATATTCTGCATTTTTATAATTAATAAAGTTTTTATCTGATTCCGAACAAAATCTCTCCAAAAGAGCGCTGCCGCTTAAATAGGCAGCATCTACACCAACTACTGTTGACTGGAATTTACGATCTGCATACACATCACTAAGCCAGCTGTCCCATTCAATTAACTGAATCTCAGCCTGGATTCCTACCTGTTTTAACTGTTCTGCCAAAACCTGAGCAGTATCAATATGCTGCTGATAATTATTGGGCACAGTAATGGTCATTTCAAATCCATCCGGATATCCTGCTTCTGTTAAAAGTTTTTTTGCTTTCTCAATATCCTGTGGGTAACGATCCGCCAGCTCTGACATATAATACTTCTCAAAAGCAGGGAACATACTGCTTCCTATAATAGTACCCTTGCCATCTGCCATCATATCCAGCACTTCCTGGCGATTCACAGCATAACACATAGCCTGACGAACCTTCACATCATCAAATGGCTTTTCACTATTATTCAGATACAGCGCCTGAACCAAATTCATACCACCTTCCAAAATGGTCAGATTAGGGTCATCTTTTACCTGGGCAGACTGTGTAGAATTCACCCTTGGATAAAGGTCAATGGAACCACCTTTTAAGCCGGTTACAATGGCATTGCTATCTCCTACTACCTTAAATGTTACTTCATCCAGATATGCCTGATTTTCAGTATCCCAATAGTCTCCAAATTTTTGGATCACAATGTTTTCCTGAGGAGAACGTGACACATACGTAAAAGGGCCTGTTCCCACAGGTTGTTTATCCAAATCTTTGGCATGTTCTGGAACTACCGCTACAATCAAATATGCCAGAAATTCTGTATCTGGTTCTTTCAAAGTAATTTGCACTGTTTTCTCATCTGGAATTTCCACTTTTTCCACATTAGAAAACGCCGCTACCAGCGGAGTCCCATCCCCGTTGATACCGGCGCAGCGTTCAATCGAATATTTTACATCCTGTGCAGTCACTGTGCTTCCATCGTGAAATTTCACATTTTCTCGAAGAGCAAAGGTATAAACCCTGCCGTCTTCTGAAATTTCATGGTTCTTAGCCACTGCATCTTTGTAATTTCCTTCTTCATCTGGCTTCACTAAGCCTTCATAAATGTTGAATAGGACTTCTTTGGTTCCTGCCGCTACCGATTTGTGTGGGTCAAGACTATCCTCTAAATCCTGAGGAATTCCTACTACAATGGAACCACCCATAATTGGTTCCCCTGTTGCTTCCTGAGAACGATTGTCCGTCAGAGATTCCTTTTGCTCATCCTTTTTGTCTTTGCATCCGCCAAGTACAAGAGTAAGAGCCATTAACAAAAGTAAGTTCTTTACCATTCTTCCTTTTTTCATGATATCTCCTTTACATCCATGTTCTCTCATTATGCAATTGTCAAAATCATTGTAGCGAAGGACTGGGAAAAATGCAAGTATCTTTTGAAAAACATACGGCTACTTCATAATTTTCTTCAGCTCATCCATAAAGGTGTCCACATCTTTAAACTCCCTGTATACAGAAGCAAACCTTACATATGCTACTGCATCCAGGTCTTTCAACTTATCCATAACGATTTCCCCAATCAGAGAGCTCGGAATTTCTTTTTCTTCCCGATTAAAGACTTCTGTCTCGATTTCATCCATAACACTTTCAATTTTCTCCACGGGAACTGGTCTTTTATAGCAAGCGCGGGTAATTCCATCTTGAATTTTTCTCCGCTCATACTGCTCCCTGCTTTGATCCTTTTTAATCACAGTCAAAGGAATTGTTTCAATTTTTTCATAAGTAGTAAATCGTTTTCCACATTCATCACACTGACGTCTTCTTCTGATAGAGTTATTATCCGGTACCGGTCTGGAATCAATGACTCTGGTATTTTCCTGATTGCAAAAGGGACATTTCATAGCAAAGTCCTCCTGTCTTTTTTCGTTTACATAAAGTTTACTACAGTTCTTGGCAATCAGTCAATATTTTATTGACGTTTCCTGACAGAAAAGCTACAATATCTCTTACAACAAAAAGGAGGATACAAATATGCATTCATACACGGATTACATTCTAACCCAGTTAAAAGCCTTAACAGAAATTGACAGCCCTTCCGGTTATACTAAAGAAGTAACCGATTATCTCATTTCCGAATATGAGAACATGGGGTATTCCCCTAAAAAAACAGTAAAAGGCGGTATTTTAGTAGACCTTGGCGGAACGGATAAGGAAAACGCGCTGCTTATGGAAGCCCACGTAGATACCCTAGGTGCTATGGTAGCTGAAATTAAAGAAAACGGACGTCTTAGAGTCACACCCCTTGGTGGTCTTAATGCCAACAATGCAGAGGCAGAAAATTGCAGAATCCATACACGATTTCATGGAACATATGAGGGAACGATGCAGCTTACAGACGCTTCTATTCATGTAAATGGAAAATATAATGATACCTCCAGAACTTTTGACGTTATGGAAGTACTAATAGATGAAAAGGTCAGCTCCAAAAAAGAGGTAGAAGCTCTTGGTATTATGGCAGGAGATGTTGTTTGCTTTGATCCCCGCACTACAATTACTAAAAGCGGATATTTAAAAAGCCGTTTCCTAGACGATAAACTAAGTGCTGCCATTCTCATGGGCTATGCAAAATATCTAAAAGAAGAACATGTATGCCCCAAAAGAGCCTTATATCAACATTTTACTGTTTATGAAGAAGTAGGACATGGAGGTGCTGCTTCCATTCCGGATGGAGTTACTGAAGTATTGTCTGTAGATATGGGTTGCGTTGGCCAAGGACTTACCTGTAAGGAACATCAGGTTTCCATCTGTGCCAAGGACAGCGGAGGACCTTACAACTATGATGTAGTAACCAATCTCATAGAAGCAGCAAAACAAGAAAATCTGGATTTTGCTGTAGACATTTATCCTCACTATGGTTCTGACGCTGAGGCAGCCCTTCGCTCTGGCTATGATGTACGCCACGGACTCATTGGTCCTGGTGTTTATGCTTCCCATGGCTATGAAAGAAGCCATATCGACGGAGCCAAAAACACTTTGCTTTTATTAAAATCCTATTTGGGATAAAAAGGATTTAAAGTTTCTTAAGAGATTTTCCACTTTTTTTAGAAACTTGACATAATTTACTCACATTTTCACTTTATAATAATCCTTGGATAGTTGATAAACCACTCACTATCTCCCCCCTCAAGATGAAAAGGGCATCACAGAATGAAAGTTCCGTGATGCCTCTTTTCTATTTCTTTCTATGAAATTCTTTTCATCTTTTTCCCAAACCAGCAATTTTGTGTATGGTTTTCTGTGGGATTTCAAACACAAGAATAATACCAAGAACCATGGCAATAGCAATTCCCAGTGTTTCTCTTCCATAAGACAAGCTTAAATCATGATTCTCTAAAATACTATAATAAATAGTTCTGTAAACCCCGATTCCTGGAACTTCTGGAAAAATCCCTGCAATTAAAAACAATGTCACCGGACATTTTCTTACGGTACTTCCAATTCTGGAGGACAAAGTAATAAATACCGTTGCCAGGAAATTTGCTTCTATGGTGCCCATATGAAAACCATGAATCAAACTCCAGCAAATCAACCATCCCATACCTCCTATAAATCCACAAAGAGGATAATGTTCTCTTGGAACCGAAAATAAAATTGAAAATCCTATGGTTCCCGCACATGCTGCTATAAATTGCAATAATCCATCTACTATCACAAAATAATCCTCCCTGTAAACCGAAAATATAAGATATACATCAAGCCAACTCCAAGGGAGACTCCCAGCCCTACCATAAGAGCATCCAGAAATCGCACACCTCCGCCTATATAATTTCCTTCTGCAAAATCTCGGATAGCATTTACCAGAGAAACCCCTGGAACCAAAGGCATAATAGAACCGACCAAAATAGTCCCTGGTGCATGACCCAGTCCTAGATTATAAAAAACCACGGCAAACAGAGATACAGAAAATCCGCCTATAAGATTCACTACAATTTTGGAGGTCTCCTTTTCCCTTTTCTGAAGCAAGGTCAATACCACATAAAGCAAAAACCCTGACAAAAAGGCTGCCAATAAATCTGTAAGATGTCCTCCGAGAAGATAACAAAACCCACCTGAGCCAATACCAGCTGCTAACATCTTTGTAAAGGTCTTCTTCTCTGGCATTGCCTTAATACGCTCCAACTGCATCGCCGCCTCCTGGGGTGTATATTTTCCCTGGGCAATTTCCCTGGAAAGCTGATTTACTGCTGCAATTCTATGCAATCTGGCACTTTGAATGGGAATATGTTTTACACTGGCGTAAATTTCCCCATCCTCATTCTCTGCAGTGATAAAAATCCCTGTACTTAAAACAAAGGAATTAAACTTCTCAATTCCATATGCCTGGGCAATCCGCTTCATAGTTTCTTCTACACGAAAGATTTCTGCCCCAGCATCCAATAAAATACGACCAGCCTCCATAGCCAAATCCAGCACCTTTTTGTCCTGATTTTCCATATTCTGCAATCTCCCACATTTCTCCGGTTTTCCCCTGATTTACCTGAAAATAGTAAAGAACAGCATCACTACTACACCGAGGGCAATACGATACCAACCAAAAGCTTTAAAGTCATGCTTCTTGATATATCCCATCAGGAATTTAATTGCCAGAATAGATACCAGGAAGGAAACCACTGTTCCAACTCCCAGAATTATGACTTCCCACTGGGTGAAATGGAGACCAAATTTTATTATTTTTAATAGACTTGCCCCCATCATCACTGGAATTGCCAGGAAAAAGGTATACTCTGCTGCAACGGTTCTGGACGCACCTAACAAAATTCCTCCGATAATCGTAGCACCTGAGCGTGAGGTACCTGGGATTAATGCAAGCACCTGAAAAATACCAATATAAAGAGCCATTTTCCAGGAAATATCTGCAATAGAGTTTACTTTAACTGTCCTCTTTGCATTGTAATCCTCTACCATTAAAAACAATACCCCGTATACAATAAGCATCACTGCTACTACAAACCAGTTATTAAAGGTATTTTCAATAAAATCATCAAACGGTAAACCTATAATAATTGCAGGCAGACAAGAAACCAGAATTTTAAACCACATAACCATTTTTTCAATATTCACAAATCTGCAAACAATGCCTGCTGTTTTTTCTACTTTGGTTACATTTACTCTCTGAATCATCCTGTTCTGAAATGGCCAGATTTTATTCCAATATAAAACCAGCACTGCCAGAATTGCTCCTAATTGAATAACTACCATAAACATATCCCAAAATTCTTTGGATACATTTAGCTTCACAAATTCCTTCACCAGAATCAAATGACCCGTACTGCTGATAGGAAGCCATTCTGTAATTCCCTCTACAATACCAAGAAAAATAACTTTTAGTAATTCAAAAAAATCCATGTTATACTCCTCTTAAAAATTTTTCGTTTCAGGAAAAGTATACCTCAAACCTACCATTGCTGCAACTGTTGAAATTTTTTAAATTTTTTCAAAATTTAGTGTTGACATTTTCCTGGTTATCGTGTAATATATGTTTTGTGCTTGAGAGAGCACAGAACTTTATAGGAAATGCAGGAGTGGCGGAATTGGCAGACGCGCAGGCTTCAGGTGCCTGTGGTAGCAATATCGTGTGGGTTCAAGTCCCATCTCCTGCATCTTTTTTTGTTTAAAAATAAAAAATCCATGTAAAAAATCGTTATACAGTCCTGGCAAATCTACCAGGTAAACTGTATAGCGATTTTTCATATATGGAAACTCAAGAACCTTATCCATTCACTTCCAGCATAGGAAGCTCCTGCCCTCTTAAGAGAATCCTTGGACCTCCTGTGTGCTGAATATATTCTTTTGTAATAATCACTTGTCCGATGCTATCATCTTTTGGAATTTCATACATAATATCCAGCATGTATTCTTCCAGAATAGCCCGAAGTGCTCTTGCGCCTGTATGCTTTTCCATTGCCATCTCTGCAATCGCTTCCAAAGCTCCATCTTCAAATTCCAGTTTTACCTCATCCAAAGCTAACAGCTTCTGATATTGTTTTAAAATGGCATTTTTAGGTTCTTTGAGAATCTGCACTAACATTTCTGCACTTAATCCGCTTAAGGAGAAGATAATCGGCAAGCGCCCCAAAAACTCTGGAATCATACCAAATTTTTTCAAATCCTCTACAGTAACTTTTTCTAAAAGCGCCGGATCCTGATCATATTTATCCTTTAAATCCGCCTGAAAACCAATGGAAGCTGTTTTATTCAAACGTTCCTTAATAACTTCCTCCAAATCGGGAAACGCTCCGCCGCAAATAAACAGAATATTTTTTGTATTCACAGTAGCAAGCGGCACCATAGCATTTTTACTGTTAGCACCTACTGGCACTTCAATTTCACTGCCTTCTAAGAGCTTCAACATTCCCTGCTGTACTGCCTCTCCGCTGACATCTCTTTGATTGGTATTCTTTTTCTTAGCAATTTTATCAATTTCGTCAATGAATATAATACCGTGTTCTGCACGCTCTACATCATTATCTGCTGCTGCCAGAAGTTTACTTACCACACTTTCAATGTCATCACCAATATAACCCGCTTCTGTAAGAGAAGTGGCATCTGTAATGGCAAGAGGTACATCCAAAAGTCTTGCCAAAGTTTTCACCATATAGGTCTTACCACTTCCTGTAGGTCCAATCATAAGCATATTCGATTTTTCAATTTCCACATCATCCGTCATATCCGCAAAAACACGCTTATAATGGTTATATACCCCTACAGACATCACTTTTTTTGCATGTTCCTGTCCAATGACATATTCATCCAGACTAGCCTTAATTTTATGAGGAGCTGGAATACTTTTAATATCAAAAACCTTGGGTGCTACCTTTTCTTTTGGCTGCTCCTGTTTTTTCTTAATCTTCTGTTTCTTAGGAATCTGATTCTGAAGAGAGGACAAATCAATCATGCTGATATTGGGCATGTTTGGAATATTCCTCATCAATTCATCATAATTAATGTTACTGTTATTCATAGTATCAAAACTTCTCTGCATACAATCTGTACAGATATGGATATTCCCTGGCAGCTCAATCATCTTCCCGGCTTTACTCTCAGGGCGTCTGCACATAAAGCAGACTTTTTCATATTCGTCCTTCTTTTCTTCTTCCTGATTCTCAGAAGAATTGGAAGTATTGGTTGTCTCTAATAAATCTTTCTCATCTGACATTTTCATTCCTGCTTTCTCTATGTTTTCTTCCTGAAAAACCACTTGTGGGTATCTTATCACAAATTCCATAGTGTCACAAGTAAACTTTTTATAAATGGAATACACCAAAAAGAAATGTACCTACTTTTTTGTAGCCGCCCTTACTATTTTATGTTATACTTTTTTCAATATAAAAAGAAAGGACTTATCACATGAAACGTATTTATCAAGCAGATTTCATTCGCACTATAAGCACTTTAGGTATTTTTTGTTTCCATTTTTGGAGTAAATCTGTGACAAATCATCTGGTTCCTTTCGCGCTTCCTTCTCTTCCTAATTTTACCCTAGGCAGTCTTTTTGTCACGGTGTTTTTTATGCTTTCCGGAGCTATGTTATACTATACTACCCAACGAAAACCATTCTCTATTCCCCATTTTTACTGGCGTCGGTTTCTTGGTGTTTTTCCAGCTTTTTACCTGAGTTTTTTTCCTTTGCACCTAAAAACAGCTCTTGAATATGGAACCTTTTTCTATAAAGGAAATCCCAAGGTATTTTTGCTGTCCCTGTTAGGTATGGACGGATATCTAAGTTACCGTATTTCCACTTATTATCAGGTTGGCGAATGGTTTCTTGGAGCTCTGGTTCTTTTGTATGTTCTTTATCCTCTACTTTACAGTAGCATACAACAACATACACTTTCTGCCAGTGTTATCATTCTTTTGCTGTATAGTAGTACATTTTCTAAAACCTTGTTTCAAATAAACAGCTTTCAAAACCTGTTTTCCTGCCTTTTAAGTTTTTGGTTAGGAATGCTTCTTATGAAATACCAGGCATATTTTCTTGAAAATCGTAAGTTCGGCTGGAGTTGCGGACTATTTCTTCTTTTTCTCTTGTTCGTTCAGCTCCCCTTAAACACGAATATCTTAGCCCATATAGGAGGTTTTACTTGCTTTTGTTTTCTTTACACCTTAGCACCCTATGTTTCTTCCAAAAACTTTTTCAGGAACTTCTTTTGCACCTGTAGTACGCTTTCCTATCCTTTTTATCTAGTTCATCATGTTATTCTTTCGGTTATTCTTAACCGCATACAAGGACCAATGCCGTGGGGCCGCCTCGTTATCTTTTTCTTTATAACTTTGGCTATCACCTTGGCTACTGCCTTGGTTCTTCACATCATACTTACCTGTATAGAAAAAAAGTTTTTAAATGCTTCAAAGGAGCTACCGAATTAACGCGGAAGCTCCTTCTAACATTCTTCTTATCGACCTGGAGTGGTCTCCATATTTTTCTGTGCTTCTTTCTTGGATCCAAGCTCTACGGTTACGGTCTGTTCTTTATATTCACCGCTATCTGCTCTGGAAATAATAAAGTCTATTTTTTCTCCTGCCTCATAATAAGCAAGCTGATTTTGCAGATTATCTGCTGACTCTACACTTGTACCGTCAATTTTCAGAATAATATCTCCTGCCTGAATACCTGCTTTATCTGCAGGTCCATCTTCTTCTACACTATCTACATAAACACCAAGAGGCATATTATAATATTCAGATGCATCAGAAGTCACATTTTTAAGACGAACCCCCATGTAAGCTGCTTTATTCTCATCTTCTACCAAATCTCTTGTTTTTTTACTCATAAGTTCATCCAGAATCGGCTGTGCTTTTGAAATTGGAATGGCAAATCCCATACCTTCTACTTCATCGGCTGCTATTTTCGCTGAATTAATTCCAATTAGTTCACCCTTCATATTCAAGAGCGCACCACCACTATTTCCAGGATTGATAGCTGCATCTGTCTGAATAAAAGTACTATCTGCATTTTCAGAGCTTACCTGTTTATTTAAAGCACTGACATAACCACTGGTTACAGACTGGCCATATCCCAGGGCATTTCCAATAGCTACCACTTGTTCTCCCATGGTGAGCGAATCAGAATCTCCAATGGTTGCAACTTTAATCTGACTCAAGATATCCTCTGGAATATCCTCCAACTTTACTGCCACAACAGCCAGGTCATTATCAGAATCCGTACCTTTAATCTTTGCTTCTACCGCATTTTCCAAAGTCTTATCAGAATTCAACTCACCGGCCTCTCCCTGAGCACTGGTATCTGTAAGCATATTAGAACCTGCCACAGTACCATCCTGGTTGGTAAAGCATACCGTAATTGCGTTTGTATCTTTTACTACATGATTATTAGTAGCAATGAGAAGTTCTGTATCATTCTGTCCTACAATAATACCAGAACCGTTACTCTGGCCTTCATATTTCTGTGTCCCAAACCCAAAATAATTTGGAATCTCCTGTATACTGATTCCTGTAATGGATACCATGGAAGGCATTGCATTAGATGCTACCTCTGATACACTATTACCATAAGTTGCATTCTTACTTACTGGTGTTGTATTCTGGGAAGTTGTTTTTGTGTTTTCAATCTGGGTGTTTTCCTTCTTTGGAAGCAGCTGATTTCCAGCATAAGTCACTCCTAAAAAGACTGAACCTGCTACCAACCCAAAAACGGCTGCTGTAGCAGCTGCAACTCCCAGCTTTTTACCAAGTCCAGACTGTGTGTTTTTCTTTTTTTCTTTCTTCATTGGCTCTGGCGGAATCTGAGAAGAAAATTGATAAGACTGATAAGGAGCTCTCTGATTCTGACTTTCCTTATGTTGATTTTCTTCATTAAAATTTTGTGTATTTTCTTTCTGTGGCGCTGTATAAGTCCTCGTAAAGGATTCAGGCTCTTCGCCTTCCTTCTTAGGTTCACCTGCTTTTCTATAAGAAAATGCATAAGAGGAGTTTTCTGGCTGCTGTGTTTTCTGTTCTGTAGATTCTTCTTCTTTTTGATTCTCCACAGGATTCTGGATTTTTTGTTCTGTTGTTTCTGTTACTTCAGGTTTCTTTTCTGGGTCGCTTCCCAAATCAAATCTATTATATTCTTCACTCATAATATTGCTTCCTTTCTGAAAATCATTGCTCTTTTCTCTTTTCTGAAACCTAGTTTATCAATGAATTGTGTTGAAATTGTGATAAAAAAGAAAAGAAACCGTGAAAACCTCAAAGATTTTTCCCTTATTTCCAATAGGATGGATTCATAGTGAACTTCTTCACCAGTCCTTTCGGCAGTTTCTGGTAATTCTGTCCAGCCTTGTAACCTAGAAATTTAAAACCACTGATCAGTACTAAATCTGGAATCAGCCATGGCTTTTTCTGTTTTAACAAATAAGAGGCTGTTTGTTTTACCAAACGCATACCTTCACTTTCTGAAGAAATTTTGGCAAAAATCTCTGGATGGTCTGCCTGGGAAACCGCCAAATCAAAGTTGCGCTGAAATTGCTGAAAATAACTGTAGTTATGAGAATGAATCACTTCTGCCCTTGCAGCGTAAGCCACTCCGTATCCAGCCTGAATCATTTGTGCAGCTAAAATCATATCCTCATTAAAAATCGTTTTGGTAACAAATCCTCCTAATTTTTCATACACACATCTCCTATAAGCAGCACATACATTAGAGCAAAAATAAGTTTTGATTCCAAGCTTTGGCAAGTCTTCTTTCCGCTTCACTCTACTATTTTCCGGATAATTAAAACCTCTTGTATACTGTTCAATGAATTTGCAATCTGCTGCTGGAAGCTGACGCCCATAAGCAGCACCAATGCTGTCATCTGCAAAAGAATTTACCAGAACTTCTATCACCTTATTATTTGCAGGCACTGCATCCTGGGTAAAAAACACCAGCAAATCGGTTTCTGCCATAGCTGCCCCCATAGCTCTGGTTTTGCCATGGTCAAATTCCTCCTTTGTAATATGATGGACCTCTGCCTGTGGAATTCCCTTTATCCAATCCTTCTTCCAATATTTTGCTTCTGTATTCAAAATCAGAATTTTTTTGATGGGATAGGTCTGTGTTTTTAATTTTTCTATTAATTTTTGAAACGTTCCATCTGGTTTATAGGTTGGTATGATTACTGTCACTGTCATCTTCTACACTCCTGTTTCCAAAGAAAGAATGCAGGAATTCTGCCCTAGACATAGTTCCTGCATGTTTTTTCATTATTCATAGTTTTCTTGATTTTCCAAGTCTGGTTCCTGTTGGCTTCCTGACGGATCTACAATCAAATACTGGCTATCTTCCGGAACGGAAGCATTTCCAAATCCTGTTTTATTTGCCATAAATTCACTTCTGGTAAAGACCGTTTCTGACGGAATATAGTCTTTATCATCAAATAAAAATTCGTGAAGATATTTTACATTGGTAGCCAGAGTAGTTGGAATCAGACAGTCCAAACCAGTTACTGGTTCTGTAATCTCTTTTCCCATAATATAATCCAGTGGGAAACCTGTATTTTCTGTCAATTTATAGGATAACAATCCAGAACCCAGTTTTATCAATTCTGATTTTGAAAAATTGGTCTCAACCATAGGAAAGACCTTATCTACCACTTTGTTCAAGGTAGACAGCTTGGCTTTCTTTGCCTTTTCTGCCATAAGATTCAAAATATAGCGCTGTCTTTCTGTCCTTCCCATATCCATGGATGCCGTATAGCGGATTCTACAGTAAGAAGTAACCTGAATACCATCTAAATGATAAGTTCCAATAATCTTTGTCTGATCCTCTGGTATCGGTGGTTCTTCTATTGGTGTATAATCAACCCCTGTAACTTCTGATGTATTGACACAATAGTTATTAATATGACGCAATTCCTCAAACGTAATGTCAACATCTAATCCACCTAAACAATCTACCGCCTTAATTAAAGCTGCAAAATCTACCGTCACATAATTCTGGATATCTAAATCTAGATTTGTATTCAACATGGATACTGCTGCTACCGGACCACCTCTTAAATAGGCAGAATTACATTTATTGTAAATTCCATTTCCATATTCATCTTCGTCTACTCGCATATAAGTATCCCTGTACAAGGAAGCCATACGAATTTCTTTTGTACCATTATTAATACTTGCAATAATAATCGTGTCACTGTTATTTTCATTAATTCCAAATAATGCCACATTCGTATATCCGCTTAACACTTCACTTCCAGACACACTTTCATTCATCTCTACCTGAATTTTTTCACCCTCTTTCGAGGTGTCATCTTTAAAATCCAGCTGATCCATCTTTTTGTTCAACTGGGTGTAAACAAACAAAACTCCCACCAGTAAAATCAGCACTACCATCTCTATGCCAAATAATATTTTTCTTCCTATGTGCCTGTTCTTTTTTTTCCTCTTAGACATGTTTGTTCCCCTTTGCTTTTCTAGTAAGCATTTTTGTTAATAAAGCCTTTAAAAATAGTCAAAAACAGGATTTTTACATCCAGTCCCAAAGTCCAGTTCTCAATGTAGTATAAATCGTACTCAATTCTTTTTTTAATAGAAGTATTGCCCCTGTAACCATTGACCTGCGCCCATCCCGTCATTCCAGGACGTACCTGGTGTTTAATCATATATCTGGGGATTTCCTCCTTAAATTTTTCCACAAAAAAAGGTCTTTCCGGTCTTGGCCCTACCAGACTCATTTCGCCTTTTAAAATATTAAATAACTGTGGCAATTCATCAATACTGGTTTTACGCATAAACTTTCCAAAATTTGTTACACGCGGGTCATCCTTTACCGTCCATTTTGTCTTTTCCTTATCTGGTGCCTGTACATCCATGGAACGGAATTTATACATCATAAATGTGCGATTATGCAGTCCTACTCTCTCCTGTTTGAAAATTAATGGTCCTGGAGAAGTCAGTTTAATCATCACTGCTGAAAACAACATCACTGGAGAAAACAAGATAATCGCACAAAAAGCCCCTACAATATCCATTGCCCGTTTTATAGCTGCATAAAATGTATTGGTAAGCGGTACATGCCTGATATTGATTACCGGCAATCCTAAAATATCCTCTGTATAAGGCTTCGTAGGAATTACACGGTTATAATCAGGAATAAATTTTGTATGCACCCCTGACTTTTCACACAAATTTACGATTTCCTCCAAACGTGAATACTCACTTAACCCCAACGTAATGGCTATTTCATCCAACCGGTTTTCCGGCAAAATCACCATAAGATTATCAATGCGCCCAATGACCTTTATCCCTCTATATTCTGTTCCTGCTTCTATATGGTCATCTAGGATTCCTCTAACTTTATATCCCCACTGTGGATTTTCCAAAATCCGGTCAATATATTCCTCTGCTGCTCGGCTATATCCTACTAATACAATATGCTTTAAATTATAACCTTTTTTACGAATATTGCGTAGAAAATATCGAATGAGATTTCTAGCTACTGTTTCAAGAACCACATTCAGTACATAAAAATAAAATAACATCCACCTGGAAAAGTCAATCATTTTAATCAGGTATAACACACCTAATATCAGAGCAATTCCAACGGTATTTGCCTTTACTATATTCCACAGTTCCAGACGTCGTCCCTGTACACGTTTAGGCGTATACAGGCTAAACAGGTTATATAACAGCAGATAGACAGCCACAATCCCTATCATGGCAAGCATATACGTTTTAAATGGAAGTCTTCCAGCACTATTTTCTAATCTCTGAAATTTAATTACCCATGCTAACACATAGGAAAAAGCAATAACAAAAGCATCTATCACCACTTGAAGCCTGTTAAAATGCTTTTGATTTTCTTTAATCAAGGTCTTATCACCCTCTATTTTTTATTTAATAATTTCTTAGAATATAGCACAATCCTAAGAAAAGTGCAATTCCTGTTCTTTTGTTTTCTTTCTCTGCCTTTATTTTTTAAGAAATTTTATGATATTTTTATAGAGTTCCCATTGAACTTTAAAATATGTTCCAGGGCTTATCCCTTGTACTTTTTTATCCTGATTCTCCTTACACAAAAGAATTCCATTCTTAATGCCTGTCAGGTACTCTCTCCCAAATCCCTTCTTTGCAAAAAATAATGCTTTGCAGCTAAACCCCAAAAGCAGCAGAGGAAAGTTCCAGATAATCTGAAAAAGAGGCATATTTTTATAAATCAAATATACATTATTTCTGGAAGAATACCGAACTTTAAAAAGGTTATATCTGGAACCACTGGTACCGCTGCCTGCATGATAAACTCTTGCCCTTGGACAAAACCAGCTCTCATATCCATGAAGCCTTGCCCGATATCCTAAATCTAAATCCTCTAAATAAGCAAAATGTGCCTCATCAAAGTATCCGATTTCATCCAGAATTTTCCGGTTATAAATAGCAGCTCCTGCACAGGAAGAAAAAATTGGTTTCTCCCTGGTATAGTTTACTTCTGACTTTCCTTTTCCATCTGCAAAAGCCCAGCCAAGCACACAGTAATAATTCCCTGCATCATCTATTTTACTTTTATCGGAAAGCTGCATCATTTTTCCCTGACAGGAAACGGCCTTTGGATGACGTTTTATGGCTGCTGCCAAATTCTTTATAAAATATTTTTCTGCTATGGTATCATTGTTTAACAGTAGCACATAAGGACTTTGGGAGGCTCGTATTCCAGCGTTCACGCCACCACAAAATCCTGTATTTTCATGAAGAGTAATCAAACGCACCCATGGATAATGTTCCCGAAGATATTCCACACTTCCATCTTCAGAACCATTATCCACCAAAATCACTTCAAAATCTTTATAGACTTGTCTTGCCATGGAATCCAGGCAATTTTTCAAATATTGTTTTCCGTTATAGTTCGGAATAATTACAGAAACTTCACACATGGTATTCTAAGCCTTTCCATCCTTAGGTTTCAGGGAATAATTCCATTTAGAAAGTGAGAGATTTTTATTATAATAAGGGTCTCCCTTTTTCAAGAGAACTTCCCATCTGCAGCGCATAAATTCGATTTCTGACTGGAAACGTCTCACTTTTTCCTTACTATCTTCAGTTCCTCTGCTTTTTGACTCATAATGATACAACTCCACATAAGGATTATACACTACAAGGTAACCTAGTTCTCTTACCCTGAGACAAAAATCCACATCATTAAAAGCCACTGCTAACTCTTCTTCAAATCCATGCACCTGTTCAAAAACTTTCCGTTTTACCATCATACAGGCTGCAGTCACTGCACTTAAATCTTGAATAATGGATGCCTTGTGCATATAGCCGGAACGTTCCCTATCCATATCAACAAACATATGGCCTGCAATTCCTCCGATACCAATCACTGTTCCTGCATGCTGAATGGTGTTATTTCCATAGTAGAGCTTTGCCCCAACAATTCCTGTATCTTTTCTCTGGCAAAATCCCAACAACTCTTCTATCCATCCTGGAGTAATAACCTCTGTATCATTATTTAAAAACAGGAAATACTCTCCTTTTGCCTTGCTGGCTGCATAATTATTAATTGCAGAATAATTGAAGGGATGCTTCCATCTTAAAAGTCGTATTTTGGGATTCTGGGAGAGCTGTTTATAATAAGCAAAAATTTCACTGCCTGCACTATTATTCTCCACAATCAAAATTTCATAATTCTCATAGGTTGATTTTGTCAAAATAGAATTTACACACTTTTCCAGGTCTTCTTTTGCATCCTTATTTGGAATAATAATAGAAACAAAAGGCCTGCCCTGAACTGGATAAGTAACTCGATAAAATCCATAATCTTTTGTATGGCTCACTTGTCCCTTTAAACCGCAGCGTTCCAAATTTGCCTCTACAGCTCGCCTCCCAGCTTCAAAAGCATATCGTTTACTGTCCGGATTATCTGCTGTGGAGGACTGATGTGTTCGCCAGTGGTATAAAATTTCCGGTATATGGTGAATATGTTCTGCCTGCTCCACACATCGGAAAATAAAGTCATGGTCCTGAGCCCCGTCAAAAGCAGCCAGAAATCCCCCGACTTGCTTTACTAAAGTTCTCTTTGCCACAAAAAAGTGACAGATATAATTATTAGAACGAAGTAAATCCAAATTAAAATCAGGTTTTAAATGAGGTTGGAAATGTTCCAGACTATCTCCTCTTACTTTATCCTCATCCGTATACAGTACATCAATATCCGGTTCTTTTTCCAAAGCCGCCGCAATTTCATACAACGCATTGGGTGCCAGTAAATCATCATGATCCAAAAGCCCCACAAAATCACCGGAAGCCATGGCAAAGGCCGCATTGGTATTCTCTGCAATTCCAAGATTTTTCTCTAGTTTCTTCCACTGGATTCTAGAGTCTCTGTTGGCATATTCCCGAAGCACGTATTCCATGGACGCATTCCCAGGACTTGCATCTACAATACAAAGTTCCCAATTTTCATAGGTCTGTTCCAGTAGAGAATCTATCATCTGGCACAAAAATTTTTCCGGCGTCTCATAGGCTGGCACTACCACACTGATTTTGGGTGCATACTTCCATTTTCTTTTCTTCTGTTTCTCCAACTCCTCTCTTGTAGGAGCATAAGCATCATACCAGGGGCCATAGGGAACCTCCTCTGGCTCAAATCTTTCATGAAGACGTACCCAGAATTCTTTCGGGCCGTAATGCTTCAGATAGCGCAATCCTTTTTGTATGGTATAGGGGGATAACCTTCCAAGAAGCCTTCCCCACTGAATTTTTCCATTGGGCATTTCTCTACACCTGCCTTAACTTTCCAATTGTTCTCGCATTATTTTACCATAGTTTTTGTTTAAAGAAAACCTTTAATGTGTTATACTGGGATTATCTGCACGAAAGGAGATAAATAATTGAAACAGAAACACCCTATTTTAAAACTATTGTGCCCTTTTCTGGCACTTCTATTACTTTTGCAGACAGCCCTTCCAGTATCTGCTGATACTTTCCCCGAATTTCCTGAAAGTTGGCCAAAAGCTCCTGAAATTGCCAGTGAAACAGGGATTTTAATGGAAGCCACCACTGGACAGATTCTATTTGACAAGGGTATGGATGAGATTCGTTATCCTGCCAGCACCACCAAAGTCATGACTGCCTTGCTGATTTTAGAAAATATCGAGGATTTGAATGAGGTGATTACCTTTACAGATGTGATTATACCGGATTTAGAGCCTGGAAACTCCACCATTGATGCAAAAGTAGGAGAACAGCTTACTGTAGAACAATGTCTTTATGCTATTATGCTGGCCTCTGCGAATGAAGTATGTACCCAGATGGCGGTTCACGTGGCAGGATCTGTCAGCAATTTTACAGCTATGATGAATGAACGGGCAGCTGAACTTGGGTGTGAAAATACCCATTTTGTCAATGCCAACGGACTCCCTGACCCAGAACATTATACAACAGCCCATGACTTAGCCAAAATTCTGGCTGCAGCGGTATCAAACGAAGCTTTCTGTAAAATTGCCGGTTCTTCTGCCTATACGATTCTTCCTACCAATATGACGGATTCTGCCAGAAATCTTTCTAACACCAATGCCTTAATTGCAGACGGAGATTCCCATTATGAAGGTGTTCTTGCAGGAAAAACCGGTCACACAGAAGCTGCCAGAAACACTCTGGTCACAGCCGCCAGACGAGAAAACCTGACCCTTATCTGCGTCGTGCTGCGTTCTGAAGGAAAAGAGCGTCTCACAGATACTACAGCCCTTTTTGATTATGGTTTCCAAAACTTTCATATGGAACCCGTATACTGGATGGATGAAGAAAATCCGGCAGGCTATGCAGTGCTGCCAAAAGAAGTTTCTCCTAGCAGTATGGCAATTTCAGAAGAAGACACACAAGACCTTCGTACCAGAATCTATTCCTATCAAGGTCATGAAATCCTGAGAGTCTATGCAGCACTTCCCATGGAAGTAAAAACCAGAACCAGCTCAGATATGTCCTTGGTTAAAACAGGAATGTTTAAAATCCAGATTGGTTCTCCTATTGTATTTCCAGTAATGATCGTGCTGCTGGCTGTGCTGGTTATGATTCTCATTGTAGTAATCATAAAAGCAGTTCTGGATTCTAAGAGACCAAAAAAGAAGAAGAAAAGAAATATATAAAAAATAATAGAAACAGCGGACGCACCACAAAAATCTTCCTTCTTGTGATGCATCCGCTATCTTTCTCTAACTTTCACTCTCATTATACGTCATCTAATGTATATCCAATTCCCTCATATAATGTGTGAAATCTCTCTAATGCCTGATTTTTATTAAAAATCCGAATTTCTTTTTTCTCTTTTTCCACTTCTATCCCTAAAATTATATATTCTGGATATTTATGTATTGGACATACCTCCTCTCCATCTAATAAAAGAACAAACCATGTTTCATATTCTGAAAAAAAGAAATAACGCTTATCACTATGGCTATTCCTTACAAAATACTCTCCGTCTAACACATCCCAATACAAAAGTTCTAAAAACTCAGGATATTTTAAACTATTTATTTTCCGACATTCCCACGTATCTCCTCTTTTCCCACATACATATAATGGAAGTCTGCGCCAAATAAATCTTTGTGGAATTTCACTGCAATAATTAATGACTTTATATTCGTTATAGTTAAATTGTCTTGTATTTTCTACAGAAAGATAAGACAAAATATTTTCATATTCTGGAAATCTCTTACTAAACTCTGTCAAAGACATTTCTTCTTTTAAATTACAGAAAACTGTTTGTTCACGATTACTTGAAAAACTTTCATAGGCTTTTTTTCAGATTCTTTTGTCATACCATATACAGCCTTTGTACATATATCCCAAATTTTAAACTTATCATGACAATCATAGGAATTTCCTTTATACCACAATTGATACTCCCCATCTACATTCAGTAAATCGTCTACTTGTTCTTGTTCTAAATAAAAAGTAAAATCTCCATGTTCAGCCAGCCATCTCCATACATTTCTTCCTACAACATATTCCCTTACCAAAATCTTAACTTTGGGATATTTTTGATAATATAATACTAATAACCCGAATTTACACCCCGTTGATAAACAGGTAATACAACTTTCTCCAATATCAGTTACTACCCCATAATCCCCCTGGCGCTTAGCTGTATCAATGTTTTTCATCAATTCTAAAGATTTTTCATCCCAAAAAGCATCTTTGTGCAAATTTAAAACCTCTACAAACTCCTTCTCTACATCTGCGGTACGCAATAAAAACACCTTATTCTTATAGGAGTAAAAATCCTTCATCTCCTTCATGATTAAGTTCAGCATATTCATCCTCCCTACTTTTTCTATATCATACCATTCCTTATTTCTTTTTTCTTCCACCTACAAACCGGAATTTTTTTTCGAAAACACAAAACTTTTTTCTAATATCCTATTGACAAATTTTACATTATCTGCTACAAATTCTACCTTTCCAACTACCAATTGGAACCTTGCCATATTTTTTTCTATCCTTCTATTTTAATCCTTCTGGTTGAACGCTATACTAAATATGTGATCACAAACAGTAACTAAAAATTTTTCATAAACATACTAGGAGGATAGCAAATGTTAATTCCAGCATATATGACACCAACAGAAAAATCTCTGTACCGTAACTATTTATCTCAGTTAGATACTCAGAAGCAGTATCAAATAGCAAAACTTATAACTGATATCTTCTCTTGTCGACGTCCTTGTAATTATAATGGTATTCATGAATATCTCAAAGAAACCATACAGCAGATTGCAGTAAGCCCACATTCTGAAAAATACTTATTGAAATTGTACAACTATGCACTTTTTCATTTAGATGTAGATGTACCGCTTATGTGCAATGCTATTTTATTCCTTATGGAAGCCATTCAGAATAATGTAAGTATTAGAAGTTATGAGCTTTTCACCCGAAATCTTTCCACACTTTCAGAACACCTTTCAACGAAGATTATGAGCAATAATAACTTTCATTCATCAAACGAAAATCAGGAGGAAGAGTTTTGTGATGATTTCTCTGAAGATTGGACAGACTTTTCTGATCTCATTTATGAAGATGAGGACGAGGAAGAAATGGAAGAATTTTACGAAGAGGAATTTGTTTATGACTGATATTTTTTTCATTATCCTGAAATTAATATGTTAAAAACAGGTGAACATCTCTACGCTTTATGTGAAGAAAATGGACTCTCTGTTAGTCTCCTGGAAAGATTATTGTGCATTAGTAATCAGTCTATCTATAACTGGTTTTCTGGAAAATCCCTCCCTTCTCTAGATAACTTACTGGCATTGTCTACATTATTAGATATTTCTATGAACGACTTGCTTATTTATACATAAAATCTTTCATACGAAAAATGCAGCCAAAAGCAACGAATCTGCTTTTAGGCTGCGTTTTTCACAACATTTTATTCACAATCATAAAATTTCAAAATATCCTGCTCCAGGCTCTTCCAATCTCGAACTCCTGCTGTTTCCAACCCGCCATGATATAAGGTTTCTCTCAGTATTGGATCTGTACTAATTCTCTCAATGGCTGCAAGTCCTGCATCTAAGTCACCGCAAGGATATAACAGGCAGTTTTTCCCATCAACCAGATATTCCTGGTTTCCATCATTTGGCACAACCACTGCATAACCTCCCGTTGCCATCATTTCTAACGGCGGGTAAGAAAAGCTTTCCAGGAAACTGGTTTTTAGCAAAATATGGCATTGACGGTATACATCTGCCACTTCACGAAATGGTATCTTATGAAGGAATTTATCCACATGATACCAGTCTTTTGGCTCTGCATTATAGGACATATACCAGATTTCATATTTACTGTGATCCAACTGATTGGTAATGCGGAAACTTTCATCTACATTTTTATAATAAACACCACAGTCCCCTTCAATGAGAATTCTAACTTTCCCAGAAAAATCTCGTTTCACTGGCGTATAATTTTCTGTATGAATTCCATTTGGTAAATATCTGGCTTCCTGCTCATAATCCTCTTTTAACCATTTTTCACACCACTTAGAAATGGTCAAAAACTGTACATCTACTTTAGGAGAATATTTCTGGTTTGCCTCAATCCGCAAAGGATCCATGGGTTCATAAAAATTGGTTTCAAAATTTTGTACCAGATAATAACGCTTTCCTATATTTGAGTACTCTTCTAAAAATTTCACAGTAGACCACATAGTAGCAATTGCTTTATCAAAATGTCCACAAATAATACTTTCTCGGCTTGGCAATACCGGGAATTTAATTCCCTGAAATTCACACCAAGTACTATCATCAATGTCATCATTAATAATGGTAACATCATATCCATGCTCCCTGAGCACTTTGCAATGTTCAAAAGCCACCATGATACCGCCGCTGATATTTAAAGCCGGCAATACCATTGCTATATTTGGAACATACATGCTTTTAATAAACTTCATCAATTGGAATCCTGTATACAAAGTTACACAATGTACTTTACAGTATTCATAAGCATTCTTAGCAATGTATTCTCTTTTCTGAGCATCTACTACCAGGCTTTCCAGCCCTTCATACCACTCATCACAGGTATTTGCCAAAATTCCTGTTTTATTATGCTCAATCATTCTTTTAAAAGCACCTAAATTACTTGCAATAGTCGGTACACGAACTAAAGCTGCCTCTACCCATTTATTTTCTGATTTTGCCTCATTAAAAATACTCTCTTCTAAAGGTGCCAGGTTAATATCCATGGATGCAATCATCTCAGGCAGCTTTTTCCAATCTGCAAAAGGATGAGCGATCACTCTCTCTTTAAAAGCTTCCAATTCTTTTGGAATATCCAAGATTCCGGCAATATGAAGCTCTGTTTGCGGATATTTTTCCATAATTTTCGCAACTGCAGGCTGGATTAAGATAAAATCATCATTATGAGTGATACTTCCACTGAAATATCCTAGTTTTACTGTTTTTCTTTCTTCTGCTGTTTTCTCAGCTATAATTTTTTTATAAGCTTCCTCTGAGAGCTGCAACATTTCTTCTGATGCAGTATTCCTGTTTATAAAAACCTTTGGTACATAATGTTTTAATTCTTCTGCCATTCTTTCTGTAGTAGTAATGGCAGCATCACACATTTTCAATACCTTCTGCATGTTACGGACACCTTCATCATAACCTTTGCGCTCTTCTGGAGACATCGTATCCAGATATTTAATGGTGTCGGTATACTTTGTATCAATAACAAGGTCATCAATATCATAAATAACTGTTTTATTTAATTCTTTGGCCAGTCGTATAAATTCTCCCAGTTCTTCTGTATAGGGGCATCTAAAAATCACAAATACTCTGTAATTTCTTACCTGTTCCAGACTTAAATGCAAATAAAAATTTTCATCACAGTCAATATTATTGGCCTTAAGCTGCTCCATTTGATGCTGTACCCGATAGCGGGGTGGATGCGGCAGCGCATTATAATCACAGCCATTAATAAATAACACATCTTTATAAGTCTTTCCTATATATTTCAACTGCTGTTTTCTAACTTTTGCTGTATGAATATAACTTACTGTTTTTCTGGCAACACCTGTAATGCCTTCTTCTTTCAATGCTTTTAAAGTTTTTCTTCCAAGAGAACCTATCCCTTCCATTGATTACCTCCTATACTATCCGCAATATCTTCCACAGTGGATGATAACATTGTTCTTGGTCAAACTGCTGATTCCAAACAGTTACAAACCGGTTTCTCTCTTCTTCTTTCTTCTCCTCTATAAACTCTTGTCCTGTAAAACGCAGTTCTGAAAAACAGGTCCAAACATTGTTCTTCCCTTTTTCCAACCCTCTCAGACAAAAATCAATATCCTCGTACCCTTTACAAGCATTTGCAAACCCTTGAACTTCTCTCCATATCTTTTTTGAAAACATCATACATGCAGCAGAAACCCCCGTTGTTTCCCTTACATGACAAAGCAAGGCCTCATAGCCAATATCTGCTCTGGTATCATGCTCACATAAAAGCCGTAATCCCGTTTTACTTTCTCTGTCCAATGCAATTCCCGCATATGCAATTCGGTCATCTTCGTAATAAATTTTAGGCCCAACTGCACATACATCCTCTCTCTGACTGAACATTACCATTTCTTTTATCCAATTTTTTTCTATTGGCCTGCACCTGGCATCGAAAAGCAACATCATTTCCCCCGTTGCCAACTCTACTGCTTGATTCCAACTTTCAGCCTTTGTTTTACTTGTATCCAGAGGAATCCTCTGAAGACTCATTCCATCTCGAACTTTTATCTTCAACTCTCTCTCTGCAAAATAAATCAGTTCCAGATTCCTATACTCTGTATTTTCTTCCAAGTTCCTGATACATGCTTCCAATTCTTCTGGTTTCTCTGTCCCGTGAAGAATGAAAGACACGATAAACTCCTGTTTCAACTCATACGTAATACGGTAAATAGTCTGAAAAGGCAGGTTACTGGCCGCTTTTCCCATATCGCCTGTGCGAAGAAGCTGCTGGTCAATGGCTCGTATAGCCGAATCTACCGCATAGAGCTTGGTTCCTAAATCCTTTGATACAGAATTGTCATGCACTCGCCAATAATATAATACCTTTGGAATGTGTGTAATCCTGGTGGTTTTTTCGGTTAAACGTAATACCATATCATGATCCTGGCTTCCATCACATTCCTTACGATAAAACTCTTTTTCACCTTCCAGAAGTTTCTTGTGAAACACAGTAAAGTGACAAATATAATTATGAGAACGCAAATCATCTTTTCCAAATCCCGGTTTTAAATTAAACATCAATGGGTCTTGAATTTCCTCGATTTTCCCTGAGAATTTCACCTCATCGGTATATAAAAATTCTGCCCCTGTTTCCTCTATAGCTTTCATAACTTCATACAAAGCACTTGGATGAAGCAAATCATCGTGATCCAGCAGACCAAAATATTCTCCTGTTGCAAGCTGGAGACAGGCATTGGTATTTTCAGAAATACCTTTGTTTTCTGGCAAAGGATAGTACACAATCCTGGAATCCTGCTTGGCTCTCTTTTGGCAGATTTTTCCTACATATGCATGTTCTTCGTCACTTCCATCTGCCAGGCATAATTCCCAGTTTCCATAAGTCTGTTTCTCCATGGAATCTAAAAGCTCTATCAAAAAGTTTCTGGGCGTATTATAAAGAGGCGTAATAATACTAAATTTTATGTCTTTTTCAAATTTTCTTCTTTTCTGTGCCTCCAGTTCCTCTTCTGAAACCATGTGAACTGCCTGTACAGTTCGTAATCCAGGTCTTTGATGGTAGCGCTTATTTTCCAATCTTTTTATAAAAGAATGTGCACCATAATCCCTGTAAATCTGAACTGCATTTTTCACTTTTCGCATTACACTTTTCATACTTGTTTCGCCTGATTTCCTTTCCGCAATATTCCATCCCAATATAAATTCTTATTTAAAAAGATTATATAAAAATCTCATAAATAAAATCACATACAGCGCAAATAACAAAAAGACACAGAAGGTTTCCACATCAAAACGATGGGTAACTGTTTTCAAAATCAATGTTCCATTCTCTACTTTTTCCCCTGCTACGGTCAGTGATGTACTTTCTTCCTTCACCTGTTCATAAGAAAAACCTGCACCGGAAGTTTCACCCAATGGCACGTTAGTGTACACAGAAAACTCAAATGGAACTTCTTTACTATTTTCTACGCGTTCAAAAGAAAACTCAAAAAATTTACTATTTTTTATTTTGTCTCCTTTTACTTCCCCAGATGCTACGACTACACCTGTAGAAAGATTCTTTAACTGATACTGTAAGTTCGTATTCTCTGCAGAATTAAAAATCGTACTTTTAATCCGGATTCCATCCAGATACTTCTCTTTACATACAAACTCCTGCTGCACACCTAATTGTGTTAAAACTCCTGTATTAGAATAAGCAGAAGGGTCTATGTCCTTATTGTAAATATTATGAACCTTTGCAATGTGTGCATAGAAAAAAGCAAACACAATAAGCAATATTATTCCCAGAATACTCTTCATTCTTTTTTTCATATTTTCCACCCTACTTATGACTGTCTGTAAATTTCTCCTACTTCCATAGCATCGCCCATCATTTTCAATCTGCCCTTTTCCAGCCAGACAACCTTGGAGCATAAACTCTGAACCTGGTCAATGCTGTGAGACACAAACAAAATCGTAGTTCCTGCTTCCTTCATCTTACGAATCCTTGCCTCACATTTTGTCTGAAAATGAAAATCTCCTACAGAAAGCACTTCATCTACAATCAGAATATCCGGCTGTCCAATAGTAGCAATGGCAAATGCCAACCTGGAAATCATTCCTGAAGAAAAATTTTTAACAGGAGTATTCATAAAATCTCTCAATTCCGAAAACTCTACAATATCCTCATAATATTTACTCATTTCTTCCCTGGAATATCCCAGTATTGCCCCATTTAGATAAATATTTTCTCCTGCTGTCAGATCATAGTCAAAACCTGCACCTAGTTCAATAAGAGGGGCAACATTTCCTCGTACAGTCACATTTCCTTTCGTAGGTTTTAAAACCCCAGCAATTATTTTCAGCATGGTACTTTTTCCGCTTCCGTTTAGCCCTATAAGACCGAGAGATTCCCCTTTTTCAAGAGAAAAAGAAACATCTGTCAAAGCCCAAAATTCATTATAGGAAATTTGTTTTTTTAATGTTTTAATAAAATATTCTTTAAAACTGTCATACTTTTCTGATGCCAGATTAAATTTCATGGAAACCTGCTGGACTTCCACAATTGGCTTATTTTCCATGGTACATTCTCCCCTATAAGTTTAAAATAAAATCATCCTGTTTTTTATAAAAAACAATCAGTCCTAAAGCCATTGCAAGAATTGCTTCTATGCCTCCAATAAGCAGATTCATTCCTCCTGGAAGACTATTGTTCAGCATAGTATCTCGAAACATAATCAGATAGTTGGTAATAGGATTTGCCAATACCACATATTTCATCCACTGAGGTAAAATGGACATAGGATAAATAACAGGTGTCAAATACATCAAAGCTGTAATAAAAACAGAGTAAAAATGCATAATGTCTCTGAATTTCACCACCACCGCTGAAAGAAATAGAGAAACTCCCAGTGAAAACAGTACCAAAAGTACCAATGGAATAAAGGATAACAACGCTGTCCAGTGTAGCTCTGCTCTTGTAGCCACCATAACAAACAATAGCGCTGTAAATGCAGCCATAAGATTAATAAAGCTGGAGACAACTCTTGATACAACAAAAAGATATTTTGGCACATATACCTTCTTAATCAAAGGTGCATTAAAAATAATCGCTCCCATAGCATTGTTGGTAGAATCCGAATAAAAATTAAAAATAACTTGTCCGCTTAAAAGATAAAGTGGAAAATTCTCAATATCGAACTTAAACAGATTTGAAAACACAATAGACAATACAATCATCATAAGCAACGGATTTAATAAAGTCCATAGGACTCCCATAATAGATCTTCTGTATTTTATTTTAATATCCCTTGACACCAGCTCATTAAGCAGGGGTCTGAATCTTTTAAAATTTTCTATATACGTTGACAAGACGCACCTCCATCGAGTATTTGGATTCACATTTTTCATTTAGTTTACACCATTTAATACCAGAAATCAACTAACAGTCAAAGCATTTCCATGAGTCTCTCTACGAAAAATACGGCTGCACAGGAAAATAGAGCAACTGTCACTAGACTTTTTTTCTTAAGAGCCAGTAAAATTGCTGTTATAAATCCTGCAAATCCAGATATCACAGACTCTGTAGCATACAAAATTGCCGGAAAAGTCATAGCTGCAAGACAAGCATAGGGAATGTAATACAAAAATGACCGTAAATACACATTGGTAATCTTCTTTTGAATTAAAGTTAAAGGAAGCATACGAATCAAATAGGTGACACCTGCCATAACAAAAATATATGCGTAAATCATTTTTCTTCCTCCTTAATGGGAAACAGCACAGCCCCTATCGCTGCTGCTACTACTGTACAGATAATTATCATAAATCCAGAAGACACCTGTTTCAAAACCGGAAGGTAATAAAAAGCAGCACTAAGAATTAAGGCAAGTATTACAACAATCCGAATCTCTCTGTGTTCAGTTGCCGGCGGCACTACAATAGCAATAAACATGCCATACAAAGCTACTCCTAAAGCACTGATAATCGTTTCCGGAAGTATCGTGCTGGCCACTGCACCTGCTAAAGTTCCACCTACCCACCCAAGTACGGGCAGAAAAATCAGTCCATATAAATACTTTTCCCCTACTGTTCCAGGCTTAGAACTGGCAACCGCAAAAATCTCATCGGTATTACCGTAAGCAATCAAAAAACGACTCCTTAATTTTACCGAATCATCCAGTTTCTGGGAAAGAGACACAGACATCAAAGCATATCTTATATTAATCACAAGCTGAGTCAATGCCATCTCTATCAAAGAGGCACCTGTCACAATCACGGTCAGCCCTGCAAACTGTCCTGCTGATGTAAGATTCAAAAGAGAAATCAACACTGCGTGAAAAGGCGAAATCCCACTTTGAACTGCCATCATACCAAAAGTAAAACTTACTGAAAAATATCCTACTGCAATAGGAATTCCATCCTGAATTCCCCGTTGTATTTTATTATGTATCATAGTCCTCTCCTCAAGCTTTATCATAGAAAAAGGACTATCGCCAGAAAACAATAGTCCTCGTTTCGTCTTATTCTCCCAATCCGCTTTCTATGGCTTCCACCAAAGTTTTTAAGGCGATCTCCTCATCCTCTCCTTCACAGAACAGCTCAATCTCATCTCCGCATTTTACACAAGCTCCCAGCACACTGAGAACACTCTTTGCATTTGCTGTTCCTCCTGCAAACCGAAAACTGACCAAAGACTTAAACTTCATTGCTTCTTTACAAAGATTACCAGCTGGTCTTAGGTGAAGTCCTGTAGGATTTTTTACTGTCACTTTCTGACTAGTCATTTTATCACTCCCTATCCATTTCCATCTGTCATTGTGCTTTTGCCACTAATTTCACCTTTACTGTGATTTCATCTACCAATTCATATCCATCTGGCAGCGTAACTGTCACAGGCACTGTATATTCTCCTGCTTTGTAATCTTTTAAGTTAATCTTCATCTGCACAGCATCTAGATTCAGTTTATCCAAATCTTCATCCTTGCCTTTTAATCTGGCTGTTATCTTATCCTGATCAAATACCAGAGCCAAATCAGAGGGGATATTCTCTGTCTGAATCTGTACAACTGACAGTTCATAATCGCGGCTATTATAGGGAAGAATTTTCACAGTTGCAATCACAGAGCTATTTAGATCACGTACCAGCTTTGTATTTTCAGGAAGGAGGTCTGTAATATCAATATTAGCCTCGAAATCTGAAGACTGTCCGGTAACATCAATCAAGTTACCTGGAATTTCCACTGTATTCCCTTCCTCAGCCAGCTTTTGTAAAGCCTCATCTGTTCCAGCAAGACTAATGATATCCGGCACTAGCTTAATGTCATCTACCTGATATCCGTACTTTGGACTGCCGCTATAACTCGCCTTGACTGTAATCTTATTTTGTACTTTCCAAAACTGCGCATCAATCTTAATCTTATTATCACGTATATCTTTCAAATCCAAATAGGACAACTGTTTTTCTGATAATTCATCCTGATTCTTATCATAGATACGGAGTTCTGATGGAATTTCCACACTACTTTCTTTCCGATCTGTAACATCTACCATTGCTACCACACGGTCAATTTTATTTACAATTGACGCGGGGCCTGATATAGTCACTTTTTCTGGATTCGCTTTTAACACGCCTACTTCATAATTCTTATCTGGTATGGTATCACCTGTATTAACGGCAATGGTCTTTTCCACACTGGTCTGTTCTTCAATATCCACCTGGATATTTCCAGGAGTTACAGAAATATCACTTTCCGCTAGACCTTCACAAGTCACCTTTACAGGAACCATACGCGGTGTTGTATTCATAGAAACAATCTGAGTCATATCTGCCACTGCTCGAAAATCTTCTCTCTTCAGTCCTTTCACCACAGATTCCCGTCCTTTTACTTTTACACTTACTGTATCCTGTCCGTCAATTAATAATGGAATCTCCAAATTGCTAGCAAGATACGATTCATTAACAATAGTAACCGGAATCCTGGTAATGATTCTCACCAACATGGGATCCTGTACATTCTTCACAACAATCCAGATTAAAATGGCAATCAGCAAAGAAAGAATCTTCAATGTAGATTTATTCATTAGACTTTTCTTCATTCTTCACCAATCCCTTCCATAGCTTCCGTTTTACCTTCTGCTTTTCCTGTTTTGTCTTATTTTGCTCCTCTTCCAGAATTTTTTTCAATTCATCTTTTGTCACTCCAACCTGCAGTTTTCCATTGCTTGCAACAGAAACTCTTCCGGTTTCTTCAGAAACAATAATCGTTAGGGAATCGCTTACTTCACTAATTCCAACTCCAGCTCTGTGTCTAGTTCCAAGGTTTTTATTTAAGTCTAAATTATCTGACAAAGGAAGATAACAAGTTGCCGCTACTACACGGTCTCCTCTGATAATCACTGCACCATCATGAAGGGGGGTATTATGCTCAAAAATATTAATCAGTAACTGACTGCTTACCAGAGAATCTAAATAAATTCCTGTTCTTGCATATTCATTTAAAACAGTTTCTTCTTCAATAACAATCAGTGCCCCTGTTTTTACTGCCCCCATTTCAAAGCTTGCTCTTACAATTTCATTGGCTGTCCTGTCGCTGAATCTTCCTTCTGGCTCTTTCTTACTATTGTCAAAAGGGATTAGTGTACTCACAATCTTTTTATGTCCCAGCTCCTCTAAAGCTTTTCTAAGCTCTGGCTGGAAAATAACCAATACCGCTGTTATTGCATACCCGCCTGCAGTATAAACCAACCACAAAATTGTGTTCATCTGGAACAAATATGCTAAAAAGATAAACACGAACACAATTAAAATCCCCTTCAAAAGAGAATAGGCTCTTGTGTTGCGAATCCAAAGCATAAACTGGTAGACAAATACTGCAATCAGTAAAATTTCTATGATGTCGTTCCAGCGAATTGTAGCCAGAGATGAAAACGCACTAAAATAATTTTCTGCAAAATCAAAAATCTTACCCATAGTTTCATCTCCCCTTCCCTTTTATTCTACAAATTCTATAAATCCTTCAAAGACTCTTCCAACTGCTTCTCAAAATCAAAATTTTCTTCATGAACCCGTTCTACTGGGCTTACTTCTTCCTGTTCTTGCTCTTCTTTCTTGTCATAATTAGAAGAAATGGTTTTAATACTTTTTTCCTTTTGTGCAACAACAGACTTTGGAATCGCTTTTACATAATATACATACTCATCATCCTCAAACTGGGTATGTTCGCTTCTGGAATAATCCACTCCAAGCACTGCAAATTCTGCACCCAGTCCTAATAAAACTGCTGCTATTGCAGATAAGATAACACTTGCCATGTTAATATGAATATTTAAAAACATTCCGCCCAGAACCATAATCACAATATAACTTACCGCACCTGCTCCATTGGCAACTCTCCAGGAATAATCAAATGAACATCTGGAAATCATATATACAATAACCGTTACTACCACAAAAGCCAGAATTGTCAGCCACATCTCCTGATTTTTCATAATACCATCCAGAAGAATTTTTAATTTCTGAACAAGTTCCGTCTCTTTTCCCTGTAGTACTGTACTCTTTTCTTTTACAACCTTCATGAAATAATACAAAAGTACACCACAACCTGCCGGTACAGCACAGGTGGGCGTTCTTAAAAGCCCTCCAAGCACTGGAACAGCTGCTGGAATCTTAAAGGTAAAAGCAACTGGCGTAAAAACCAATGCTGCATTGTCCTGAGCTGTAAATCTTAAAAATAAAATGATTAAAAGTATTAAAAAGACAAGCGCAAATCCTGCCACTTCAATGCCTACTGCATAACAATGAGCTACAATCAGCAAACAGCCCACAACTGCCATGGTATTTACCGGTAAAATAGCACAGACAATGGCCAGAATTAATACCACAAAAATATTGTCGATTTTTTCCATGGTTCCCATACTGCTGTTAATTCCTTGAAACAGGAGAAATGCCAGCAGAAATTTGCCAACAGAAAGCAGTAGCACATCATGTTCGCTGTAAAATCCTTTAATTTTTTGTTTTAATTCCAATAATGCTGTCATGAGGGTTCCTTCCTTCCTGTAATCTTACCATTTCTGCGTTCTTCTCTGTCATAGAATTTCTTCATCTGTGTCAATCCCTTATAATATCCCTGGATGCCTTCCTGTGCCCTGGCATATTTTACAGAACTATAAATATAAGTAAGAATGCTATAACCAATCAACATCACTACATAGATGCCAATTATCTTCAATACAAATAAAGCCAAATTCATTTTATGAATGTTTTCCATCAAATACTCACTCTTATAACCTAGATAAATCACCAGAAGAATCCCATAGCCAATGGTGGTTAAAAAAAAGTTCTTAATCAATGCAAGACCAATATAATCACTTCTATAATAATTACTCACTGCAAGGTGTTCTCTTCCTGCTCCTGATTCATACAAGGCTAATTTATGCATTTTTTTGATTTTCTGATTATTAAGCATAAAAGACCTCTTTTCTCTTTTTCCTTAGAAAGATAAATACATCTTTCATCTATGTATACATATTGCATTATAGCATACCCTCTGGAAGTGAATCAAGACCTTTCAGGCATCTGTTCCTATCCCGATAGTAAGAAAATACACCTTTTCTGCTCCTGCTTTTTTCAAAACCTTTGCAGCAGAATCTATAGTTGCTCCTGTAGTATAAATATCGTCTACCAGAAGAATTTTCTTCCATGGTAGTTTTCCTTTTATCTCAAAAGCATGCTCCAGATTCTCTTTCCGTTCTCTGTATCCTAAATCCTTCTGAGGATTCGTATAAACAGTTCTCAGCAATGTTTTTGTATCTATTTTCAATCCAAGTTCCTTTCCAAGAGCAGAGGCAATAATTTCTGCCTGATTATAACCTCTTTTTGTCATTTTCTTTTTGTGAAGAGGAATTGGAATGATAATTTGAGGATTCCAACATCTGATTTGATTTTTAGAATAATATGCTGCTAGTTGTCCATAGAAGACACCGTACTCCTGACGGTTTCCATATTTCAATTGAAACATGGATTCTCTAAGAACGGAACCATAGGTGAAAATCCCAAGTCCCTGGTCGAAGTGATGTGTTGTTTTACAGTTTTTACAATATTCCTGTTCCCCACAGGCCAAGGGTTTTGAACACTTATAACATCTTGGTCCTGTGATGGGTTTCAATTGATCTCTGCAGGCTACGCAGATTCTCTGTCCCTTTGGCACTACAATGTCATGACACACTGGACAGCGCCTTGGATACAAAATATCAAGAAATATTTCTATTACTTTTTTCAATAAGTCTCCTTTATTCTTAAATCCAATGTTGTATACCGACTTTGTTCCATACGGTTGTTTTCCATTTCTTCAAAAGTCTTCTCATCACCTACTAAGGTCACACATTTTCGCGCCCTGGTAACAGCCGTATACAAAAGATTTCGATTCATTAGCATTTTAGGACCGCCAAGTAGGGGAATAATCACTGCTGGATACTCACTTCCCTGAGCCTTATGAATGGTAATTGCATAGGCAAGCTCTAACTCATCCAACTGCTTAAAAGAATATTCCACAAACTTTCTCTCATCAAATTCCACGGTAACTGTCTCTGCAAAGGTATTGATTTCCCTTAAGATTCCTGTATCTCCATTAAAAACTCCCACACCTTTTTCCACAGGTATACCATACAGCCCTCGAATTTCCCATTCAATCTGATAATTATTCTTAATCTGCATGACCTTGTCACCTTCACGGAACAGTCCTGAACCATGTTCTCTTTCTGTTTTTCCTTGTTCCGGTGGGTTCAGATATTGCTGCAAAATCTTATTCAGCCGTTCCACCCCTAGAAGTCCCTTTCTCATAGGTGTCAACACCTGAATATCATAAGGATGTGCCTCTACAAACTTTGGCAATTTCTTTTGAATTAGAGTAATCACAACACTAATAATTACATTAGCATCATACCTTTTCAGGAAAAAGAAATCCATACTCTTATTATCCAAAACTACCGGCACACCTTCATTAATCTTATGTGCATTGACTACAATATCACTCTGGGATGCCTGACGGAAAATTTTTGTCAATTCCACTACAGGAAATTCTCCTGAATGAATAATATCCTTTAACACACTGCCTGGTCCCACACTTGGAAGCTGATTCACATCACCTACTAAAATCAGCCTAGTTCCTGTTACTACAGCAGAAAGTAGAGCATGCATAAGAAAAATATCTACCATTGACATTTCATCAATAATAATCACATCCGCTTCCAGTGGATTCTGGGCATTACGCTCAAAATGAACACCAGCAGAAGATTCTTCCGGTACACCAGATAATTCCAATAATCGGTGAATGGTCTTTGCTTCATATCCTGTGGCCTCTGTCATACGCTTTGCCGCCCTCCCTGTAGGCGCTGCCAAATAGATATCCAATCCTTCCATCTCAAAATAACGAATAATAGCATTAATGGTAGTAGTTTTTCCAGTACCAGGTCCTCCGGTAATCACCAGTAAACCATTCTTCACAGCTTCCATAATGGCTTCCTGCTGTTTCTCATCCAAATCAATTTTTTCTGCTCTCTGAATCCGTTTAATTTTTTCCCGAAGTATTTCTTTGTCCGCTGTATCTTTCACATTCAATTCATGGAGCATCTGTGCAGTATGCAATTCAATCTGATAGTATTGACTTGCATAAACCACCTGCTGTTTGTTCTGGCTATCTAATGCAATCTCTTTTAGCACAATCTTCCTGTCAATAGCTAAATCTGTAAGATGTTTCTCCATATAGTCCGCCTGTACACCAAGAAGCTGCTCTGCCCTTTCTAAAAGCAACCTTTTCGGCAGATATACGTGCCCTTCTGCAGTAGCCAGAAGTAATATGTACAAAAGGCCGCTCCGGATTCGATAATCCGAATCCGTATGAATACCAATTCTAGATGCAATTTCATCTGCAATTTTAAAACCGATTCCATTGATATCCTCTGCCATCTTGTAAGGATTTTCCTTTAGGATGCGGTACATATCCTGTTTGTACTGCTGGTAAATCTTAATTCCCAGAGTTTGGGAAATCCCATACTGCTGAAGAAACATCATTGCTTTCCTCATATCGGCTTTTTCTTCTACCTGTTCTGCAATCTCTCTGGCCTTGCGCTCACTGATTCCTTTTACTTCTGCCAAACGTTCCGGTTCTTCTTCAATAATACGTAGTGTATCATCTTTGAACCTCCGAACAATTCTTGCAGCAAGAGCCGCACCAATTCCTTTAATAGCTCCTGATCCAAGATAGCGTTCCATAGCAAAAGAATCCTGGGGAATCACCGTTTCATAAGAATATATAGTAAATTGACGCCCATAGGCAGGATGTTCTGTATATTTTCCCTTCCCGCGGATGTTCTCACCTTCGCTAAGAGTCTGAAACGTACCTACGCAAGTCAGTTCCTCACCTTCTACAACGAGACTGGCAACCGTATATCCGTTATCCTGATTCCGATATATAATATGGTCTACATACCCTTCGATTGTTTCTTCCACGTTTGTTCCTCTCTATCCTTCATCCTTGTATTGCCCTATAGTTTTCCATTCATTTTACTCATAAGTTCCATATACTGTCCAGTTCCCACTGCCACTGCAAGAGCCGGTTCTTCTGCCACAATGGTATTAATACCTGTTTCTGCTTCAATAAGCTCTTCCAAGCCGCCCAAAAGAGCGCCTCCTCCTGTAAGTACAATTCCTCGTTCTGCCACATCAGCTGCCAATTCAGGGGGCGTTTTTTCCAAAACACCATGAATGGTCTCCATAATCTGGGTAGATGCATCCGTAAGTGCTTCTTTGATTTCCTCTGAGGACAATGTCACACTCTTTGGAAGCCCTGTAATCGTATCTCTGCCCTTCACTTCCATGGTCTTTGCCTGAGGTGTGGAATACACGGTTCCAATTTGAATCTTAATATCCTCTGCTGTACGCTCTCCTATCATCAAATTGTGTTTTTTCCGAACATAGCGCATAATGGCCTCATCGAAATTATCTCCAGCTACTTTAATGGAAGTAGACACTACAGTTCCACCTAAGGATATCACTGCCACATCTGTGGTTCCGCCTCCAATATCCACAATCATATTCCCAAAAGGTCTTGTAATATCAATGCCCGCGCCAATGGCTGCTGCAATAGGTTCTTCGATAATGGAAACCTCCCTAGCTCCTGCCTGGTAAGTTGCCTCCTCTACTGCTTTTTTCTCCACTTCTGTGATACCGCTTGGTACACAAATACTGATACGCGGTTTCCGAAAGGCACGTTTTCCAATCGCCTTGAAAATAAAATACTTCAGCATTTTTTCTGTAACTTCGTAATCAGAGATAACCCCTTGTCTCAAAGGACGCATGGCCACAATATTTCCAGGCGTTCTTCCTATCATCTGGCGCGCTTCTTCTCCTACGGCTCTGATTTTATTACTATCTTTATCGTATGCTACTACGGAAGGTTCTTTTAAAACAATCCCTTTTCCTTTTGCATATACAAGGATGCTGGCTGTTCCCAAATCAATTCCTATATCTGATGCTGCCATGAAAAATACCCCTTTCCTGAACCTTGTTACTATTATATACAACTTCCCCTCCCTTGAAAAGGGGCAATCATCTCAAATATTTTGACACATATTGACCCGTATATGACATTGGATTTGCCGCAACCTCCTCTGGTGTTCCTTTGGCAATCACAGTTCCTCCTCTGTCTCCTCCTTCTGGGCCAATATCAATAATATAGTCTGCTGTTTTTATCACATCCAGATTGTGTTCAATAACAACTACCGTATTTCCTCCCTCTGAAAGCCTTTGCAGGATCTCAATCAGTTTATGAACATCTGCAAAATGAAGTCCTGTAGTGGGTTCATCCAGAATATAGATTGTCTTACCTGTACTTCTCTTGCTGAGCTCAGTAGCTAGTTTAATTCTCTGGGCCTCTCCTCCGGAAAGTTCTGTAGAAGGCTGTCCCAGGCGAATATAAGAAAGCCCAACATCATAAAGAGTTTGTATTTTCCTTTTAATGGAAGGAACATGGTCAAAAAACCGAAGCGCTTCTTCCACTGTCATGTTCAACACATCATAAATACTTTTCCCCTTATATTTCACTTCCAGAGTCTCTCTGTTGTACCGCTTCCCATGACATACCTCACATGGTACATAGACATCTGGAAGGAAGTGCATCTCAATTTTCAAGATCCCATCGCCGCTGCAGGCTTCACAACGTCCACCTTTTACATTGAAGCTGAATCTTCCCTTCTTATAGCCTCTTGCTTTTGCATCTGCAGTAGCTGCAAACAAATCACGAATCTGATCAAAAACCCCTGTATACGTAGCTGGATTAGAACGAGGTGTTCTTCCAATAGGAGACTGGTCAATATCAATCACCTTATCCAATTGCTCTGTCCCCTCAATACACTTATGCTTTCCTGGAATAATTCTGGCGCGATTCAGTTTTCTTGCCAGACTTTTATAGAGAACCTCATTTACCAGAGAACTTTTTCCTGATCCAGAAACTCCTGTCACACAAGTCATAATACCCAGCGGAATTTTCACATCAATATTCTTCAGGTTGTTTTCAGCAGCCTTACGAATGGTTAGATACCCCGTAGGCTTTCTCCTAACCTTTGGCACTGGAATCTGAATCCTCCCGCTTAAATATTGTCCGGTAATGGAATTTGGATTTTTCATAATTTCTTCTGCAGTACCAATGGCAACTAATTCCCCTCCATGCTCTCCTGCACCAGGACCAATATCTACCACACAGTCCGCTTCTCTCATGGTGTCCTCGTCATGTTCTACTACAATCAAAGAATTTCCCAAATCCCTCAAATGTTTCAACGTAGCCAGAAGCTTGTCATTATCCCTTTGGTGAAGACCAATGCTTGGTTCATCCAGAATATACGCTACTCCCACCAGACCAGAACCTATCTGGGTAGCCAGACGAATTCTCTGAGCCTCTCCTCCAGAAAGACTTCCAGTTGCCCTTGCAAGGGTAAGGTAATCCAGACCTACATTCACCAAAAATCCTACCCTGGCCTTAATTTCTTTCAACACCTGTTCCCCAATTAATTCCTGGGTTTTCGTCAATTTCAGATTCATAAGGTATTCTTGAAGACTACTGATGGACATTGTGGTTACTTCATGAATATTCTTATCTCCAACTGTTACTGCTAATGCCTCTGGCTTTAATCTTTGGCCCTTACAGGAAGGACAAGGCGTAATCCTCATAAAGGTTTCATACTCCTGCTTCATGGTATCAGATCCAGTTTCCCGATAACGCCTTTCCACATTCTTAATGATTCCCTCAAAGGCCACATCATAGACTCCTTCTCCTCTCTGGCCTTTGTAATGCACCTTCACCTCCTTGCCTCCAGTTCCATGAATCAAAATATCTTGAATTTTCTGAGGATACTGTTCAAAGGGTGTATCCAAATCAAATCCATACTCTTCTGCCAGCGCATCCAGAATGGCTCTTGTAAAGCTTCCTTTATCTGCACAAGACTGCCAGCCCATAACCACAATAGCCCCCTGGGAAATGCTCAGACTCCGATCTGGTATCATTAAATCAATATCAAACTCCATACGGTAACCAAGCCCAAAACAAGAAGGACATGCACCAAAAGGATTATTAAATGAAAAGCTTCTTGGTTCAATTTCATCAATGCTGATACCACAATCAGGACAGGCAAAGCTTTGACTGAAGTTTATTTGATTGCCATCCATGGTATCTACAACAAGACGTCCCTCCGCCAGATTCAAAACTGTTTCAATGGAATCGGTAAGCCTCTTTTCAATGCCTTCTTTTACAATCAATCGATCCACAACAATCTCAATGTTATGTTTAATATTTTTATCAAGTTTAATCTCTTCACTTAATTCATAGAGACTTCCATCAATCTGCACCCTTACATACCCGCTTTTTCTGGCCTGTTCCAAAAGCTTTGCATGAGTACCTTTTCTCCCACGTACCACTGGCGCTAAAAGCTGTATTTTCGTCCGCTCAGGCAATGACATGATATGGTCTACCATCTGATCCACTGTCTGTTTCTTAATCTCCCTGCCACATTTTGGACAATGAGGGATTCCGATTCTGGCATATAAAAGACGAAAATAATCGTAAATCTCTGTTACAGTTCCCACTGTGGAACGTGGATTTCTATTTGTTGATTTCTGGTCAATGGAAATCGCCGGAGAAAGCCCTTCAATGCTCTCCACATCCGGTTTTTCCATTTGCCCTAGGAACTGACGTGCATAAGAAGACAAGGACTCCATATACCGTCTCTGCCCCTCTGCATAAATGGTATCAAAAGCCAGAGAGCTTTTACCGGAACCGCTAAGACCGGTCAAAACCACCAGCTCATTTCTGGGAATATCCACATCTAGATTTTTTAAATTATTTTCATTTGCACCACGAATTTTAATAAACTGCCTTGCCTGCATTTTCACTGCCATATTGTTTCCTCTCTCTGTAACAGATTTGAGCTTTTTGAAGCTCAAGCACAATTGTTCTTAGCTTTCTCTTTTAACAAATATTTTATTCTTAATATATCTTACCACAACCTTCTGTCTTTTTCAAACATATGTTCTATATTTTTACATTTTGAGAGACAAAGATAAAACTGCCAGTTCACACATTGAAAGCTGGCAGTTTTATCTTTTATGCACCTTTGCTCTCCTGCTTATTCAAAGAGCAAATGTACTGCATAATATCTCTTCTTGTAACAATTCCTATAAAATTTTTCTGATCATCCACAACAGGAACAAAATTCTGCTGCATTGCTTTTTCAAGAAGATTTTCCATATTGGAATCTACACGAATGGGCGCATAATCATTTCTTCTTTTAAAAGATGCAATAGGCACCTCTTCTGCCCCTTTTAAGTTCAACTGTCCCCTGTCCTTTAATCCCCATAATAAGTCGCCTTCTGTAATAGTTCCTGCATATTTTCCACGTTCTGTAATAATAGGAATGCAGGAATATTTGTGGTATTCCATTTTCTCCAATACCTGTCTCAGGCTATAGGTATCATAAATATACGCAACATCTTCTTTGGGGGTAAGAAAAAATAAAATATTCATGAGTATTCCTCCCCTGTTTTTCTATCTACCATTTTGCCATAATGCTCTGTAAAATTCCAGAACAAAAGCATTAAACTTTATTAAAATTCTATAAATTCAAAACATATCCTTTTATTTATCGAACAAAAATTCCGACATTACCAGATTACTTAGGAGCATTCCTTCTTCAGATAAAAAAATCCTATCTTTATGTTCCTTTAACAAACCATTTTCCAGACATTTATAAAGAGCCTTCTCATAAACCATATCCAATTCCTGTCCAAAAGTACGGTGAAATTCTTTTCTGGATACCCCTCTTGTTTTACGAAGTCCCAAAAACATAAATTCTTCCATTTGTCTCGGTTCTTCCAAAAATTCTACATCTTCCCGCATAGTCTTTGGCTGATGGCAGCGTTCCAAATATGTCTTCATATCTCTGGTATTGCTCATGCGGATATTCCTTACCATAGAAGCTGCACCAAGCCCCAGTCCCAAATAATCTTTCCGCTCCCAATATTTCAGATTATGTCTGGACTCGTTTCCCAACTTTGCATAATTAGATATTTCATATTGCTCATAACCAGCCTCTTTTAACAATCTACCTGTAAGCAGATAAATATTCCGGCTGATTTCCTCTGTAGGCAAAAATTCTGGATGTTTTGCATATTTCTCATAAAAAGGGGTCCCCTCTTCTAGAATCAGCTGATATACCGAAAGATGCTCTGGATTTAACTCTATAACTTGTCTTAATTCCTCTTCCCAGGATTCCAGGCTCTGACCTGGTATGGAAGAAATTAGGTCTATGCTGATGTTGTCAAATTTCTCCTGCCGTGCCAGATCATAGGAATGAAGAAATTCTTCATAAGTATGAACCCTCCCCAGCATCTTTAAATTTTCATTTCTTACAGACTGAAGCCCAATACTCAATCGGTTCACTCCAGCCCGTTTGTATGCTTTCAACTTTTCCTCTGTAACTGTTCCCGGATTCATTTCTATCGTGATTTCCGGTCTCTTTTCCAACCAGAACACCTTGGAAATCGCATCAAAAATCCGTTCTATCTGCTCCCCTGTTAAAATAGAAGGTGTACCGCCACCTACAAATACAGTGGAAACTTTGTAGCCTTTTGCAAATTCCTCATAACTTCCTATTTCCCGAATCAGACTCTGCACATAAATTTCCTGTTCTTCCTCTGCTCCCTTCCAAGAAAGGAAATCACAATATCCACACTTTTTCATACAAAATGGTATATGCAGATATAAACCTAAATCATTCCTCATAAAAACCATCCCCAATTTCTTTATTTATCGTCTAATTTCAATACACTCATAAATGCCTTCTGCGGAATCTCTACATTTCCTACCTGACGCATACGTTTCTTACCTTCCTTCTGTTTTTCCAGAAGTTTTCTCTTACGGGAAATATCACCACCGTAACATTTTGCCAATACGTCTTTACGCATAGCTCTTACGGTCTCTCTTGCGATAATCTTGCTTCCCACTGCTGCCTGAATAGGAATCTCAAAAAGCTGTCTCGGAATCTCCTCTTTCAGCTTCTCGCACATTTTCCTTCCTCTCTCATAGGCAGAACCTGCAAATACAATAAAGGACAAAGCATCTACTTCTTCTTTGTTTACCAGAATATCCAGTTTTACTAGGTCGCTCTGTTCATAGCCAAGCATTTCATAATCAAAAGAAGCATAGCCTCTAGAACGTGATTTCAAAGCATCAAAGAAATCATAAATAATTTCATTTAAAGGCAAATGATAATGCAGCAGGGCTCTGGTGGTCTCCATATATTCCATGCCCTGGTACTGGCCTCGTCTTTCCTGGCAAAGATCCATAATCGGACCGATAAACTCTGTGGTTACCATGATTTCTGCCTTTACCATAGGCTCTTCCATATGTTCGATTTCCGATGGATCCGGAAGGTTGGACGGATTGGTCAGATCAATAACTTCTCCATTTGTCTTATGAACTTTATAAACAACACCCGGTGCTGTGGTAACAAGGTCCAGATTATATTCTCTCTCCAGACGCTCCTGAATGATTTCCAGATGCAAAAGTCCCAAAAATCCACAGCGGAATCCAAAGCCCAGGGCAATAGATGTCTCAGGTTCAAAGAACAGAGACGCATCATTTAACTGGAGTTTTTCCAGAGCATCTCTTAAATCCTGGTATTTAGCACCATCTGCCGGATAAACACCACAATATACCATAGGATTTACCTTTTTATATCCAGGAAGCGGCTCTGCACAGGGGCGGTCCGCATCTGTAATGGTATCACCCACACGGGTATCTTTTACATTCTTAATGCTGGCTGTGACATAACCTACCATACCTGCTGACAGTTCCTCACAAGGAATAAACTGACCTGCACCGAAATATCCCACTTCCACGGCTTCCTCCACTGCACCGGTAGCCATCATGCGAAGTCTGGTTCCTTTCCGTACAGTACCTTCCTTGATACGGCAGAATACAATCACACCCTTATAAGAATCATAAATAGAGTCGAAAATCAATGCCTGCAAAGGATTCTCCGGATTGCCGGAAGGTGCCGGAATCTTGGTCACTACCTGCTCCAGAACTTCTTCAATATTCAGGCCGCTTTTGGCAGAAATCAACGGTGCATCCTGTGCTTCAATTCCAATTACATCCTCGATTTCATTAATCACGCGTTCCGGGTCTGCACTTGGCAAATCAATTTTGTTAATGACAGGAAACACATCCAGGTCATGATCCAGTGCCAGATAAACATTGGCTAAAGTCTGAGCCTCGATTCCCTGGGCAGCATCCACTACCAGAATCGCTCCGTCGCAGGCTGCAAGGCTTCGTGATACCTCATAGTTAAAGTCTACGTGTCCAGGTGTATCAATTAAGTTAAAAATATATTCTTCCCCGTCTTTTGCCTTGTACACAATGCGGACTGCCTGAGATTTAATGGTGATTCCTCTCTCACGCTCCAAATCCATGTTGTCCAGAACCTGTGACTGCATCTCTCTGGCAGTCAGAAGACCTGTCTTCTCAATAATACGGTCTGCCAGTGTAGATTTTCCATGGTCAATATGGGCAATAATGCAAAAGTTGCGGATTTTGCTCTGATCGATTGACGGCATATAAATTCCTCCTAGTCGCTGTAATCGTGATATTTAAAGTTATTCTTATTTTCAGACATACATATTTAGTATAGCACGAACAAAAGAAGATACGCAAGAAATTAATCCTGCGTATCTTCCGATTTTTAAAGAATATATTCCTCAATGATGCACTCATGCTCTTTACTTTTTTTATCATAGGAAATTCCCACCAATAAAATATTGCCTATATAACCTGCAACAGCTTGCACATAATTCTTATCCTTAATCTGCTGCAATGCTGTTGTTGCTTTTTTATTCCACTTTAGTTCAACAAGTAGTGCCGGCATTTCCCGCACTGGTATAAAGTAATACTGCATGGCTGACAGATAGGCAATCGTCAGAACACTGCTTAGAGAATTCTCATAATTCATTCCATTTTCTATCTTTTGTCGCAACCACAAACTCCTGCCGGATTTCTTCATTGGGAATAAAAGCTCTTCCTCTTTTCTGGTCATATGCCAGATATCCCATATGAATTAACAGCGTAATCACGTCATCTTTATTTTGAAAAGAAACCATATCATTCTGAAACGTATTGATGTCCACTTCCACCGATGCTCCTGATAGCATTTGAATGATTGCTGTCCGCAGGCCATCAAAATTCATATTAATAAGTGGCTGAATAGAAATATAGGTACCTGTTTTTGACCAATAACTCTGATACTCTCCTCTCATCATTACACTTACAACTGCTTTAGGGTTGTAAACATGTTCATTGCCCAAAAGATATCCGTCATACCAATGTTTTACCCTATCAAATTCCATGAAATATTGTTCGCACAACATCTTCACTTCTTCTTCTGTAAATCCAATATACGGAGCAAAATTAGCAGGTGTCAGCATTGTGTATTCTTCAAAATTGTTTAATGCCGACTGGGTTCTAACCTTTTTCATAGGCAGAATTCCTGTCAAATAAGCCAAATGCAAAAATTTTGTAGGCTCAGTTCCTTTAAATAACCCTCTAAGGAAGTCAATATATTCTTCCTGCACTTTTAAGTTCGCAGCTTCATCACGAATCAGCACATCCCACTCATCTATGATAATCACAAACTTATGTCCCGTCATCTGGGTAATATCAGCTAAAGCACCACCCAAGGTATTTTTCTTTGAAAAAGGAACATCCGGAAACTCATCTTTAAGTTCACATAATACTTCTTGGGTAATATAAGAAACTGTTTTTTCTGCACTTCCTGCATCCATACAGCACCACTGTACATCCAAATGAATCACATCATGTTTGTTAAGATGTTCCTCATATAACTTCGTCTTACTTATATCTTTCCCTAAAAAAAGCTGTTCCGAATTACATCCTCGGCTATAATAGGCTGCCAACATATTTGCAGTAATTGATTTTCCAAAACGCCTGGGGCGGCTATTGCATATCAAAGCCTGATTTGTATCCATAACCCGGTTAGTATATTCAATTAATCCTGTCTTATCAACGTATATTTCTGAATTCAAAGCAACCTGAAAGGCTGTGTTATCAGGATTCACAAATTTCCCCATAATTCAAATACTCCTTTCCAGACTAAGAGTCCATGAAATACAAACTTCTATTTCCTATACACTGATTCTAAGTCAAACCTGTTTTTTATGCAAGTCATACATCACTTTTTGTCAGCTTCATAACTCCCCCCTGTATCTCATAAATCTGATCCGCTATTTCATCATAAATT